>JBNMNW010000045.1:0-26942 GCA_051278165.1 Planctomycetota bacterium | reverse complement strand
GAGTACGCAAGGCTCAGTACGCAGGGCCCTGGGGTGGGCTAGCGCAGGCGGAGTGGCTCGCGGCTGTCGGCGAATTGGTCGGCGCGACAACCCATTGCTTTCATGACCGACAGGTAGAGGTTGGCCATGGGCGTCTTGTTGGCGTGGGTGATGTGCCCTTGCGCCTTCGCTGCGCCGGCGCCTTCGCCACACAGCAGCATCGGCAGGTCGTGATGGTTGTGGCGGTTGCCGTCGCTGATGCCGGAGCCGTATAGGACCAGACTGTTACTCAGCAGGTCCGCGTCGCCGTCTTGTTGCTCGGTCAGGCGCTGCAAGAAGCTGGCGAACTGGTCGACGTAGAAGCGGTCGATCTTCGCAATCGCCGCGCGCTTCTTCTCGACCTTGCCATGATGACTAAGCGTATGGTGACCTTCGGGAACCCCGAGGAACCGGAAGCTGCGGTTGCTGCCACCATTGCCGAGCATGAACGTCACAACGCGCGTGCGCTCGGTCGTCAACGCGAGCACCACTAGCTCATACATCAGCTGAAGCTTCTTCGGGAAGTCGCGGCTGCCATCTAGCAAGCCATCCGGAACCGGCGTCAGCTCCTCTTCTTCCGGCTCCTGCTGCAACCGCTTCTCGAGCTCACGAACCGACTCTAGGTATTGCTCCAACTTGCGCCGGTCAGCGGGACCGAGCTTGTTGCGCAGCGACTTCGCATCGGCATTGACCAAATCGAGCACCGAACGATCCCAATCGCGCTGCTGCCGCTGCTGCTCACGATTGAGAGCCGACTCAGGGTCACCGAACAGTCGCGCGAACACGGCCCGCGGATCCGCCTCCTTAGCAACCGGCTGGTCGGGCGCAACCCAGGACATGTTGTTGCTATAGGCACACGAGTAGCCCGAATCGCAAACACCAGCCGACTTGCCGCGGTCCATGCCGACTTCGAGTGACGCGAACGGCGACGCACCACCAATCTGCTTGGCAATCGCCTGGTCCACGGACACGCCCACGTGGATATCCGCACCGCCAGTCTTGCGAGGATGCGCGCACGTCAAGTAGGTCGACACCGCACGGGCATGGTCACCGGGTCCGTCGCCGTGCGCACTGCCAGCGTCGATGCCGAGGCCAGAGAACGCTGTGAGCCGTTTGCGCAGCGGTTCGAGCGACGTCAGAGTGCCGCCAAACTTGGCACCGTGACCTTGACCCTTCGGCCGCCACTCTTCCATGTTCATGCCGTTGGGCGCGTAGACGAAGACGGCGCGCGGCTTGCCTTTAGGTGGGCCAGACATTGCCGGCGCCATCGCATCGAGCCACGGCAACGCCATGCATGCGGCACCGCCACGAAGAAACGTTCGGCGGTCTAAGGCTTGGCGACGTAAGAACGGCATGACGCCATCATCACCGCAATCGAGAGCCAGGGCAAAGGGGCGTAGACTGCTCCCGCCCAAGTTTGCTCACTGCCCGTTACAGATTAATCGTAAACACCGCCGTCTCACCCGACGGCAGGCCATCAATCTTGAAGTCGCGGATCTCGACTGAGTAGGGACCCTTGGGCAAGGCTTCCCCAGGCTCAAAAGTCCAGCGCTGCTCCCCTCTGGCGCGCGGCCCAACGGTGATCGGGACGGGACGACGCGGCGGGCGAATCGAGCATTCGCGGTCATCGCCCCACATCAGGCGAACGGTGCCATGGTCAAAGGCCACCTGATCGTCGTGGTCGTTCCAAATGGTCACCCGGCAATCGATGTGACCACGCTTCTGGCGGCACGAGGTCACCTCAATCCGCATGCCAGCGGTTTCGCATTGAGGTGGCTGCGCAACCCGACAGGAGGTCATCGGAGCAAGCGTCAACAGAGTCAGGGTAAGCCCCCAACGGGCAGGGTTTCGCATCGGCATAATATATGGAGTGTGCGGGATCAACGACGGCATGCAACAACGAGTCTGACCTCAAGGCGTTGCTTGACGTTTACCCTTGTTGCCAAGTATTCCCGGATGCCATGAGCACCCCCGCTTCGGAACGTCGCGCACTCGTAACCGGTGGCAGCCGCGGCATCGGCGCCGCCGTATGCCGGCATCTTGCCCTGATGGGCCACCCGGTCATCGTCAACTACCACAGCAACTCGGATGCGGCGGCATCCGTCGTGAACTCCATCACCGAGGCTGGCGGCGAAGCCGAAGCCATCCAGTTTGACGTCGCCGACACCGCAGCGACCCAGACGGCACTCGAACAACTGCTGACGGACAAGCGCCCGATCTCGGTCATCGTCAACAACGCCGGCATCGTCAGAGATGCGCCGCTGCCAGCGATGTCGCCCGAGGCGTGGAACGACGTCATCCAGACGACCCTAGGCGGTTTCTACAACGTCACCAAGCCGCTACTGATGCAGATGGTCCAGAAGCGCTGGGGCCGCATCATCAACATGTCCTCGATCTCCGCGATCAAGGGCAACCGCGGCCAGAGCAACTACGCCGCTGCCAAAGCTGGCATCATCGGCGCCACCAAGTCGCTCGCGATCGAGATGGCGAAGCGCAACATCACGGTCAACGCAGTCGCCCCTGGCCTGATCGAGACCGACATGACCGCAAGCGTGCCGGACTTCGTGAAGAACATGATCCCAATGCAACGCATGGGCAAAGCCGACGAAGTTGCGGCTGTGATCGCGTTCTTGGCTTCCGAACCTGCGAGCTATGTAACGGGGCAGGTGATCGGGGTCGACGGCGGGTTCTTGTAGGCCGATGCCCGGACGCACGTTTGCGAACCGATGCCCGGCCGCAATCAGTGCCTGATTCAAGGCGCTAGGCCTCTTGCCACAGCGAATCATCAGCAGCCCATTCGGCGAGCGCCTCCGCTCGACTCTCGAGCACCGGCAACATGCCCTCGGGATCGTCACGGACCCCAGCGATCTCGACGCCATCAAACGCCGACCCGTCCCGAACGGCAGCTGCGTAGCCCTTCCACCGATCGGCAAACGACTGCATCGCGTCCCGAGGATGCTCGATCACCTCCGCAGACACGTAGTCGGTCGGCAGGTCGCCAGACACAACCCACCAGCCGACCCGACCTGGTGTCGCGACACTTTCGACCGCCCAGATAGAAACGTAAGGAGCGATGTGCCACGCCGGCCACTCCCCCACTTCGCCGTGCAAGGCTCGCTGTGTCTCAAGATATTGAAGGGCCTGCGTGCGCATTTCCGCGCACCACTTCTCTTCGACTGCTTCGTCGTCGTAATCGGGATCAGGCATCACGCTCAAGGATTACAAGGTTTGCGGCGAGCAAGTGTGCCGTGCCCGACATTCCGGACGAGTTCTTCACACGCCATCCATCGGCGAGGTGCTGATTGAGCTCCATCAGACCCTCTGTGATCGCCGCATCGCGCTTTTTGACTGGTTGCGCGAGATCTACAACCACCACAATCGCTTTTTCCATCTGTAGTGCCTCCTTAGCAGGACCCGAAACGAACGGTGCGGCGACGACAATTCGACGCGCACATCCAGAGTCTACGGGCGGCCGCCTCAACCGGCACGGCCTCGAGGACCCTAACGGGAACGCCTCGACTACTTGAGCGGCAACGACGGAACGCACGTTCGTCAGCGACACTGCCCGCGAGTGAACGTTTGGTCCGACTAGTGGTCGAACGCGCCGCACTCAGTCATGCTCATGCGGTGATTTCGCCAGGGCCGTCGCCGATGCGCAACAGGTCAAACCCTGGCACCACCGAGAAGCGCTGCTCGAACACCTGGCGGACGTGCGCGGCGACCTCTTCGCGGTGACCGGGCGTAATCAACGCAATCGCACAGCCTCCGAAGCCGGCACCGGTCAGGCGCGCACCGAGCACCGCGTCGCACGCGCGCGCCGCGTCGGTGATCACGTCGAGTTCGTCGCAACTGACATCGTAGTCAGTCGCCGTCGACACATGGCTAGCGTTGAGTTGTGCGCCAAGGCCCGCGTAGTCGTGCTCGCGCAACGCGGCAGCACCCGCGGAGATACGGGCCATCTCGGTGACCACGTGGCGGGCGCGGCGGTAGAGCACCGGATCCATGATTGCTTCACACGACTCGAGGTCGGCGACCGAGAACGAGGCGAGGTTTGGCAGTTCGCGCACGTTCTTGCTCAGGAACTCGCGCGCGGCGACACATTCGGCAACACGCTTGTTGAAGCCACTCGCGGCGAGTTTACGCGGCTTCTTGGTGTTCATCACGAGCACCTCGCATGCATCGGGATCAAACGGAACGTGCTCCCAGCGCGGTCCTTGGCAATGCATCCAAAGCACGTGGCCCGGCCTGCCGAGTGCCGATGCGTATTGATCCATGATGCCGCAGCGCACGCCGACGAAGTCATTCTCAGCGCGGTGCGCCAGGCTGGCAATCTGTTCGCGACCAAGGCCAACGCTGTAGATCTCGTTGAGCGCCATCGCGGTCACGACTTCGATCGCGGCGGACGACGATAGGCCGGACGCCATCGGCAAGTTGCCGGCGAAGACTGCGTCGAAGCCTTGGTTCAAACCGTGCTCGCGTTGGAAGCTACGGAAGATGCCGAGCGGGTAGCCGGCCCATGCCCACTCAGGCTGGGTGATGTCGCCGACTTCGTCGAAGCCAACTTCGACTTCGAGCTCTTGGTCGATGCTGCGCAAACGAATGCGACCATCGTTGCGCGGCCTGACACCCGCATAGATGCCGCGGTCGACGGCCATGGGCATCACATCGCCGCCGCTATAGTCGAGGTGCGCGCCGACGAGGTTGATGCGGCCAGGGGCGAAGAAGTAACGCACACCGCTCGCGCCGGATCGGTTGTCACGGTCAAGGCAGAACCTTGCCTCGATGGCATCGATCAGTCGGGTGCGTTCTGGCACGGTCACAGTCATCATCGAACTCTCATGGCGCCCTTGGCGCAAGCAACGTTGGCGACCGCGGAGCATCGGCATCGTGAACGGAGTGGTTAATGCGATATCGGTGACAATCCCGATGCCGATTCAGCTGAGAGCAATGATCACGTGCCCGAACTGTGAATCGTCGGTGGCATCGATCCGGTTCTGCGGCGAATGCGGGCAGCATCTGGTCGTCATGCCACTGCGTCTGCGCGAAATTACGACCGCCAAGTGGAGAACCGGTTGTCACTCGAGGGTCCAGCACTGGTCACGGGGCGCGGACTGCCTACGCAACCGGAATTGGCGCGCTGCGGCAGCTGATATTGAAGCTTATTGCACTGCGACTGCCGCCGATGTGGACCGCCTGGCTCTGGGTGACCGAGTTTGCCCTACCCTTCGCCATCTTCGCCTAGAGCGCCTACCACATGATGGCGCGCAACCGCCGATGGCACGCCGCATTGCTGGCCTTGCTGACCCCCACCATGCTCAAGCTCGTCTTGCTCTGGATCCAGATGTTGTCCAAGGACGAGACCTGATCCCTCAAGCTTAGGAGTTATGCTGCCGAGCGCACATATAGGTGTGACGCTCTCGCGCACGCTTGCTATTGCCGTTCGATGCTCATGTTGACCCGCCACCTAACCATCGCCTGCCTCACCCTTGGCCTGTCGCTTGCGGCATCCGCTCAAGAGACGGCTGCCCCCACCAAACCGGTTGCCGACCAGAACCGCCAGCTGGCGACCGATCAGGGTCCGCACTTTATCGTGCGGCGCTACCCGCAAGATCGGGACAAGGCGATCGCGGTCGTTGGCCAAAAGACGCTGACGCTCGGCGACCTCGTCGACCACATCGACGCGCGGCACTACCCAGGCTTTAAGAAGCTGGTGGCGACGGAGCCGTCGTTTGCACGCTACCTCCAGTCCGACTTGGCAGCCCCATGGGTGCGTCAATTCGCGGACATGGAAGCGCTGCGACAACGCATCGAAATCCTGATTGACCCAGTCGACCTCGAGAAGGCGCAGGCTGCATCATTGAAGGCAAGCTTTGAGGTCTACCTCGGCCGGGTGATTGAGAGCCGACGCTTGCAGGGCCGACCAGAACCGTCGCAGACACGGGTCAACAGCATGCTCGCCGAGTTCCAACTGAAGCGCGGCTTGAGCGCCGAGCTGCAGGGCATGCTCGATCTGCTGGAGCCGGAGGACTACACGCGCCGACAGCTGCGTGACTTTTTTAACGCCAACCCGCGCTTCATGGGTGGCCAGGTCACGGTCCAGCATCTGCTGATCCAACACCGCGATGGCGGCACCGGCATCCTGCTCAAGGACGATGGCATTGCGCGCGCGAACGCTCGCATCGCCGAGGTCAAGGCGCGGCTGCGTCCCGATGGCTCCAACTTCGCGGACCTGGTGCGCCAGTTCTCCGATGACACGCGCACTGCCAAGACCGGCGGCGAACTGCCCGGTGTGCACCGTTTTGACGATCGTTTGCCGGCGACACTGTGCCGCGCGGCCTGGTCGATCAACGATGGCGAGTGCACGACCGACGTCATTGAGACGCAATACGGCTACCACTTCATCAAGCGCCTATCGTTCAACCAGCCGATCTTCATCCTGTTTACCGATGACGCAATCCCGTCGATTCGGATCGTGATGCGGCGTGCGATGCAGGAGCGACTGCTGCTTAGTTCGCGCACCAAGACTGGCCAGCGGTTGCTGCTGTAAGCGCTACGCCTGAGGTGACTGAGCAGACTGAGACGGCTAGGAGCCGGCGTTCTGCCAGGTCCACCACAACAGGACCCAGAACGGATTGATCACCGTCCACGTGATCGCGTAGCGCCGGAATGGCTGCTTGATGGTTTTGTGCCGAAACCACGACATCGCTAGCCACGCACCGACCCATCCAGTCGAGAACAGCATCCACAACAAGGTGCGTTCGGGAACGCGGCGACCTTGTCGCTTGCTCCGCATCTTGTCCCAGCCAAACGTGGCGAGCGTTAGCACATTCCAGAGTAGGACGAGGCTCCATAACAGTTCTGGCATGGGCGGCATCTTAGCCAGCTGATAGGCTCGCCGCCTGCATGGCAGTCACTCCACACGATATTGAACAGGCGCACGAAGCGATTCGTGATCACGTCTTGCGCACCCCCACTGTGCCAGCGCCGCGACTCGGCGAGCCGTTAAGCGTGCGGCTGTGGCTCAAATTGGAGAACCTCCAATACACCGGCTCGTTCAAGGACCGCGGCAGTTGCCACAAGCTGCAAAAGCTCGCCGCATCGGACAACCCGCCGACTGGGGTGATCGCAGCATCGGCTGGCAACCATGCCCAAGGCGTTGCCTACCACGCTGGCCGCCTTGGCTTGCAGGCAACGATCGTGATGCCGCTGACGACGCCGTTCGCCAAGGTCGAGCGCACCGAGGGCCACGGCGCCACGGTGCTGTTGCTGGGCGAATCAGTGGCCGAATGCGCCGAGCATGCCAAGGAAATGGCCGAACAGAGCGGACTGGTGTTTGTGCACCCCTACGATGATGAGGACATCGTCGCCGGACAAGGCACGACCGCGCGCGAGATGCTCGAAGACGCACCACACCTCGACACGCTGGTCATACCGATCGGCGGCGGCGGGCTGTGCGCCGGCATGGCGCTGTGGGCAAAACACGTCAAGCCGAGCATTCGCATTCTTGGTGTGCAGACGGAAGGGTGCCCCTCAATGCGGGCGGCATTGCGCGGCGACCCGGTGCCGAAGTTCAACACGCACACGCTGGCTGACGGCATTGCGGTGAAGGCTCCGGGCGCGATCCCGATGAAGATCCTCAAGGAGCACCTCGAAGACGTGTTGCTGGTCAGCGAATCAGACATCGAAAACGCGGTGCAGACCCTGGCCGCGCAACAGAAGGTCGTCGCCGAAGGTGCTGGTGCGGCAGGATTCGCCGCAGTGCTGCGCTACCCGCAGATGTTTCAAAACCGCGATGTCGGCCTAGTGATCTGCGGCGGCAACATCGACCGCCGCATGTTGTCGACGGTGCTGCTGCGCGGACTCAAGCGCGACGGCAAGATCGCGAAACTGCGCATCCAAATCCACGACGTGCCAGGCGTTCTCTCGCGAGTGACGCAGATGATTGGTGCGGCCGGCGCCGACGTAATCGACATCGAGCACCAGCGCCTATTCAACAATCTCGCCCCACGCGAAGCCGAACTACACGTCGTAATGGAGACCAAGGGCGCCCAACACGTCGAGCACATCCTAACGCAACTACGCCAAGCCGACTTCCCAGCAGAAACGATGTGAAGCCCCAGAATCTGCGTAATGTTCCTGCGTACTGATTCCTGCGTACTGTACCCGGTTCAAACCACAGGCCGCGCTTGCGCGCGGCCTGTGGTTTGAACCGGGTACAGTACGCAGGAATCAGGCTTCCAGTAGCGCTAGGCGCAGCGTCTGGCAGCTGAGTTGTGGTGTGGCAAATAGAACCATCAGTGCGTGTGAACCCATTCGGCGTGCTTGTGCGAACGGATCAGCACGGGTGCTAGGATGCGTTGATCGAGGGGGTTGTCGGCTGACGGATGCTCGATGATGTGGCCCTGGTGAAGGGCGGATCTTCGCAGTTCAACTAGAGCTCTGCGCAGGACGTCGGGGTCTTCGGTGGCAGGATCGAAGATCATGCGGTCGCCGTACCACACCCGACCATCGCGCTTGACATGCAGTTCAAGCCATGTAGCGTCAAACATACGGTCCGCGCGCGGCACGTAGATCGGAAGCTGCCGAGGGTTGGCCAGCGACGCGCCACACGCGGCGAGCAGCAGACACGCGAGCGATAACACTAGCAGCTTCCTTGAGACCACTGCTTGCCTCTGAGCCACTAGCGGGCAACCTGTTCTTGTGAGTGACGGCAACGATACCTGGAGCGAAGAGACCGAACGTTATCAGAACGCTCTACCTCACGAACAACGCAAGCGCGATGGGGTGTGGTTCACGCCGATCGAACTGGCGCTGCCGACGGCCCGGCGCACTCTTCTGCCGCTGCTGACAGAGAGCGCTGCGAGACCCCTGCGGATCTGTGACCCGGCGGTTGGCGGCGGCTCGTTTTTGCTGGCGGCTTCAGACGTGCTGCGAGCAGACGGTGCACGGGCTGCGGCATTTCATGGCATCGACTTGGATGAGCAGGCAACGCGCATCGCCGAGACTGCGTTGCTCGCACGCGACGAACCCCACGTATCGATGTGCGTTGGCGATGGCTTGACGGATCTGGAGCCCGAGTCGTTCGATTGCGTCCTGACCAACCCGCCCTGGGCGACGTTGCAAGATGGTGAGAATGCGAAGGCGCGCGTCGCGGCGCTGCGGCCGCACTTCCACCACCAGGGCAAGGGCAAGCTCTACACGTATCGGCTATTTGTAGAGCGAGCGGTGCAACTACTGCGACCAGGCGGCCGGCTCGGTTTGATCGTGCCAGCAAGCCTATGGTTTGATCGCGATGCCGAGCCACTGCGCCGACTGTTGCTCGACAAGTGCGACTGGCAATGGCTGTTTGGCTTCGAGAACCGCGAACGCATCTTCGCCATCGACAGCCGCTATCGATTTGGTGCGATCGTTGCAACCAAGGGCGGCAAGACGACCCAGGTGCAAGTCGCGTTCGGTCGCAATCACATCGACGAGTGGGCAGCCGCCGAACCAGCGCACGTCGTCTACCGACGGGAAGAACTGCAGCGGCTCAGCCCGCACGCAGGCACGTTCGTCGAAGTCGACACGCGCCGCGACCTAGACATCCTGACCCGCATGCAAGCCCGCGGACGACCGCTACTAGGCGAACGCGGGGCATTCATGTGGCGGCAAGGCGACTTCAACATGACGTCGGACCGCCATCGGTTCGTGCAACGCGAACAGGCCGAACACGACGGCTATCGCCATAACGACCGCGGGGTCTGGCGACGTGCAGGTCACCCGGACCTGCTGGCGCTGCGGCAAGGCGCGATGATCTACGACCTGCAGGCCAACTCCGGTGCACACGATTGCGGCATCGGCCACAAGACGAAGTGGCGCACGCCGACGACGGCCAATGAACTGCGGCCGTTGTATCTCGTCGATGCCGCTACGTGGCATGATGGGGCCGCCAAACGAGGCGCCGCGCGCATTGGCTTGCGTGCGTTGTCCAACGCCACCAATGAACGCACGGCAATCGCATGCCTGCTACCCGATGTGCCGTGCGGCAACTCATTGGGCGTACTGAAGCCGCGCGTCGCGACTTCGCAGCCGTTGCGACAACTCGCTGCTGGCACCGCAATGCTCGCCTCACTGCCATTTGACTGGGCTTTGCGCATGCGACTCGCCGGCACCAACCTGAACCGCTTCCTACTGACCGACTGCATGCTGCCCAAGATTAACGACGCGACCACGACGCAACTGGCGCAACTCGCCTTGCGCATGTGTGCGACGACGCCGTGGACGGATGAGCTGTGGCAGCTTGCCGAACGTGAAGGCTGGCGCGAACAATGCGTGCCCGCGGTCGATGCGGAGGATCGGCGCGCACTGACCACGGCGATCGATATCGCGGTCGGGCAAGCGTTTGGCCTAACGCACGACGACGTCGTTTGGATGACGCGCGGCGAACCGTTCATCAAGGGGTTCTGGCGCATCGAACGCGCCTTGCCCGAAGTGCAGCGGCGGCCTAACCGATGGCTAGCCGCCTGCCGATGATCGCCGCCTGCAAGCTTCGCTTACAGGGCTTACAGGTAAGTAAACGTGCCGACGTCTTGGCAGCCGTTCGCGTTGGTCACCGTGACGATCGCCGGTCCCGCAACGCCAGGCGGCGTCGTGCCGATGATTGCCGTTGCTGTTTGGGCAGAAACGATCATCGGCGCGCCGCCGATCAGCACCGTGGAACCACTCATGTTGCTGCCGATCACGTAGAACGTGCTGCCGCCTGCGGCTGGGCCAACACTGATTGGGATGTTGGTGATCCCCGGCGTACCGTTGATGGACGCCGACACCAACGCGCTACCGGGGTTGGCGATTTCAAAGACGGAATCGCACGGGACACCGGCCGGCATCGGGAACTGCAACTGCGTGGCCGACTGGACCAGGAGCGGCACGAACGTTGTGCCGATGCGGCCAACCATGCCGGCGAAGAAGTTGCTGCCGGTGACGGACACCGTCTGCCCCACTAGTGGCGATTGGGGCGAGATCAATTGGATCTCCGGAACCGGCAATGGCCGCAGCCGCATGTAGACAGCATTGGTCGCGGCGATCGTCGCCTGCGGATCGACCATCATCACGCCCTGCAGGGAAGCATCGAGAATGAGCGGCAAACCCGGGATCGTCAGGCTCCACGGGGTTGGCGTCGCGGCGATCAAACCACCGAGGCCAAAGGAATCCGCCAGCAACACGTTGGGTGCGCCGGGCGCGAGCAGTGACGGCGTGAAGCACATCGAGCCGCCTACTGGACTGAGCGGCAGCACACTTCCTGGCAGCGGCTGGCCGTTGTTAACCCACAGCGCGAACAGACCGATCGGAAACGTGTTCGGGACGCCAACCGGCGGATCGAGCGTCAACGTGAACGGCTGCGCGTAGCCGACCTCGACGACACGATCCTCGCCGGCCGAGCCATTGACCTTGAGCGCTGGCAACGCGCCACCTTGGCCATCGGGAATAGCGCCGGCGCCACAGGCACCAAACAGATCGAGCACTGTCACCATCGGCCGCGGCCACACACCAACTCGTCCAAACGCATCGTTGGCGGCAATGTCGAGCATCGCGACGCCAGCGTTGAGATTGCCCTGCATCGTGAACGTGTAGGTGCCATTTGGCTCAGCCGTTGCCGGACTGAACGTGACGTTCGAGACCGTTGAGTTCGGCGCGAGGCCAACCGTCAACGGCAAGGCATTGCCAAGCGGCGTGCCATTCTTATCGCGCAGCTCGACCGTCGCCGTCACCGAGTCGACGCCATTGGCACGTATCGTCGTGCCACTCATGGACACCAACGATTCGTAGTGATCCGGACGCCCGACTTGGTTGGCCTTCCAGGTGTTGAACATGCCCTGCAACTGCACAACGGGATCGGGCGCGCTTGCCGGCTGGTTGGCGACGTTGAGGTCGAGCCAGTAATCACCACTGCCACAACCACCAGAACCCGAACCGCACGGCAAGTCGACGTCACTCGGTCGGCTAACAATCATCAACGCGATGTGCGATGACTTGTTGAAGCTAGCCGGCGGCGAGCCACAGGCAGTCGGGCTGCTCGACGAGCAAGAGCAGCGACCATCGCCGCCCATCATGCGAGCCGCTTGCATTGCTGCCATCAACTTGTCAGGCAGGTCGCCGGCCGTGTTCAGAACGGCTTGTTCGGCGGCCGCAATCACTGGCTGCCCGGTCAGCACGTTGCCTTGGATCGCGTAGCGGAAGTTGCCGACCTGGCCGACCACGCCGCCAGCCCACGCGCCAGCCTGATTGCCGGTGAACGTCACTTCACCACCAATCATGCTGACGATGCCGTATTGGCGCATTTGGTGGCCAGAATCTGCCGCGGCCAAGTTCGCCAAGATCTGCGCTGCCGACTCACCCGTGAGGAAGCCATCGCGAATCAGTTGGCGCAATGACAACGGCCCGACAAAGGACTGCGCCGCCGCCGCGCCGTGACCCGGAACGATCACGACCGTGTTTGGTCGCAGGTCAAAGCCAGTCAGGCAGGTTGCGATACCAACCGCAACTTCCCCGGTGAGGAGGTTGACGATAATGATCGACCAAGTGGCGGATGCTGGTGCGGCGAACAACAGCAGTCCGACGAAAAACGTCAATGCGGCGCGGAGAGAAGGCATGGTCGAACCATTGTGGGCAGCGCCTCACATTCGTCCACCCCTTATCGCGCGCTACCGTCGGCAGCGGCTACTTCTTCTTTTCCTTGTCGCGCTCGCGGGCTGCCAATTCCGCTTCAAGGTCGATGTCCCACTCGACCTTCTCACCGTCGCGAATCGTGCGCGTGATCCGAATGTCCGGCTGACCATCCTCGCGCAAGACCGCCGTGTAGGTGTCCGGAGGCACACTGCCGAACGTATACCAACCGGAGTCTTCGACATCATCACGGCTGCTCATCAACCGCTTCATGACCTGGAAGGTCGAAACGCGGCTGACGACCGGCTTGCCGCGGCCATCGAGCAGCGAGATGTTGCCGAACGGAATCTGCTTCTTGCTGACGTTGGTCGCACGCACGCGCAGCGTCGCACCGGTGACGACATGCAGCGTCACTTCGGTCGGTAGATCTTCTTGCACCATGACGTCGTCAAGCTTGCCAGCCTTGAGCGCTTCACTTTCGACGCTCAACGAGTAGGTGCCCGGCGTCATACCAGGGATCTCAAAGCGACCGTCATCACCGGTTCGAACCGGTTGTTGCGAACTCATCAGATCGAGCAGTGGGTTGCCTCGCTTGCGGCCTTTGCTCTGCTCCTCGGACGAAAATGCGATCTCGGCATTCGCCACGGGCATGTTGGAGCCGTCCAACACGATGCCAGTGATCTTGCCAGCGAGCGGCACCTGAATGACAATGTCGCCTCTCGGGCTGACGCCATCGATGATCACGTCATCGACGCTCGCCTCACCATACTGCGGTTCATCGGCGTCACGGCGACGGCCACGACCGCGGCCACCCATGCGACTACCGGCGGTCAGGCGATACGTGCCAGCGGCGACCGACTTCATGGTGAACTCGCCCTCATCGTTGGTGCTCGCTTGGCTGAGGCCATTGGCAGCAATCATGCCGATCAAACCATCAGCGCCCGACAGGCCACTGTCCTCGCTGCCTAGCGTGACGCGCACGTCCTTGACCGGGTTGCCACGCGTATCGATGACCTTGCCGGTAATCGTGCTCGTCGGCAAATCGATGTCGAAGGCGTAGTCGGACATCTCCTCTGGCACTTCGACTTCGAACGTCGTTTGCACCGGCTGCCCTTGGAAGCGCGTCACCTGCATCACGTAATCACCCGGCTTGATGCCAACCAACTCGTAGCGGCCTTCCATGTTGGCGGCGTTAGCGCGAACACCCATGCCGAGCAAACCTTCGCGATCGCTGCCCATGACGGTGATCAACGCGCGCGGCACCGGCACACCATTCTCGCGAACGGTGCCAAAAACACGCACGCCGTCTTCGCCTTCATCGTGCACGTCGAGTCGCACGACCTTGCCGCGACGCACGGTCACGGTCTTCATCCGCATGTTGCTCATCAACTCCAGGCCGATGTTGTCGGCGCGCTCATCCATGCGCGACTTGAACACCACGTATTGGCCAGGCGGCAGTCCTTCAATCTTGTAGTAGCCATTCTTGTCGGTCGTGCCGCTGCGCATCGAGCCAGCCTGCAGACTGAGTGCCACCATGAACGCATCGGACAACGGCCGCATCGCCAAGCCCGTCACCGTGCCTTCGACCGCGCCACCGGCATCGATCGCGATCTCGACGATCGGCGTATCAAGACCGGCCTTGACGATGACGTTCTTGGTCGACGACTTCGCCATGTCCGGGTGACGCGCCGTAAAGCGATACTCCCCTGGCTCAAGCGCCGCGATCGTGAACTCGCCCTTGCTGCTGCTCATCGCGCTGCGACGACTGGTCGACATCGCCAGGAAATCGAAGTCCTCCGGGTCGATTGAGAAGTTGAACGACATGCGGCTACTGCCACCGTCTTCACTGTCGTCCTTCTTCTTGTAGGCCGTAACCTGCGCATCGCTAACCGGCGCGCCGGCTTCATCGACGATTCGGCCTGAGACCGGTTGGCCGCCGACCATTTCGAACACGAGTTCTTCTGAGCTTGCAGCGGGACCGAGGTCGATGGTCTGCGTCTCCGGCTCGAGGTATCCCTCAGCGCGAACACGAATGCGCACCCGGCCCGGCGGGATGCCGGTGAGCGTGAACTTGCCGTCGACCGCCTGGATCTCGCGCCAATTGCCGTCCATGCCACGGCCACCCATGGTCTGGCCTTCGGGTAGCTGACGCGTGCGCTTGGTCAGACGACTGGCCCACGGCGGGCCGCCGCCATTGTCACGATCACGACCCCAGCGACGTCCATTGCTCCCCGAACTCGCATCCACGGCAATGACGTTGCCGTCCTTGTCCTTTGGAATCTCACGCGTGCGCGCCTCGACTCGGAAGCGCTTGACCGCGTCTTCTCCAGCCATGACCGTGCCGCGAATCGTCACACCGCGTTGCACCTTGACGATGATGTCCTCGTCATCGAGTCCATAGCCGGAGGCGATCGCCGTCGTATAGCCCGCCTTGCTGGCCTGGATCACGATCTGTTCGCCGGTCATGCCCTTGACGACGAAACGACCATTGATGTCGGTCGTGGTTTCGACCCGACGAACCTTCAGCATCATCTTCATGAACTGCGGATCGTTCGGCCGCTCGAACGGTCGCATCTCGACCGCAGCACCAGCAACGGGGTTGTCTTCGTCGTCGACAACCATGCCGGCAACGGCCGTGCCTTCGCCCAGTTCGAGCAGCAAGTCGTCGTAGACGCCGCCGTCGACGACGGCGAGTTCGACAATGTTGCTCGGCGCTACGTCCGTCGCTGCAGCGACCACCGCGACGCGGCCGGCGCCAACGTGTTCGAGTTCGAAGTAGCCTTCCTCGTTGGTGATGATTGGCTCGGCTCGCCCATCGGCGGAGAACAACACTCGACTGATGTCGAGGTAGATCATCGCGATGCTCGCGTTCGGCATCGGTTCGCCAGAGGGATCGAGAACGCGACCAGAGATGCGCGCACCCTGATGTCCTTGAATCGTCAGCGTCGTGACTTGGCCAGCCTTGATGCCAACGCCATGCACTTCTTCCAGCGCGATCGACGGTGCCGTTGCGGAGACCGTGTAACCTGCACCCTCGGGAACGCCCGGGATATCGAACCGACCATTCTCATCCGCAACCGTGTCAAGCCAGCGATACTGGCGGTCGGTCAACTGAGCGAGGAACGCGTTGAGGCCCGGCCGCACGCTGACGTTGGCGCCAGGCGACGGCGCACCATCCGCACCAAGCACGATGCCACGCAAGCGGCCGCCGGGCGAAGCGCGCAGCTCAACACCTTCCTTGATCTGGCCAACGGCGATCCGCGGCGAAGCCGGCGTGCGCACAAACCAACCATCGCTGACACCGTCGAGGAACAAGCGACCAGGCGGCAATCCCGTCAGCTCAAACGTGCCGTCCGGATTGCTGACCGTGCGACCGAGTTCGCGACGCGGCGCGCGCGTATCGACAAACATGCCTTGCTGAAACAAACCGCGAAAGCGATCGACCAGCGGCGCCAATGACGGCTGGTCCTTGACCGCCACCACTTCGATCCCGCCGAGCGGCTGGCCAGTCTTGGCATCGACGACGATGCCGCGAACTCCGGTGCGCGCGCGCTCATCCTGGACAGCGTCCCGAACCACCTCATTCGCGTCGTTGTCAGCGACGCTTGCCGCAACGAGATCACCTTCCGCGACCTCCGCATTGGGATTCTGGGTGTCGCTCGAGCCAGTGGGAAGCGTGACGTTGTCGGTTCCGCCAAATCCGAAGATGGCGAAGAGCACGACCGCGAGAATGAGCACGGTAAGACCTGCCGTGACTGCTGCTCGATTTTGCATGGTGGAGAGGGCTCCTGGCCAGGGCAAGCCACGGAGGTCGCATCAGTGGCCAGGCCAGGCCGAAGCCTGTCAGGCGTTTTGCAGCCCTAAGGCACCCTGCCTACCTACTGCTGTGCCGAAATCGGCAATTCGATCGCGAACTGGGTCTCACCGGGCTCGGTCGCAACGAGACGAATCGAGCCACCGTGGGCTTCGACCAGGCGCCGACAGATGGCCAAGCCAAGGCCAGTACCCGACGACTTCGTCGTGAAGTAGGGGTCGAATAGCTTGTCGCGCACATCCGCTGGCACCCCGGGGCCGTCGTCAATGATCGTCACGGCGACCTTGTCACCCGCCAGCTTCGAGGCCATGCGCACATGCACCGGTCCGCCGCTCGCCTCGATCGCGTTCTGCACCAAGTTGACGAACACGCGCGCCATCGACCCCTGGTCCAGCGCCAACCGAGCTTCGCCTGCATCACCGACAAACTCGAACGTCAACGAGCGGTCCTCAAACAAGCGCGCCGTCTGATCGCACAGCTCCTCCAACCAACCATCCGCCAGCACGACGCTCTTCTGCGCCGGGGCAATGCCGGCGAACGAACGGAAGTCATTGGCGATGCGATCGAGCGCGGCGGTCTGTTCCAACACGGTGCGCGCCAAGCGATCGGCCACCTGGTCAGCGCGCGGGTCCTTGTCACTGCGCGCGCGCTGCAGCAACTGCGCCGTCATGCGCATTGGCTGCAGCGGATTCTTAACCTCGTGCGCCACCTGCCGCGCCATCTCTGCCCATGCCTGATCGCGTTCGGCATGCGCCAACCGTTCGCGACCAGCCGCGAGGTCATGAGCCATTTGATTGAACGCAGACGCAAGCTCCCCCAACTCAGGCCCACCGCCAGCGAGCACCTTGACGTCTAGGTCCCCGAGGGCGACGCGGCGGGTTGCGTTGACGAGAGCTTTGACCGGTGCCGTGATGGCTCGCGACGCGAGTAGCGCGAACAACACCAAGACGACAATGGTCATCAGGATGGCGAACAACAGCACCCGCTCGAACGCGTTGCTCGCCGCAAACAGTTCGGACTCGGGCACGGCAACGCCGAGCACAAACGCCCGTTCTTGGTCGCCACCACCTGGCGCATAACCAACTCGCCACATGCGGCCATCGCGACCGAGCGACGCACAACGACCTTGAGTGCTAGCGGCAGCAAGGCGAACCGCCAGCTCGGGCGGATCGAGTTCGAGGCCATAGAAACTGCGATCGGTATGCGCCTGCACGCCGCCGTTGC
Source organism: Planctomycetota bacterium (assembly GCA_051278165.1). Taxonomy (GTDB): domain Bacteria; phylum Planctomycetota; class UBA1135; order UBA1135; family UBA2386. The sequence continues at coordinate 9,244 of JBNMNW010000045.1, read as the reverse complement.
GGCCGACCAGGAACACGTCGGCCGATGGCAATCGCGCCTCGATAACTAGCACTTCCTTCGCCGCATCAATGACGCTCTGCACCTCGGACCATCGCAACAACGCGAACAACACGCCAGACGTGCCATCGCGTTTCGGAACGTCCATCGCGATGCCAAGGTGGTAGCTGCTTGGATCCATCGAACGGAAGTCGACACCTCGATGCAGGTAGGCCGAACGGTGCCACGGCACGAAGTGCATGCCGCGATCTTCTTGAGCGCTCATGAACCAAGGCGCATCGACGACATTGTCCGGGATCAGCGTCGCACGAGTTTCGTGCTTGCTCGGATCCAAGCGATGACCGTCTTGCCAGTAGACCACTTCGCCGTCGGCATCGGCGAGGATCAGCAGGTCGAGGAAGTTGCTCAGCAGGTTGGGCACCAACTGCACCCGCGCCTCAAACGCCGGCAACTCGTCGGGCTCATCAAGCGCTTGCCGCGACATCTCGCGAATCATCGCACACGCCTGGTCGGTGCGTTCGAGCCGTGTCTCGATCTTCTGGGCGAAGTCCGCGGCCAACTGGGGCAAGAACACGCGCACGACCTGCTCGTCGATCTGCTCACGCATGCCGCGCAGCGAGAACCACCCATACAGCAGCAACGGCACCACAGCCGACACCAAGAGGGTGATCAAAAACCGGCTGGCCAGCGAGAGTGCGTGCACCCACCGATTATGCCGCCAGTGGCGAAGCCTGCTAGAGATCGATTGGCGAAGCTAGAAGTCTGCGCCACGGGAGAGCAAACCGCCATGCACGCACCCTTCACACCATGTCGGCCCGCCAAATCCTCGCCGAAGCCACCGATTCGACTGCGTTTCGGCGAACCAACCCGGTGCGAACGTCACGCACCTGGTCGATTCGCCTCCCGTGACGCTGACTCCTAGCTGGAGATCCGACATCGCGGCCGGCAAAAGCTAGCCATTGAGGTCGGCTAGCGACCCAGTGGCGTGGCCAGCTGGAGGCCAGCTAGGAATCGACCCCGAGGCCTAACTACCGCCGCCTTCCGACCCGACTGCCTTTTCAGCAATCGCCTTGCGAAGGCGTGCAACGTGCACTTCGCCATCGCGCCACTCAGCGTAGAAACGCTCGGCGGTCAGGTAGTGATCAAGCGCTTCTCCAAGCTTACCTGCCGCCTCCGCCTTCGTCGCAGCGGCCCACTCGACCTTGGCTGACTCGACGTCAATCGTCAAACCAACGATGCGTGCCTCCTCGTCCTCGAGGCCAGCCGGCCATGATTTGGCAAGAGCCTCGAACGACGCCAGGGCCTCGGCCTTCTTACCCATGACCTCGAGGTCGAGGGCTTCGCGATAGTCCTTTTGGCCATGCAGCTTGCGCGACTGCATCATCAAGTCATTGATCTGGGCGCGCGACAACTTCGACATGTCGTGGGCCTCCTTCAACAACTCGTTGGCGACCGTAAACTCATCGTTGCGCATCGCAAGTTGCGCCCGCTCGAGCAAGCTAACAGCTATCAGCTCCTTCTGCATGGCGGCGATTGCTTCCGTGGCCTTCGCCAACTCAGGATCGAGCTGCAGCGCCGTGCGGTAGAGCATCAACGCAGCGCCAAACTGGTTGGCGAGCTCACAGTCCTTCGCTTCTTGGAACTTGCTCAGCGCGCTCTCGTGCTTGGCATTCTTGGCAAGCCTCAGCGCACTCTCACGCTTCTCATCATTCAGGTCCGGCGTGTTGTGAAGCACCGAAGCGGCATGCCAGGCGACCTCAATGTGACGGAAGTCGGGATACTTGCGCCACGCCTGCAGCATCTGCTGCTGCGCGCGCGCACTCATGCGCGCCAACACTTGGGCGACCCGTTCGATGCCGTCATCGGCCGGCTTGTAGCCAGGAATGAGCTTCTGACTCTCCAGGTAGCTCTCCATGGCCCCCGTGAACTCCTTACGGTTGAGCTGCTCATTGGCGAACTCAACAATCCGCTCGGCCTTCTTCAGGGTCGCGGCGACGCGCAGCGGCGACGTTCCCGGGTAATCCGGATCGAGGCGGTCCAACTCGTCGAGCAACTTGAGCGCCGCATCTTCGCGCTCGGCAAAGATGCGTGCTTGCGCCCGATCGCGCAGCCACTCGAGTTTGAGCTCCGCATGTAGCTTGGCAATATCCTTGTCAATCGCACCAGCAATCAGCTGACGGCTGTACTCGAGGTCAATCACCTCATACGCGTGACGGTAATCGCCTAGGCTAGCCATCTTCTGGCTGCGCTGGATCACCGAGTTGGTGCCACAGCCAGCGAGCAACAGGAGGCCGAAAGCAGAAAGGACCGTTGGTAGGGATCGGACGAAAATCATGTCTGGACAGCGGATTGGTCAACCAGGCTCGGACCGGCCACAATGGCCGGGCGACTGAGACCGGCGGAGTGCCCGCCATCTTCCCGACGATCCCCGCGATGTCCACAGCTTCACCGATCGGCTTCGGCCTCCAGGACTATGTTCGCTCCATTGAGCAGGTGCTCGACAAGCGGCCCGCCAACCGAATCATCATCCGCGAGGTATCTAAGGCCACCAAAGAGCTTTGCAGCGATGACCGATGGCTAGAAGAGCGCTACCGGATCGGCGAACCAGACCGCTACACCCGCCATCTGCTGCACAAAGACCCAAAGAATCGGTTCATCATTCTCTCCTTGGTATGGCAACCAGGCCAGATCACACCGATCCACGACCACGCCTGCTGGGGCGTAATGGGCATCGTCGACAACACTCTCGAAGAGATTTGCTACGACCGACTCGACGACGGCTCCCGGCCTGACTTCTGCGAATTGGAGCAAACGCGCGGCACCGATGTCGGCAAGGGCGGGGTCGCCTATCTGCTGCCGCCCTACGAAGAGATCCACCGCATCGGTAACACCAGCAACAAGCCGACGATCTCGCTGCACGTCTATGGTCGCGATCTGGACGAGATCAACGTGTTCGACCAGGCGACTGGCAAGGTCAGCCCGATGCGCATCAAGTACTACTCGCCAGACATCGGCGACGCGCCATTCGTGATCTGACTGACGGTTGATCAGCGGCCAGCCGGGTTCTCACTTAGCCAAATACGTTCGCTGATGTGCCCCACGGCTCGGCCTGTTGCGTCGACCTGTTGCAGTCGATCCAAGTAGGCGCCACACGGCAAGATCGAGCAAACCGGCGACGGCAACGGGCAGGCGCACTATTTCTCGAGCACAGCATCCCCCGCATAGCCGACTAAACCCAAGCAACTCAAGGTGCCGATGGCACCAGAGCATGGATGCAAACGGCGATATCACGGACACGTTCGACGACGACAACGAACTCGCGAACACCATCGAGGCAGGTCACAAGGGCCCTTGGGGCGACGATTCTGCGGTATTTGAAGACCCAAAGGTCGCGAAGCTGAAGCAGGAGATCGCTGGCACGCAGACGACGGGCTACCAGCAGCGACGTATGCGCGAGCTGCAAGAACGCACGGCAAAGGCAGCCGCAAACACACCGGCAGCACCGAGCGAGCAAGCCACAACGTCGACTTCCTGGGGTGAACCGGAATCAGATTGGGGTGATCTAGATGCCCCCGATGAACAGGCAGGCAAGCTGGACTGGGGCAACCAAGCACCGGTAGAAAGCGCCAGTTCGGACGCTTCGAAGAGCAATGCGCCCATCGCAGCACAAGCGACGAAGACCACGCCAAACTATGCACGCGGGGTCCTCACAGCTGCCGGCGTATTCGCGGCTGCAACCGCCGCGCACGGTTTGCTCGCCGGCTGGCAGATCGACCTATGGATGGTCGGCAGCGGCGTCGCGGCAATCGCGGCAGGCGCCTGGTTCGGCGCGCCGCGCAGCAAGGCTTCACTCTAGGAGTCAGCGTCACGGGAGGCGAATCGACCAGGTGCGTGACGTTCGCACCGGGTTGGTTCGCCGAAACGCAGTCGAATCGGTGGATTCGGCGAGGATTTGGCGGGCCGACATGGTGCGAAGGGTGCGTGCCTGGCGGTTTGCTCTCCCGTGGCGCAGACTCCTAGCAGCCTGCTATCCTTCTCAAAGGCCCTCAGGCCTTGCTGATGAACGCTTCGAGATCGGTCTGCAGGCCGGCCAAGCCGTAATCCTGCACCGTGATGCATCGATAGACGATGCGCTCGAGTTCTTCCGGTGTCTTCGGGTTGAGTGCGTTCGGCGGCGTGTAGCTGAAGAAGTAGCTCAGTGATAAACGCTGCGTTTCGCCACCGCTTTGACGGCCGGCAAACTCCCACGGGACCTCGTCGAACGGCAGTGTGCCGGTCAAGATCTCGTAGATCATGATTCCGATTGCCATGACGTCAGCCTTGCTGTCCGTCAGGAGCATCGGGTTGTAGTGCGGCGTCGTGGTGACGACCGGGCGATCCGGCAAGCGCATGGCGGGGTCGAGCAGCACGACCTTGCCGCTTGGCTTGACGATGATATTCTCAGGCTTGAGATCGCCGTGGTAGTCCATCGTGCCGGACTCGCGCAGCGTTGTCAGAGCACGAACAACCGCCAAGAACCAGTTCAGGTGGATTCCTTCGAGGCTGCGGATCTTCTCGCGCAGTGTCTTGCCCCGAACGTAGTCGAGCACGAGCACCGGTTGGTTGTCGACCATCAGGCGATCGTGCACCGAGACGAGGTTCTCGTGGTCGCAGTTTGCGAGCAGATCCCCCTCGGCGCGCAGCATCGCTGACACTTCCTGTTGGTCGAACAAGTCGATTCGCACGCCGCGCGGCTCGAAGAACACCGCCTCTGCCGGCAACTCATCGGGACTAATGCCCTCCGAGGTGCGGCGCGACGTCACTTCGAGCAGTCGCGTGACCTGTCGGCCACCGCCAGAGATGCCGCCCACCTTGAGCGCCACCTTGCTGCCGGATTGCTCGTGCTGCGCCAGATAGACAGAGGCAAAGCCTCCGCGACCCAGAAAACGAGTGATCCGGTAGCCCTCGACTACCTCACCAATGGCAAGCTTCATCATCCGCAGTGTTGTCCCGGTTGCATGGTGCGAGGAGCGTTTCCCCCCGCAACAACATCTTCGGTATCCCCTTACTCAGAGTTGAGTTACGCCGAAAAGTGACCGCGCTATCACGGTGCCACCGGGACTTCCCTATCACTGCCAATCGAAGGTTGTGAGCACACTTTTCACCTCGCGCCCAAGGTGGGTCGCTAAGAGGTAGGCGTGATACCTATTGCCACTGTGCAGCAGCTCGGCAAGCGGTCCTTCGGGCCGCCACGGGGAGTCTCCGATGCCATCGAAGCGAGCAAGCGGCAGGAACTCCTCAGTAAGAACCACCATGCTGAACGGGCCTTCGATGTCTTCTTCCGCCCAACGAAACGCGCCCGCTTCGTCGACGTAGTAAAGGGAAGAAATGCCAATCATCGGCCGCGGCGTCTCAGGCCCTGGCACGCTTGCTGCCGATACCTGAGCATGCGGTGGCACCCATGTCATCGGCCGGAGAGCTACGAAGCACGAAACCCCAATGCACGCCCAACCAAACCAGCGAGGCCACCGAGGCTGTGACCGGCAGGCCCTGATTCGGTCCGCTTCGGCAACTGCCGCTTCGGAAGGCATGCGCCACGGCTTGCGCAGCGGACGGCCATCGGGACCGAACTCGCGCGGGACGGATGCTCCCGCCCACATGTACGCCGTCCATAACCTCAACTTCGCCATGCCCTCATGATCGGAACCAACACCCTCTCGCCGCAGCGCTTTCTTGCGGCAACCTTTTTGGCCATGCTCGCTGCCTGTAGTGGCAGTAGTGGCGGTGGTCCGTCGAATGCCGCTCCGGTGATCGTCACAGCCTCATTTGCGGGTTCTGGCAGCAGTCCGGTGGCTGGCGACACGCTAGTGCTGGGATTTTCGACAGCCGTAGTGCTCGTCAGCGGCGCGTTGTTGACGGACGAAGACTTCACGCTTTCGGGAAGTGCCACGCTTGGCGCCGTGACGACAGCGCCGGCGATGCTCAGCAGCACAACGCTTTCGATCACATTGGGCGCGGGCGTCACGTTCACGCCAGACACCACGACGATCGTGTTGTCCGATCTGAATGATGCAGCCGGCGGCACAACTACAGCTCCTAAGGGTGGCGGCACGGCGATCACGATCGGCTCCAGTGATGGCGCCGATCCAGTCATCAGCAATGTCACGGTCGCCGATATCGACGACGAGCTCAACGGCACCGGCGCGGCGGGAGGCACGCTGCAAGTGCCGACCAACGGCTGGACCATCGATCTCACCTACTCGGACAACAGCGCCATCGCGACCAGCCAAACGGTCATCACGGCGAATGTCGGTGTCTCGACGGCGTCTGGCACCCAGCCAGTAGGCACGAACTTGCGCTCGTTCTTCACCGAAGTCAGCGCCAATAACACCGCTGCCAAGTATCTGGTTCCAACCAGCGTTGGCTTCCCGGCGACTGCTGTCACCCTCACGTGCATTGTTGTCGACGTGTCGGGCCTGTCGTCGACGCCCACGACCTACTCGTTCACGGTTCGCGCGTTCAATGACAACACGCAGCCATTTGAGACCACAGTCAATGCCAGCCAAGTGTGGTTCCTCGACTTCTCGCGCGACGAAGATTCCTACGCTACGAGTAGCCCTGGTGGCCAAGCCCAAGTCGACGTCACGAGCGGCGCAAACTCGGTCAGCGACTTTGAAGACCTGCTGCAGATCACTGGCCTGACCTCGGCAACGCCGATCGCCAACGTGCAAGGCGCCAGCAACAGCAACGACATCGTCATCAGTCGCATCAAGACGGAGATGCTTGCCGACCTGGCGGCCTACTACTCCGGCACACCGGTGTCATTCACGTTGACCGCGCCCGCGGGCAACTTCAACGGCAACTCAAGCGTCACCTACGCCTCGTTAGGGTTCTCGCAAATCTCGATTAGCGGCGCGTCATCGCTATCCGGCGTCTTGGGCCTCGCGATCTTCGACCCGTCCAACACGACCCAAAACGACAACACTCAAACCGACTTCCCAACCGGGGGCAGCACCGCCCGACTCGGCGTGTTCTTGCACACGATCATCGACAGTGGCGTTGGCCAACCGAACAGCACGTTGTTCCGCACGACCTACGATGCGTTCACGCCGGTCAATGGCGGCACACCGATCGGCGATGATTCGCAAGATGGCGATCGCTTGCTCGGAACGGTTGGCGACAGCCGCGAAACGGAACTCGACATAGCGATCTCGCTGCTCGCGCGGTTCGTCGCAACGGTCACGGCGCACGAATGCGGCCACTCGGTCGGCTTGGTTGTTGACGGCGCGATGCCCAACGGCCTCTACGGCAACGACAGCACCAACTTTCCTCAATCGGCGTCCGGACACATCCGCAACGCGAGCTTGTTTCCCTCCGGGTCGACCAACCTGATGAGCCCCGCGCTCAACTTCACGTTGGCCACCAGCCCATCGTCGGCCTTCAACACCCTCAACTTGGCCTACCTGCGCGAGCAGGTCTTCTACGGCAACTGATCATGCGCATACTTCCCATTCTCTGTTCGGTACTCAGCCTGACTGCAATTGCATCCAGCCAGAACCTTCGCAAGGGACTCGTTCGCGCGGACGCCGTCGTCGTTGCCCGCCAAGTCGGTAAGAAGGCGCACAGCGATCAGGTCGCTTTGCACCGCCTACAGATCATTGAAAACGTGCGCGGCGCGGCCGAGCACAAAGCCGTGACCGTGTTCGACTGGCCAACGCTATCGCTGCACCAACGCCCGACGCCTCGCCAGTCACGCCTCTACTGCCTGCAGGACGCTAGCGTCGCGGCAACGCGCATGGGCTTGCCGGCAAGTGAAGGCCCATACTTCAAGATGGTCGGCTGGGCTGGCAGCAACCCGCTGATCGGCAAGGACCTTGAGCAGAATCCCGTCATGCGATTCGCACGCGTGCTGGCCGACAGCGAGAAGGGCACGTCACCGAACATCACGGCCTCGACGCTCGCAGGCATGGCGGTCAACGCCGCGCCTGCCGTGCGCACCGAGATCGCCCGCTTCCTCAGCGAGCGCACCGACCTGCGTGGCAAGCTATCGAGCGTGCACTGGACGCAACTGGTCGCGCGCGCCGCTGGCGAGATGGAAGACATCGAATACAAGATCGCGCTAGCTGAGCTGTGTGCGGCGCAACGACTTGACGGACTGCTCGACGCTCTAGCCGTGTCGCTTGGCCCGGTTCAGGATGTGCGCTTTGCTCGCTGCGTCGGCCGCATCGGCAAGGTGCTGCACGGTGAAGATGCGACTACGAAGCTGACCGATCGCCTGAAGTACGCGGGCCAAGCACAGGATCGCAAGATGCTGCTGCTGGCGATTGGCGCGACCAACACGAAGTCCGCGCTCGATGCACTGCTGCGCATGAACAGCGCGGATGCGGCCGTCAACGCCGCACTCAACGAGCATCGTTCGCCGCGTGCGAAGGAAGCCGTCGAGAGTCGCAAGTAAGCGACGAGGCGCCTCGCGCCCAATCTAGCAGCGGCTAGTTCGGCTCGGGCACGCTGCCCACCGGGATGCCTTCGGTGTCGCCCGGTTTGGTCGCCTGATGCACCCATATTTTGTCGCGGGTGATCAGATCGGCCTCGTGCATCAGCACAAACTCGCGCAGCTTGAACAGCACTCCCAGCAACTGAACAGCGAGCATGGAGAGCGCGACTACCACTCCCATTAGGAGCAATGACGTCGCTTGCTGCGCCTCCCAAACCGAGGCGAACCATGCAGGGTCGAGTTGATCACCCTTCTTCGCCAACACCGAACTCGGGTCGCCAACCCGGGACTCGACCCCATAGGTGATGACCATGGCCACCAGGTAGAGCACGGCAATGAGCAGTGAGCGTGCGAAGTGCTTGAGCCGCATCACCAGTGTCGTCAGGACAAAGAGTCTGGCCGTCAGGAAGAGCATCGCTACGACGCAGCTAATTGTGAGCGGGTTCAACCACATGGGCGGCTCAGACGGTGTTGGCGGGCGGAATATTCCCGGCGCACACTTCGCCAGATGCAAAACGCTTACCACTTACTGCAAATAGACTTACCGACCTACAGCAGAGTCAGACAGAGCACTACGCCGCGCTCCAGGGCGAACGCCACCTGCGCCACCAGGATGCTGATAGCTTGGCACTCGCCCAAGGCGGTGAGCGACGCCGCTAGACACGACTAGCGCTGCAGGCGGCGAATCACGCGCAGCGCGTATTGCCGTTCTTGCAGATGGTCGCGGACCTGCAGTTCGGGCGCCGTCGAGATCAGGCGCGTGCCATTGCCGTG
>JBNMNW010000044.1:0-26975 GCA_051278165.1 Planctomycetota bacterium | reverse complement strand
GGCCCGTGAAAACTACGCGGCGGGAAGCGGCGGCGCCGCGCCGACCTTCACTGCTGCGCGGGCCGGGTTCGGCCGCAGCAACACGTCGATCACGCCGACAGCCAAGATGCCGCCTTGCACCGAGTAGGTGACCCAAACGGCAGTGGCCAGGTCCTTGTCGAAGCCATAGGCGTGCAGACCAACCTGGAGCAAGTTGACGTGGAACCACGAGAACACCACGACGAGGCCAGTGATACCGGCCCAGATGACAAAGCCAAAGTCGCGAACCCAACCGGACATGCGCGCGTGCAACAACGAGATCTGCGCCAAGCAAATCATCAGTGCCCCGTTCTCCTTTGGATCCCAGCCCCAGAAGCGTCCCCACGAGTCGTTGGCCCAGACGCCACCGAGGATCGTGCCGACGACCGAAAACAACAGGCCAAAGCAGGTCACGCCGTAGCACATTCGAATCAGTGCCTTGGCGTGCACGTCACTGGGATGCGAGATCCGGAACACGCGCAGGAAGATCCAAGCGTAGGCCAGCATGGCTGCCACTAGGCCAGCCGCGTAACCAATGTTGATCGTCGTCACGTGCGTCGCCAACCAGAAGTTGCTGTCGAGCACGGCCTGCAGCTTGTCCATCGTGTCCGCCGCGTTGCTGACCTCATACATGCGCGCGAACATGATCAGCAGGGCGCCGAAGAACGGTGCCGCCGCCAACGCCATGCGCCGCGGAATGACGAACTCGGTTGCGAGCAACAGCAGCACACTGGTCCAAGCAATGAACAAGAACGTGTCGTAGAGGTTCTTGATTGGCGGGTGGCCAGTGATCAGACAGCGAAGCGTCAGGTCGTAGCTCAGCATGCCGAGCGCCGCGATCGACACGATCATACTCGCCCACCACATCAGCTTGCTGCGCGGCACCATCCACGTGATCGTCGCCAGCAGGAACGAGAACAGGAAGTAGTGCAGCGCTTGGTAGTGCCAGCTAGCTTCGTAGTAGTAGGTCTCGCGCTCGATCTGAACCTTGTTGTAGTTCGACCCAGCGGCCTCAATCGATGCTGCCTTGTAGGCCAGCAACCCCGCCTCGCGCTCCGCCAGCGAGTCGGCGTTGGTTGCCACCTGCAGGCTGGTGATCATGTCGACCACGGGCCCCTTTTGGCCCTTGATGATGCGCTCGATGGCGGCACCAATCGGGATCCAGACCTTGCCCTCGCCTTCCGGCGGGCCGACCAAGCCAACGCCACTGGCGTCGTTGTCCTGGACCGAAGCAATGAACTTGGTGAGCTGGAGCATGCTTTGGGAAGCATTGCTCAGCGTCGAGTCCAACTTGGCAATCTGAGCACGGAAGCCATCCGCGTGGGTCGCGATCAGACCGAGGTCGACAGTGTCCGTGCCAAACACGTCCTTCAGCTCACCTGCGACCGGCACCGTGTATTGGAATGCCTCCAGCTGCCGATGCAGCCGGTTGTAGTACATGAAGTTCTGCCACAGATCGCTGATCTGGTCTTCCACCGCACTGCGCTGCGCTTCCTCGATGTCCGCGTATTTGCTCGCCAGTTCGCGAAGCTTGGTGGCGACCCCGAAGACCTGCTCATAGCTGATGTAAACGAAGTCCGGCTTCTGGCCTTCGTTGGCGAGGCCAAGCGCATCCATGACGCCACTGTTCTCGATGCGGAACAGCGGGTAGTGGCCAGCCTGCTCCGGATAGCACCAGACATCGAGCAACCATTCGATCGGGCTCAGCGTGATCTTCTTCTCTTTGCCACCCGAGTCGGTGATCGAGAACTTGACGTCACGGCGGCCGTGAATCTTGTAGAGCCTGATCGACGCAAGCACCGACAACGGCTTCTCACGCCCGTTGTCCTGCACGGCAACCGACGCCATCTCGCTGACGACCTCTTGGCTCCAGGGCTCGGTGCGCAGCACTTCGTGCTCGAACTTCGGCAGCGCACGGCCGCACGCAGCCAGCGCGAAGGCCAGCAAGATCAGCAACGGCATACGGAGTTGTTTCATAACGTCACCAGGCGTTGCGCCACTCATGCGGTCAAAGTCGTCCGCGCGGACGACTGCAGGAAGCGCCATAGCTTCATGATCATGTGAACGAAGATCCCGATTCCGATGACCCAGCACGCCAACATCGGCCACTGGTCAGACGGGTTGGCGGCGACCTCGAAAACGGAATACCACGGCGGTCCCTGCGGACGGCCATCCGCGCCTGGTTGCTGTGGTCCCCAGTTGGTTTGGTAGGCCACGTAGCCATCCTTGCGCAACGGAGTGTTCATGAAGATCTGGACTTCACGCTTTTGAGCGCCGTCATCAACCGAAACCCAACTGCGGAAGTCGGCTGGCGTCAGCGTGCCCGGGTGATCACGCTTGACGAACTTCGACAAGCGCATCTTGAACGGCAGTTCATACATGACCTTGCGCAGGTCAACCGCCCAACGCGTGCCATCCACCTCAAACACGAACGGGAACCTAGCCTGCGCCAGCGGCAAGTTGTCGGGCCCCCAAACGATGCCTTCGGCGTGCTTCTCGCCGCGAACCATGACGCGCGCATACACACCGGTGCGGTTGTATTCGCGGTTCGGGTTGGTCTTCAACGGGTGCAGGTAGATGCCAGGACCGCCTGGCTCTTCGAGCACCGGCGTCGTCACGCGCACCATCGGCCCCTTCGGCAGCGGCCGGCAGTTGACTAGGTAGTGATGGAGCTGCAGCTCGAACGGCAGGCCATCTCCCGAGATTGTGACGGTGTCATCGGCCGCGCCTAGCAGCTTGGATTCCGGCACGACACGTTCTTCGATCGTGTCCCCGTCGTCCTTCATCAAGGCCAGTTCGTAGTCGTGGAAGCTGACGAAGGTCGAGCTTTCATACTGACGATTGGGAACTTCTGGTCCCGAGGTTGGCGTCTCGTAGAGGGCTAAGCCACCGGAGTATGAGTACTCCATCTTGACGAAGCCGGCGACCAGCAACAGCGCGATGCCGATGTGCGTGATCAGCACGCCGGTGTTCCTCGCGCGCCACTTCAGCCGCACCATGCCGCCAACCATCAGGTTGATGAACAGCAGCAGCATCACGGGGTAGGCACCCGGCAGCGGGATCTTGATCACCCACTGGCCTTCAACCGATGGAATCGGGCTGCCCCACCATGAAAGTGGTAGCTCCGCGATCAGGCCCCAGGACTCGAAGTATTCCTTCTGAGTAGCCCACAGGCCGCCTTCGATTTGCGCAAGCGTGCCAAGCCACGTCAACACGCCAAGCACGACCAGCAGCACGACGGCCAGCTTCATCGAGCTGAACGCAACGACCAACCGCATCAGCGGGCTGGGATGGCTCGCCGCAGGGGTCGCGTTGGCCTTACTTGTGCCATTCGCGGGCGAAGCACTCGCCGCACCTTCCGCAATCGGGCTGTCGCCAGACTGCTCGGTCGAGTTCGTATCAGTTGCGCTCATTGGGTTCTCCGCACCGAACCGCAGAATTGAGCGAACGCCGCACGCTGTGCGTCGACTTCATCCTGCGGACCAACCAGCTTACAGAAGGTGATCGTCGAGCCATCGAGGCGCGCCACGACCACCAGCCGAGCATTTTCAATTTTGTTCCCGGTCATGCCCTGGAACGTGCCCGCAAGGTCCATCAACAAGGCGTCCTCGCCGAGGAACATAGCCTTGGGCAAGGCGTTGAAGTCACCGTCGGTGAGCGGTCCGAGGCGCTTGCCGCCTACGCTGACTTCGCCGCGCCAGATGTCGAGCGACTGCCGCAGCGCGCCACCGAGCTGGCTGATGTAGAGCTCACTGCCACGACCAAAGGTGTGACTGAGGATGCGACCTTCCTTCGTGGTCCAGCCGTCGGGCGTGGTCGCCGTGAACGGCGACGGTGCGGCCGTCTGGGTTGCGGCCGTCTGGGTTGCGGCCGTCGCGTTCGTGCCAGCAGCTTGGGCGTTGCCACCGCCAATCGGGGCATGGCCTTCTGGCAATGCTTGCCCTGGGCGAATCGGCGGCGCCTTAGGATTGGGGCTCGCTGAGGCAAATTGAATCGACTTGGCCAACATCAAGAACTGCTTCTTGTTGGCTGAGACGATGCGTTTGGGGCCAGTGAACTTCAGCGAAGTCACCGCGCTGCCGTCGTTGTAAAAGGCGATCAGCGCCGCCCAATCGGGCTTGCCTGCGAACGTTCCTTCGACCTCAACGAGGCGACCCGTCCTACCGGCAAGGTCAACTGGCGGCAGCGCCTCGACGGCGGGTGCCGCGGGGTTGCCAAACTGTTGCACATACCAACGGCGCAGGTTGCCGGACACGCCACCACCAACGCCAATCGTCAGGTAGATGTCGGTGGTGTCCTCACCCGTGATCCGCCATACGGCATTGCGGAAGCGTGCCGGTGCAGGCGGCAACTCTTCCCAGCCATCGGGAACGTTGGCGACGATGCGCTTCTCGCCTTGCTGGCCATCTCCGCCAGCCGCCAGGTTGCCGGTAGTCGGCGCTGCCATGTCGCCAACCCCGAGGCGATCCCGGGTCGACGCATCCCAGACGACGGGGCGCGTGTTCTTAGGCACCGAAGTTGGCGGCCCAAACTCGGCCGTCGTTTCGGCACCACAGGCGCAGAGTAAAGCGAGCAAGCAGATGGACGAAGCTGTTCTCTTCATGCGATCGGGCACCAGGATACCGGCGCAATGGGGCCATAACTGTCAGTGGCCCGCGGAAACTCCGCAACTTAAAGCTGAGCCAACCGGCCGAATTGCGGCCAACTGACGGTTGGAAACTACGGCCAACCGGCGGTTAGCCAGTAGGACCAATTGCCTACACGGCCAACTCGCGGTCAGCCAAAGGTCAGGCCCGCCGAACCAACACGAATCCGGCCAGTTGATGCAAGGCTTCGCGTGCTGGCCCGGGTGGCAATTGTGACAGGGAGGCCTGTGCCTTGGCGATCCGGCGTTGAGCTTCCTCCATCGCGTAGGCGATCGCGTGCTCGAGCGGGAACTCCGACTTCAAGCGACGCAAACCTTCCGCTTCGCTGGTTCCGAGCAGGTCCTTGAGCTTTTGGGCTTGGCCTTCATCGCGCAGCAAGTAGAGCATCGGCAGCGTGATTTTGCCGGTGGTCAGGTCAGTGCCAAGCGACTTACCAACGAAGCTCTCATCGCCATCGAGGTCGAGGCAGTCATCGACGATCTGGAACGCGATGCCGAGTTCAAGGCCGTATTCTTCGAGTGCCCGCAGGCGACCTTCGTTAGCGGAACCTTCGGCGCCGCGCGCGCCGTAGAACCCACCGAGGCGGCAGGCCGCGGCGTAGAGGCTGGCGGTCTTCTCGGCGATCACCGTGAAGTACCGCGACTCGTTCCACTGGTAGTCGAACCGGTGCAAGATCTGCGTGATCTCGCCCTGACAGATGACGCGAACGGTTTCCGCCAACCACCGTGCTGCCGCGGGATCGGGCAGTTGCACGGCCATGTGGAAGGCCTTCGCGTAGATGTAGTCACCAAGTAGAACGGCGGTTTCGATGCCGTTAAGGTGGTTGATGGTTTCGATGCGGCGACGCACGCTAGCACTGTCGAGCACATCATCGTGCACCAACGTTGCGGTGTGCAGCAGCTCGACAACCTTGGCAACCGTGACAACATCGTCGCCAATGCCACCACTGGTCTCGGCGCCGCTAACCGCCATAGCCGACAAGAACGTCAAGACCGGTCGCAGTTGCTTGCCGCGGAACCCGCCAACGTGCTCGATCAGCGGGCGCATCTCGGGATGGCCAGGAGCGAGATCGTCAAGCAACTCGCGGTTCAGCCGATCGAGCGGCGCCTGAACCAGAGAGGTTACGTCGTGCAGCGGCGACGTCTTGGTCACCGCGATCCTGATGAGTCCGAATCAGCGTTCGAAGAGGTCTTCGTGGAGGTCTTCGTGGAGGTCTTCGAAGAGTCACCCGAGGAATCACTCGAGGAACTTCCGTCGCCGTCCTTATCGGACGAGCCGCCGTCCTTTAGCCCACGCTTGAACTCGGTAATGCCGGAACCAAGCGACCGGGCCATTCCCGGCAGACGGTGTCCAAAAAGGAGCAGCACCACCGCGAGGACGATGAGGAGCTCCATGCCATGGGGAATGCCAAAACCGATCATTTGTTAGTCTACCTTAGGTGCAGCGATCAACGTGCTGCAGAGATATCAACGCTAGTGCACCTGCCGACTTTCGCCAAGATAGGACGGACCGAACAGTCGTTCTACTAACCTTTTTGGCTTTGCAACCACTGCTGCCACTTGTCGGGATCCTTACCCAGATCCTGTCCAACCAGCCGAACCAAGTTGTGATGGCTGGATTCCACAATCGACGCATCAGGCGATCCCATGGCCGCAATCAGCAACTTGGCGGCCTCTAGACGGGCCTTCGGGTTGCTGGTGCCTTTCTTCTTGCCACCGCTCTTTTGGCCACTGCCGCCGGCCTCGACTGCACGATCGTAGTCAAACGTCTTGAACGCCCGGAGCAAGCCGGTCAGCAGGCCTTGCAGCCGCAACGACTCGCCCCACAGCAACAGCACGTAGCCGATCAAGAACAGGACCGCCACCTTCAGCACGATGTCGTCGCCAAAGTTGGCCACCAGATCCTTGTGGAAAGGAAGCCACGGCTCGAAGAACACCGCCAGCAACAATCCCAGCAAGAACAGGGGCGTTCCCGCCCGGAAGATCGATTCGAACTTGGCGACTTTGTCTTGCACGGCGGCTCGTTGGGCCAAAGGAACGGAGGCCAGAGGAACGGAGGGCCAGAGGAACGGAGGGCCAGAGGCCCGGACGGTTCTCGACTGAGTTAGCCGAGAACCTTCTTCATGGTTTCGCCGAGCACCGATGGCGTATCGCAGACGTGCACGCCTGCCTTGGCCATCGCCGCCTTCTTGTCGGACGCCGTGCCCTTGCCACCACTGATGATGGCGCCGGCGTGGCCCATGCGCTTGCCAGGAGGCGCGGTCGCACCAGCGATGAAACCGACGACCGGCTTCTTCACGTATTCGGTAATGAACTCGCAGGCTTCTTCTTCGGCCGTGCCGCCGATCTCACCAATCATGATGATGCCGTCGGTGTCCGGGTCGTCCTGGAACAGCTTCAAGCATTCCATGAAGTCGAGACCCTTGATCGGGTCGCCACCGATGCCGATGCAGGTCGACTGGCCCATGCCATTCGACGTGACCTGCCAAACCGCTTCGTAGGTCAGCGTGCCACTGCGCGACACGATGCCGACGCGGCCGGGCTTGTGGATGTAGGCCGGCATGATGCCGATCTTGCAACCCGACGTGTCGGTGACCGGCGTGATGATGCCGGGGCAGTTCGGGCCGAGCAGCAACGTGTCGCTGCCCTTCATGAAGTCCTTCACGAACGCCATGTCGGCGACCGGAATGCCTTCGGTGATGGTGACCGCGAGGTCGAGTTCGGCATCGACTGCTTCGCAGATCGCGTCGGCCGTGAATGCGGCCGGCACGTAGATCATCGAGACCGTGGCGCCGGTGGCTTCCTTCGCTTCGCGCACGGTGTCAAACACCGGCACGCCATCGATGACTTGGCCACCCTTACCGGGGGTCACGCCGGCTACGAGCTTGGTGCCGTATGCCAGCGAGTTCTTGCTGTGAAAGAGACCTGCTGCGCCGGTAAAGCCCTGGCAGAGGATCTTGGTATCGCCGTTGACGAGAACGCTCATTGGTATGTCCTGTTAGTGCTCGTGGGTTTACGCGATGGCCTTGACGATCATCTCAGCGGCTTCGTCAAGCGACGACGCCGTCTGCAAGTTGAGGCCCGCTTCATCGAGCAGCTTGCGGCCAAGCTCGACGTTGGTGCCTTCCAAGCGCACTACGAGTGGCAGCGACAAGCTGGTTTCCTTGGCCGCTGCGATGACACCTTCGGCGATCGTGTCGCACTTCATGATGCCACCGAAGATGTTGACCAGGAGGCCCTTAACGTTCTTGTCCGACAACAGGATCTTGAACGCGTTGGTGACCTGTTCCTTGTTGGCGCCGCCACCGACGTCCAAGAAGTTGGCCGCGCTGCCGCCCTTGAGTTGGATGACGTCCATCGTGGCCATCGCCAGACCTGCGCCGTTGACCATGCAGCCGATGTTGCCATCGAGTGCGATGTAGCTGAGGTCGTACTTCTTGGCTTCGACTTCCTTCGGGTCCTCTTCGTTGAGGTCGCGGTATTCCATCACCTCGGGGTGACGGAACAGGGCGTTGGCGTCGAAACCCATCTTTGCGTCGAGTGCCATCACGCCACCGGCCTTGGTGACGACCATCGGGTTGATCTCGGCGAGCGAGCAGTCAGTGGCCATGAAGGCCTTGACCAACGAAGCAACCAACTTGGCGCCGGCCTTCGCTTCTGCGCCGGACAGGCCAAGGTGCTTCGCGATCGCGCGACCTTGGAAGGCCATCAAACCCTTGACCGGGTGTACGCGGAAATGCGCGATCGCTTCCGGACGGGAGTCAGCGAGTTCTTCGATGTCGACGCCACCTTCGGCAGCAGCGATCACGACCGGCGCTTGCGCGGCGCGGTCCATGACGACGGCGAGGTAGAGTTCGCGCTCGATGTCACAGCCAGCTTCAACGTAGAGCTGCTTGACGACGCGGCCTTCGGGGCCGGTTTGGTGCGTCACCAGGGTTTTGCCGATGAGTTCCTCGGCAACAGCCTTGGCTTCATCCGCGGAGCGAACCAGCTTGACGCCGCCGGCTTTGCCGCGGCCACCTGCATGGATCTGCGCTTTGACTACGGCGAGTGGCTCGCCGAGGGTGTCGAACGCCTTGTGGACTTCGTCGGCGGTCGTGCAAGGGATACCCTTGCTGACCGGCACGCCGAACTTGGCCAATAGCTGCTTGGCTTGATACTCGTGAATGTTCATGGCTTCGGAGGGCAAGCACGGTAGCGACGGGCCGGGGCCGAGTCGATTACGCATCTGCTAGATTCGCAGCAGTACTGGCCGCGGCAGCCAGTTTCGGTCCGAGGCGGTGCCCTCTGGAGGCCCCGTCGAAGCCCACTCCCCCTAGCGTCGGGCCCGGTAAGCCACGGCCCAGCCCAAAAATGCCAAACGGCCCGCTGCATCCGAAGATGCAGCAGGCCGCTTGGTTTAGGGGCTGGGTCTCAAGCAAGGCCCGCCTTAGCAGACGGACCCTGAAAGACGGATGACCGATCAGCGCGTAACCGGCAACTCGATGCGGACCGAGGTCGAACTGGCGTCCGAAGCGAACAGCTCGTCGATTTCCTTGATGACGTTGCGGCTCTCAGCGCCATCGACCGGCTCACCGGTGAAGGCGATGTCGTTCTCAAGCATGCGCTGGGCGACATCGAGGCGCTTGCGCACGCCAGTGATGACTTCCTTCGCCTGGCTCAAAGCCGTGCTATCTAGGTCGAAGCGGTCACTCGAGGCAGCCATCGCTTCCACTTGCATCTGCTGCGTCTTGAGGGCGCGAACTTCGTCTTGCAGCGCGGCGCGCTCGTAGCGCACAGCGTTCAGGCGTTCTTTGGCAGCCTCAACTGCGCGCGTTTGGCGATCGATCAGCTTGCGCTTGGACTTGAGGATGGCGAAGTTGTTGACGAAGGAGTCCTTGGTGCGCCCAAGGTCGGCGCTGACGCGGCGACGAGCACCGTAGTCTGCGGCCAAGCGAACGCCATCTGGGGTGTCTTGGCGCAGCAACGCCGCCCCAAGCTTCAGCTTCTTTTCCTCGGCCGTCACCACCTTCTCGAGGTGCTGAACGGAATCCTGCAGCGAGCTCAGGTCGACTTCAGCGCGAGCCAGATCCAGCTTGCACTTGTTGATCTGTGGGTCGATCTGGCGGATCAGGTTGTCCGCGCGCTTGAGTTCGATTTCGACTGGGATCTGGTCCGTCACGCTTTCGCGCACCGTACTAGCAACCGAGCCAACGTAACTGGGGAAGTCGGTGCCAAGGAACAGGAAGCCTGCCCCACCGAGCACCGCGCTGCCAATCAGCAGCATCTTGAAGGTCTTGCGAATCATGTCGTCGTTTCCGTTTAGTAGGATCAGGGAGCCCTCACTGGCTCCAAACCCGACTGCGAACCGACTCGCTGACTATTTGGTTAGGCTTCTAGATTCTTGGCCGGATTCGCGACCGAACCCGAGAACTGGGCAGAGAATCCAGGCACCGCGCCCGGGCTCATAGCGAGGCTCCACAGGAGGCGCCAGAGTGCTAGGGGCTGAGTGCTAGAGGCTGAGTGCTAGAGGCTGAGTGCTAGCTGCTGGGTTTCACTCTAAGCCCACCAATCGGGCCGACTCTGTTGCCTACGATTTGAACTTCTTCAACTCGGCGACGGTTGACCGCAGCAAGCGATCCTTCATGTCCGTCAGCACAGGCAACTTCGCCTCGTCGTCACGCGCCTTTAGATCGTCGACCGTGGCGTTGCAGTAGGGACATTCGCTGTCCTTCAGATGGAAGGCCACGAACTCTTCGGCGCCGCCCTCGAGACCACCCTGCAACCAGCTTTGCAGCACGTGCGGGTGCGGACAGGAAATCCGTTCGCCGCGCCAGACGGTCGCAACGGTGAATGCCAGCTTCGCATCGAGCTCAGCTTGCTTGGGATCTTCTTCGTCACTCATCGTGCCCCCGGACTCCAAAGACCTATGAACAGGGAATGGTTCGGATCGTGCTGCCTGGCCATGCCGCGCAATCGTTCGACCGCGCGGAACTTGATGCCGGCGACCGCCTTTTCATCGGCGATGCCAAAGCGCTCCGCTGCGTCTTTGTTGCGGCCGCCGATCACGAACAGATATTCGAGCACCATCAGCTTCTGGAACTCGCCAGCCGACCAGAGCTCACCAACGTGTTCGCGCAGGATCTGCCCAAGTACTTTCTGCTGACGCGCGTCGTCCTCAGCTTTGACCACGCGCTCCTTTGGCAGCGGCGCCTTGTCAGGGGCGAGGTTCTCCAGCCAAACCTGACTCTGATCGCTATCGCCGCCCGGCTTCGACGGCATCAACGTCAGCTTGTGCTTCCGGTAATGGTCGATGACGCGGTTCTTCGCGATCCCGAACAAGAACTGGTCGAGGCTGTAGATCGGGTCGAAGCCGGCAATGCCGCGCAACGCTCCGAGGAACACATCCTGAGTCAGGTCTTCCGCGGTCTGGTGGTCACCGACGTAGCGCTTCACGTAGAAGTACACGCGGCGATAATAGTCTTCTTGCAGCTCTGCCCAGGCGGTCTCATCCATCGCCTGCAGAGTGCCAATGTCGTGCACTTGTTCGCTCATGGCCGAGAACATGGTAGCAGCGAAGGGCCGCGACTGCTCGCGCCTCGGTGCGAATTGAGCGGCGTGAATTGCGTCACGCCGGTCGCAACATCAGGCCGCAATCATCGTGAACACGGTCACGAGCACGAGCACGATCAGCGCAATCACCAGCAGCACGCCGACCAAACGGGCCGCGATGCCAAGCAGGCGGAACGGCAAACGCAGTAACCAAACGAAGCCTGTGCTGGCAAAGCTACTGACGGCCTTGACCGGCAGCAGAGCGAGCCGAACGGCTGCCTCGATCAGGGTAAAGATCACCCGCACAAAGAACGCAACAACCCCGGTCGGGCGCTGGTCGTCCTGGAACGGCATGCCCATGGAATCGAGCTGGCGCGACTCCGACGGAAACGGTGGCGGCTCGGCAGCAAACATCGGCGGCGGCGGCGCGGCTGGTCGCCCTGATGCGGGCGGCGGTGCGGGCGGCGGCAGTGCTGGTGACGACGGGGCTGGTAACGGGACAGATCGCGCGTGAGCCGCGACGCCTTCTTGCGAGAACATCATGCTCTCGCCAAGTGCGACTGGCGCTTGCAGCGCGCGCAACAGATCCGCAGCTGACTGGAAGCGATCTTCAGGCTGCTTCTCGAGGCAACGAAGGATGATCTCGCGGTCGCCAGCAAGCGCACCGGCTGGGAACTCAGGCTGCGCCGTCTCGTGCTTGCGCAGCACCTCCCATTCGGAATCACCGCGGAACGGCACCTCACCGTAGAGGCATTCGTAGAGCAGAATGCCGAGAGAGTAGACGTC
Source organism: Planctomycetota bacterium (assembly GCA_051278165.1). GTDB lineage: Bacteria > Planctomycetota > UBA1135 > UBA1135 > UBA2386. Next base: position 14,995 of record JBNMNW010000044.1, on the reverse strand, counting down.
ACTGCGCGCGTCGCCGCGACGCTGCAGCATTTCGGGCGCCATGTAGTAGGGCGTGCCACGACCAAAACTCAGCGAGTTGCGCGACGCCGAGACCAGCTTGCTGAGGCCGTAGTCCCCGACGCGCGCGACATCCCCCTTGATGAAGATGTTGGCCGGCTTGAGATCGAAGTGCACCAACGAGTGATCGTGCAACGCCTGCACACCGCGCGCGGCTTGCACAAAGATGTGCAGCGCGTCGTCACGGGTCATGTCACCCTGCTGGAGACGCTTCTGCAGCGTGCCGTCGCCGGCGTAACTCATCACCAAGTATGGGATGCCATCAACGGTGCCCTTGTCTTCGATCGACACCAGGTTCGGATGGTCGATCTGGGCGAAGAACGACACGTTGTCGATCTCGCGCATGACGGCATCGCGGACGCTCTCGTCGTCGACCTTGAGGAACTTGATCGCGTAGTCCTTGCCGATCGATTCCTTGCGCGCCTTGAAGACCAGACCGAACATGCCACCGCCAAGCTTGTTGACGATTTCAAATCCGCTCAGGTAACCGGGCTTGCGATAGCTCCGGTAGAACGCTTCCCAGTCAACCTGAATGGGATCCGAGGACTCGGAGTCAATGCGTTGGGCCTCCATTGGTCGTGTCATCATGCTACACCAGGAAAAGGGCTGCCGGCACCAGAAGCCCACCAAGGACTCCAATCGCACGCAGACGACCCGTCATGTAGCCACGGGACAAGCGATCCAACCAACCTAACAACAAGGCCAAGAACACCCAGCCAGCGGCGATGCCACCGGCCTTGACGGCGGTGGTTCGCTCAAGGCGATGCAGTGCGGCGCGCAAACGGCTTTCACCACGCTCGACCATTTTTTGGTCTTCGGCGATCCACAACGTGGTCTGGTAGCTGTTGCCGAACTCGTGAACCCGTTCCTTATCGTCACGGTTCACTTGCTTGATCAGGCGCGGCACGGACAAGTCACCGAGCCAGCGACGCACCGTGTTGTCGGTCAGCGTCTGTGGCATCCAAAATGGGCTTTGGCGGGAAGCGGCGCGCTTGGCGCGTTCTTGCCACAGCGACCGGATGTGCTCATCGACACGTAATTCAGCTGACGCCAAAGCATCGGCTGGGCTTAACTCCGTATCGCCGCTAACTGCGACTGCCGAAGCCATGGATATCTGGGGCTCCTGTTGAGCTGGGCAGGCAATCAGGGTCGACAATAACAACGCGAGCATGGGGCACCTCCTTGGTCAGGCTGGGCTACGCAGAGGGCGGAAAACTATTCGAGGTTTGCCGGAACCTTGGAATCGCGGTGCGGCGCAACACACAGGGATCCGGCCGCGCAACCTTCAACCGGCTTGGCCGGCAACGGCCTGGGCGCCAACCGGCTTGGCCGGCAACGGCCTTACGGCATTGCCTGCCACGGCATCAGCAAGAACGTAATGCCGCACGCCTCGACAACCTGGCCAGCCGCGACGGGGTGCTCCCCCTTGAAGACCGTTCCATCGATTGAGCCACCCTGCTCGCAGAAGATACGCATCTGGCCACTGTTGCTGGCGAAGATCTCCACCTCACCGGTTGCCTTGGCAACGGTGACGTGCACGTCACGACCGGGGCCGATCAGGATGCGGCCATCGCGGCCGCGATCTTTCATCAGCAGGATGCGGTCCGTGCCAGCGACCTGGAAGCCGCTCTGCAACAACAGTCGACTGGTCAACGAGCGACTGGTTGGCTTCTGGTAGAGCAGACCAAGGGCCGGACCGAGGCGCACCTTGTCGCCCGTCTTGAGCACGTGCTTCTGCACCTTCTTGACGCCAACCCGGACCTCGCCTTGCTCGGCAACGATCGAGTCCTCCATGCCGCCGTGGAACGACATGCTGCGGCGAATCGTCGCGTGACGACCCGCAATGTTGGCGAGCACCGGCAAGTCGGCAGTCGCTTGGCGCACGTTGCCGATCGAGACGCTTTCACCGCGCATCACCAGTTGTTCGCCACCTTCGTCGACTCGCAACAAGAACGAGCCTTCGAGGCCTTGCGCACGCGCCAGGTCCTGCTTCATGTCGTAGACGCGTGTGCGCAGCATTGGCGGCACGTTGGGCATCGACGCGAGCTTCTGATGCGCGCCGAGGAAGTCCTTGTCTTCGGCCATTGCCGCCACCTGTTCGAGAGTGTGGGTTTGCTTGCGTAGTTTCTGCAACTGGTGCGCGAAGGCCTGCACTTCTGCAGACTCACGCCACTTGCCTTGAGCTTCTTCAACGAGACGTTCGGCATCGGCTAGATCGCGATCGATCAACCGCGAACGGGCTTCGCGCAGCAGCTCGCCAACCGCAATTTCGCGCTGGCCGTGCTCTTGCTGCCAGCTGCCGGCACGCACCGCAAAGTCAGCGCGCACGATCTCCAGTAGCTGCAAGACACCGGCGCAGCGCAGCACCACGGCCAGCCGGCCGTCGGCCAGAGCGCGGTCGCCGAACTGCAGCACGCCGTCGCCTAGCTGGCAGAGCTTCGCATCAATGCGTTCGACAGCGAGCAGGTTCTCACGTTCTGCGATCAGCGTGGGGACCGCCTGTGCGACGACCTCCAGGTCGCCACGCTCAAGCGACGCTTCCGCCTTGGCGCACAAATCGAGTGCCGCGATCTCCGCTGTGACCGCCTGAATGACTCGCGGCAGCTCTTCGTGATCGACCTGCACCTTGGCAAGTTCTTCCAGCCGCTTGAGGCAGTGCCGCACGCCTTCCTGCGTCGCCGCAGCTCGGCCGTGCAAGGACACTCGCACTTCGTCGAGCCCGGTGTTCACCAGAGTCATGCGAGAGCGTGCTTCGGTCAGGATTTGCTGCGCCTCACTGGCAATGCGCGTCGTCCCGACCAATGCCATCGCACCGGTGCAGGCCTCACGCAAACGGCCAGCACGCAGTGCCATCCGCACGTCCGCGAGACGCCGATCAAGATCGGCCATCCCCTCGTCAACGAGTTCGAGCTCCTTCTGCACACCTTCGTGCATTGGGTTGTCGTTGAGGAAGGCCACGAACATGGCGCGTGCCGCCTCCAGGTTGCCTTGCTCCAGCAGGGTCCGAGCAGCTTCCAAACGCTCCTCGCCTTCGGCAGCCGACGCCACCCCAGCCCCGGCCAAGTTCGCGAGTTGCCGGAAGCCACCCTGCGCTGCGTTCTGTTGCAACTGCGTCAATACCGCAGCCCGTGCATGCGGCTGGCCATCACCGGATTCCGCCAACGCCAGCAAGGCGGCCACAACCTGGTCGAGGTCGGTGTCGACGGGCAGGCCAGAACTACGAACGGAGCGCGCCAATTGCGCAGCGGCCGCCAACGACACAACCGAACGGAAGCAGCGCCCGACGGCCTCTTCTAGCTGCTCTTGCATCGCCACAAACTTGGCCTCGTTGACGAGGGCCGGCAGCTTGGCAACGATCTGTGCGTAGGCCACGAGAACGATTGCGAGCTGAGCCGCATCTGCCTTGTGAATCTTTGTGGAGGCTTCGAGTTTTGCGACTGCAGCCACGGCCAGCTGACGCAATGCCGCGGACAGCGCGGCTTGCGGCATGCCGCGATCAATGGCCAGAGCCTGCTGATAGCCGTCAATCGCCCCGACGACCGAAGCCTTGCCGGCATCCCCGACCGCGCGATCCAACGCAGCGACAGCTTCCTTGCGGCGGCTGGCGACCAAGCCACCCATGCTCAATTTGTCGGCATCGGACAGTGGCGTCGAGGCCAGCAGGCTTTCGGCCCCAGCCAAGTCGCCGGCGTCTACGAGTTGGCGGAACTCTGCCCGCGCAGTGCGAAACTCGTCGCGAGCCTGTTCACCCCGCTCGGTGGCCTCCTGCGCAACGCGAAGCAAGTCCGTAACGGCTTCGCCGCTGGCAAGTTGCTTGAGGCGTTTGGCCTCGGACAGCGCTGTCGAAACGTCGCCACTTGCCAGTCGCGAACGGGCGCGACGGATAAGTTGCTCAGTAGCGACAGCCCGGATGCGCTCAGCGCGTCGGTCCGCCTCGATGAGGGGATCCGACGCCTGTTGCAGAGCGTCTAGATAACGCTGTTCGTGCAGGGCCTTCTTGGCCCGAGCCAGGCGGATGAAGCGGTCGAACATGGCAGCGGATACGGGGCTTGCTCCAAGAACGTAGCAAGCCAACGCGGGCTACGCCCCACCGTCCGACTATTGCCAGGAGCTACAAACTACGCCAGTGCCGGCTGCCTTTGCCTTGGTCAGGCAGGCCTCGGCGACGGCTACAAAACTCTTCCGGTTGGCGATATCAGCCGACGGGACGGTGCATAAACCACCGGCTGAATTGGCAGCGACCTGCCCTTGCAGCCGCTCTTTCAGCGACCCGAGGATGCGGTTGGCGAGCACCTGGGCTCCCTCAGCACCTGTGCCAGGCAGCAAGAACAGGAAGACACTTTCGGAAAAGCGCGCCAACACATCGATGTCGCGGCACTCGTTGAGAAACACCCCGGCGGCCTCGGCGAGACCGGCGCGGCGCTCAACATCGCTAATTTCGCCCTGGAAGCCAAGGTCCAGGAGCAGCAGCGACAATGGTTGATGGAAGCGATGCGAGCGCTTCCATTCCTCGTCCAACTTCAGGGTCGCGTAGTGGCCGTCGAACAGGCCCGTCTCCGCATCCTGGAGCTTGGTCAGCAGGGAATCGTCCCGCTCAAACCGCATCAAACGCTGAATGCTGTTCTCTTGGCCGTGTGCCCCAGCTTCTCCCTGCAGGCGCGCCAGAAGGTCATCGACCGACGGGCGCCGCTGCGACAGCGCGCCACTGCGCAACTCGTCGGTGTTGAGGTCTTGCTGCTCTACATTCCACATCAGCACGCCGTCGGCGAGCGTGAATCGCGTCAACTGCACGCCAATGGCATCACCAGTATCCACCAAGACGTAGACCGCGACACCGCGACGCAATTTAAGCGCGCGCACGCCACTGAAGGCGTGACCGTGCGGCATGCCGGCCATCGCGGCCGAATCAGCCTGCGGATCGACAACGACTAAATCGCCATCCGCAGCATCGACCACCGACGCATCGGTTGGGCCGCTACCGAGGGCAGCAGTGAGTGCGTCTCTAACTTCTGGTCGCGAACCGACCCAGAACCACCGCTTCGTTTCTCCCACCACTAAGCCTCCATTGCAGCCACGACGTCGTCACTGAAGTCTTCATTACTGAACACTTCTTGAACGTCTTCGTTATCTTCCAAAGCATCGATTAGTCGCAGCAAGCGAGCCGCGACCTTCGCATCGGTTACTTCTGTGCGCTGCGTCGGAACGCTGGCGAGTCCGGCGTCCCGGAACTTGATGCCACTCGCCGTCAGGGACGCGTTGACCTGACCAAACGCGCCGATGGTGCTCAGCACGACGAACTCATCATCTGCTTGGATGAGGTCATCAGCGCCGGCTTCCAAAACGACTTCGAGCAAGGTCTCTTCGGTCCATGCATCGCCATCGTCGCGCGCTGCGGGCACAATCCATCGACCACGGCGTTCGAACATCCAGGCCACCGCGCCATTGGTGCCAAGGTTGCCACCGTGCTTCTCAAGCACCAAGCGCACATCCGCAGCAGTGCGGTTGCGGTTATCGGTCAGGATCTCGAGCATCAACGCGACGCCGCCGGGGCCATAGCCCTCGTAGCAGATCTCGTCGAATTCACCGAGCGAGATTTCGCCCGTGCCCTTCTTGATCGCCTTTTCAATGCCTTCCTTGGGCATGCTGAGAACGCGCGCCTTGTCGAGCACCATGCGCAATTTGGCATTCCCATCGGGGCAGCCACCGCCTTCCCTTGAGGCGACGGTAATCATCCGCGACAACTTCGAAAACGCCTTCGCGCGCTGCGCGTCGACGCGATCCTTCCGGAACTTGATGTTCGAAGAGTGGGAGTGGCCTGCCATGTTTCCACAGGTCGGCCCGACTGGCTAGGTGCCGTTGGGCCGGGCCGCTAAGCCTAGAGTCTGCCGGGCCAAAAAGAGGCCTCCAGCAAACAAGCAGGTTCGCCAGCAGGCGAACCAAGTAGCAGAATTGCCGAACGGCCAAAGAAAAGGCCAGACGGCAAACCTACCAAACAACCAGCTAGCGCTTGCTGAACTGCGTCGAACGACGTGCCTTGTGACGGCCGTACTTCTTACGCTCGACTTGGCGGGAGTCACGAGTCAAAAGCTTGGCCTCGCGGAGAACGGCTTCTAGAGTTTCGCCCTCCTTGCAAAGCGCGCGAGCGATTCCGAGGCTCGTTGCACCGGCTTGGCCAGTGATACCACCACCCCTGACGTTGACCCAGATGTCGTAGGTATCGCGAGTCTCGGTGGCAATCAGCGGCTCGCAGGCGGCGCGCCGGGTGTCCTCAGTCACGAAGAAGGCTTCAATTTCCTTTCCGTTGACGACGAACTTGCCAGTGCCGGCCTTGATGCGGACGCGGGCGGTCGACGTCTTACGACGGCCGGTGCCCCAGATGTACGGGTTGTTGACTACCACGTTCTATTGATCCAGTTGGTGCTTGGAAGCTGGTGCTTAGGAAGCGGAAATATCGACGGTGTCCGGCTTCTGCGCGGCGTGCTTGTGCGCGTCGTCACGGTAAACCTTCAAGCGAGCAATCATGCGACGCGCGATGCGGTTCTTAGGCAGCATACGGCGCACGGCCAAACGCACGACCTCGTCCGGAGCCGACTCCAGGTATTCGCCCAGCAAACGCTTACGCAAACCACCGGGGTGACCCGTGTAGAACGTGTATTCGCGCGTGTTGGCCTTGTTACCCGAGAGCCTGATCTTGCCGGCGTTGATGACAATGACGCCTTCGCCCACCAGGATGTGCGGGGTGTAGTCCGGACGGTGCTTACCCATCAGGATCGTGGCAACCTTAGTCGCCAGGTGGCCCAGGGTCTGGCCAGCCGCGTCGATCACGTGCCACGTGTTCATGGCTTCGTGGCTCTTCTCGACGGTCGCGAAAGTGGTCTTGGTCATGGTCAATTACATCGACGGGGTGTCCCCAGCCAAGGCTGGCAACACCGGATAAGGGGCGAACAGACTACCGGGATCCTTCCTGGTGTCAACGCCGAACCGAACCCGATACTAGCGGAACTTAGGGCCCTCGATTTGGACCATGGCATGGCCCGCCGCGAGATCTGCCCCAGTCAACCAGCTACATGGTTCGAATCGTCATCGTGTTAGTCAAGCCGGATTGGCGCACAGTACCGGCGATCTGGACGATGTAATCGCCCTCTTTGACCAAGCCGCCGGCACGTAAAGCCCGGTCTCCGTAGAGGATCAGTTGGGTGCTAGTCCTACCTGCCGCGATCTTGAGCGGGATCACTCCCCAGACCAGGGTCAAGCGCTGCACCGTACGGCGCGACGGGGTAAAGCTGACAATGTAGGTCGGCGGCCGCTCACCAGCCAGCTGCTGGGCGGTCGCTCCGGTCTCGGTGTAGCAAACGATCAGCTTGGCGCCGGTGTTGTAGGCCGCGTGCGCCGCCGCGCGAACGGTCGCTTCTACGAGTGCCATCGGCCGCTTCACTCGGCGGGCACGCTGCCCCATGTCGGAGTAGGCATCGCGCTCGGCAGCCCGAATGATCTTCTCCATCGTCTTGACCGTGCGAATCGGATACTTGCCGGACGCCGTCTCACCTGAAAGCATGACCGCCGACGTGCCGTCGTAGATCGCGTTGGCCACATCCGAGGCCTCGGCGCGCGTCGGCCGTGGATTGACGATCATCGACTCCAGCATCTGGGTCGCCGTGATCACCGGCTTTTTGGCCTCGTTCGCCAGGTTGATGATGCGCTTTTGCACCGGCGGAACGGCTTCGGGGCCCATCTCAACGCCCATGTCGCCGCGCGCGACCATCAACGCATCCGATACCTCGAGAATCGCTGGCAGGTTCTTCACCGCCTCGGGACGCTCGATCTTGGCGATGACTTGCACGTTGCCACCCAGCTTCTTGATGTGATTTCGCAGTTCCACCACATCCGATGCTTCACGCACGAACGACAGTGCGACGAAGTCGACTTCGTTTTTGAGGATGCAGGCAAGGTCGGCCAGGTCCTTTTTCGAAAGGCAGTTCGCCGACACGTTGGTGCCGGGCAGGTTGATGCCCTTCGACTGGATCAGGATGCCGCCGTAGACAACGCGCGTGTAGATGCACGGCCCCTCGACACGAGTGACCTTCACCTCGAGGTTGCCGTCATCGAGCAGAATGCGCTCACCCTGCGACACATCCTTAGCCAACTGCTCGTAGCCGGTGCCAATGCGGATCGTGCCATCCTTCTCGACTTCACCGATGACACCCGGAGTCACATCGATGATCACCGTGCCGCCACGCTTCAGGTAGATCGGCTCGGCGTTCTTCAGCTTGCCGACGCGGATCTTCGGTCCCTGCAAGTCGGCCAAGATGCCGACGGCGCAATCAAGACGCTTCGCGAGGCGGCGGACCCGATTGACGATGACGCCAATCGTCTCGTGACTTGCGTGCGCACAGTTGATGCGAAACACGTCCACACCGTTGCGGATCAGGTCGGCAACGACCTCGTCTGTGTTGGATGCTGGACCGAGAGTGGCGACGATCTTCGTGCGGTTATGCCAAGCCATGATTTGCTACGTGTGCGTTCGGGCGCGTGATGGCGTTCACCAGCGCTTCCGTCGGACGAACTTGTAGCAGGCCGCAGCACGGTCTCTAACGCAAGACTGCTCGCCGGCATTCTTCGTGAGACGCGAAGAACGTTACTTGGCCGCCACGTCGCGACGGGCAACGCTCGTCACAACATTGCCGTCGTGACGTCCGCCTAAGAGTCCGAACTACGTGCCGAATGTTGCGCGCGCCTTGGCCCACCAGTCTTGCCAAGCTTGCGCCGACCGACCTCGAGCTTCCTTGCTCGCGGACGCCTCAAACTTGAACTTCTGACCAGTCAGGTCACGCAGTGATCGCCACGCCGTGTCGCACACGTTCTCGTCTTCGTCGCGCAGCGCGGCGATCAGTGCATCGACGGACTCGGGCTTACGAAACTCGCGCAGTCCCTCGACGGTCAGACGCCGAACGAACGCGTCCGGATCATTGGCGAGCGGCAGCAGATACGGCAGAACCTTCAGGTTCTTGCTCTCGGCCAGCACATCGACCGCTTCGAATCGAACGGCTGGATCCGCAGCCGACAACTTGCGCACCTGGTCCGCCAACTCCGAAGGCAGATCAATCACCGGCTCGCTGATCGCCGGTCCCGGACCAGGAACTGGCGTTGCCGATACGGGCACGGCAGCAACCTGACTGCGCATGCCTTCGAGCGCGGCCATGGCACGCGTGTGGCGCTGGCGGAGATCTTCGAACAACGGGCGGTAGTCGACGATCTTGGCCATCGTTTCATTAACCTGCGTGCGCAACCCACCGACCTCCTGCTCGAGGACTTTCTGCCGTTGCGTGGCATTCTCGCCCATGGTCGCCAGGGTGCCCGATAGCTCGGTCTGCTTGAGACCGATGGCGGCAACATCACCGCGCGCAGCGAAGCCGTCGGCCTTCACCGACAGAGCTTGCAGCGCGTCGCTATCTGCCTTCTGCCGGGTCGCGGCCGCATCCGAAGCCTTGATCAACGCGTCTTCCACGCGCGACAAGCGGCTATCGAGGAACATCACGCCACCAGCGAACGCGATCATCATGACGATCGCGACGGTCAGGATGCGACTGGAATCGCCGCCCCCCGATGGCTGAATCCCCGATGGCTGCTTACCAGCGGCATCCGGCATCGAGTTCGCTGCGACGGCTACGGCAGGTGCTGAACCACGCAGTGTGCCGAGGCAACAACTGCCGATCGTCTTGCCCTGATGCAGAACAGCTGTTTGCGTACCGATATCTCCCGCAGGCACCGAAGTGCCGCAGAGATCACAAAAGGAAACTTCGACTTCTTGCTCTTGCATGACCATCTCACCAGGTTTCGCCAGGGTCCGCCTATCCATAGTCTCGAACTACGGAAGCGAAACCAACTTCCAGCCAGAATCCGACATATCGGAACTCGCCATGGCGTGACCCGAGTTTGTCTACGAACGTCAGGGCGCAGCTGAGAAAAACGCTTCGACAGCCAAAACTACCGCGTCATCGGCATTCAGAGCCAGGACGTTCGGGGCTCCCTACTGGGATCGCACGGGAATACCGACGATCGATGCCGGCGTCTGACGGCAGACCCGGGCGCCCTGCTGGTTGCGGGCGCGCGTCGGGCTCTCACCCCGCACCAAGGCCAACTTTGGACCCCAGGCGGATACTCAGGCCATCGCCATCGGCGACGGCTCAGCAGGAAACCCGGCCTTAGCCGAGGATCTTGCGCAGCGCTTCGACGCGGTCGGTGCGCTCCCAGGTGAACTCTGGGCGGCCGAAGTGGCCGTAGGCGGCAGTCTGGCGGAAGACCGGGCGCTTGAGCTCGAGGGCGCTAATGATGCCGGCGGGACGCAGGTCGAAGACCTCACGGATCGCGGCCGTCAGCGCATCGTCCGACACCTTGCCAGTGCCAAACAGGTCGCAACGAATGCTGACAGGGTCAGCGATTCCAATCGCGTAGGCGAGTTGCACTTCGCAGCGGTCAGCATAACCGGCGGCGACAACGTTCTTTGCCACCCAGCGACCCGCGTAGGCAGCCGAACGGTCGACCTTGCTCGGATCCTTACCGGAGAACGCGCCACCACCGTGACGGCCCATGCCGCCGTAGGTGTCGACGATGATCTTGCGACCGGTCAGGCCACAATCGGCCTTCGGCCCACCTTCAACAAAGCGGCCGGTCGGGTTCAGGAACCAACGCGTATCGGCGTCAACCATGTTCTCCGGCAGCACTTCGAGCGAGGTGCTCTTCAGCGCCGCGGCCAGATCTTCGGTCGAAACGTCTGGGCTGTGCTGGTGCGAAATGACGACCGTGTGCACGCGCTTAGCGTTGCCGTCGGCATCGTATTCGACCGTCAACTGGCTCTTCGAGTCCGGACGCAGGAACGGGAACTTGCCGTTCTTACGTACCTGGGCCAGCTTCTCGAGGATGCGGTGGCTGTAGTGAATCGGGAACGGCATCAACACGTCCGTCTCGTTGCACGCGTAGCCAAACATCATGCCTTGGTCGCCAGCGCCCTGCTCCTTGCCCTGCGACGTGGTCTCATCGACCCCGAGAGCAATGTCGGCAGACTGCGCCTGGATCGACGTCAGAACCGCGCAGGAGTTGGAGTCGAAACCGATTTCGGGATCGTCGTAGCCGATCTCCTTAATCACGTTCCGAGCCGTCTCCTGGAAGTCGACGTAGGCCTTGGTCGTAATCTCGCCGGCAATGACTGCAAAGCCGCGGGAGACCATGGTCTCACAGGCAACCCGTGATTCCGGGTCCTGGGCCAAGATGGCGTCGAGGATCGCATCGGAGATCTGGTCACAGACCTTGTCCGGATGTCCTTCGCTGACAGATTCGCTGGTGAAGAGTCGTAGTTCCTTGCTCATGGCACGCCGGAGGGCTAACGTTCGTTATTTACGCGGCGGCGAAACCCGACGCGTGGATCGACAGTAAATCCGTCAATTCCTAAGTTTTGGCGGACTACTGTAGCCGTGCGGATCAGAAAAGCACTTTGAAACTCCGCGTGCGAATCGGCGCCCTTTCGTCCTATCTCAGTAGAAGCGCCCATAACGAACCGGAACTTTTCTGCGCCTTCCTGCGTGGTAACTGCAACCGCAGGGCGATTTCGGACTACTACTAACCACAACGTCGCCCTCGACGAGTCACACCACCACCGACTCATTGAGGAACCCTTACCCCCAAGAGACCATGCGAGACGGAACCACCACCACCACCTCGACCGCTGGCTTGAACCGCACTTCAGTCGCGCTGACTTTGTTAGCGATCGGCATGCTGTGCTTACTGGCCATACTGAAGACCTAGGCCGGAAGACCTAGGCCGGAAGACCTAGGCCGGAAGACCTAGGCCGGAAGACCCAGGCCGGAAGACCCAGCCCGTCACGGCGCGCACCCTGCGCAACGAACGGACTGATGACCGACCGATTCATTCGGCCTTGTGACCGTTGCAACGACGGGTCACCAGCACCTTGTCAATGTCAGCGCCGAGCGCTTATACGCATTTATGCGCACATTGAAACCAAGAACCGCGCAGGCCCACTTAGAACTGCATGGGCAAGCCCACTCACTCCGCTGCAGATCGGGCTCGAACAACCCCATCTGATAGCGAAAAACGCGGCAAGTAGTACGGGTCACGGCATAGACGCACGGCAGTCGCGCGTCCATGCGTCGCCGCCACTAGAGCCCGACCCGGAAGGTTCCGGCGCGCGAAGTGCCAAGAGGCAGCGCGAACGGCTGGCTGAGATCGAGGTCTGCCCACTGTGTGCTCAAGGTCTGCCCGCACAGGGCCGCATTGCTCGGAATCAGGATGCTGAGGGACACCGATGGCCCTGCAACCGCTGTCAACGTACCGATGGGATTGATGCATGCCTGCGAGCCAGTAATGGAGCCGAACGGCACCAAACTGACGGGAGCAACCTCGGCCCCGACGAACAGAACACTCAGCACATTCGCCATGTTGCTGCCGTCGATCACGAAGTTCGCACCAAGCGTTGGCACGCCAGGAAAGCTCAACACCGGGCCACCAAGGCTGTGATGGCCGGGGCCACAAGCTGACGACAGCGACGTCGTCGCCGAGGTCGGGCTTGCCACGCGCACGTTGTCGATGTGGATCTCCCACGAGCCGCCGCCAACACTGGCATCGTAGTCAGACAAGACGTACAGCGTGATATCCGAAGGACCACCGGCAATGACCGGCACCGCAACCGTCTGCAGCGCTTGGCCCGAGTCATCGCCGGCCGTCGCGAACGACTGCGAGAACGATAAAGCCGAGTAGTCCGTCGTGACACCACCGACAGCAGCAGCGATGCGGGCGCGATCCACGCTGCCGGAATCCGTCACGATACGGACGTCGACAAGAATGGTGTGCACGCCGGCGCTCGGCGCGGCACCAACGTAGGTGTTGTAGGCTCCACCTGCGAAGCCACCATCCGTCATTACCAACTCGCCGCCGGCTTGCGAAACCGCGGTGAAGCCACTGCCGAAGGGTGCCGTCGTCGGAGAAATCGAGGCCCAGCCATCTGTTCCCGAAGCGAAGTCTGACAAGGTCACCGGCGCGCCGAAACAGTCTTCGTGGGTAACGTCATCGAGCTGCACAACCCAACCGCCGAGCCCCAGCGCATGATCTTGTTGGTCCGGCGTGAAGAACGCCGTGAAGTCACCGGAACCATCGGCGCGCACGGTAGCCGCGTAATGCATGAAGGACTGACCGCTGTCATCTGCCGCTGTCGACAGGCTGCGGCCATAGCCAAAGTCTTGGTCCGCAAGGCCGACGCTGCCCGCCGCCAACCCGAAGGACGTACCGAACGTGCCGGGATTTGAATTGGGATCGGGCTGCAAAGTGCCTGGATCCGTCACGATGCGAGCCCTCGCACTGATCGTCACAAAGCCGGTGGCTGGCAGCCCAGAATAGATGCGCACGGCGCCGCCGCCAAAGCCACCATCACTGAGGTTGAGCACATCGTCGCCGGCAGCGGTAACGCCACTGGCCGCAGTGGACCCGTTCGGAAACGCGGTCACGCCATTGATGACGCCGGTCCAGCCATCGGAAGAGGGTCCTGTAAAGTCGGAGAGAACCGATTGCGCCGACAGCGAGGCGGTCACGGCAGTAGCGAAGAACAGTGAACGTGAAACGTGATTCATGTGATGCAGGTCGTTGGTGGAAAGATGTCCGAGGTCACGAGGTCAAAGAGATGTGCGCCTGAAGCTTCAAGAAGGCCGCGCGAATCAGCGAGCAAGCTGGCTCGCGAGCAGTTCGCTGGCTTCGTGGGTGCGGTGGCTTCGTGGGCTACTGCAACTGCAGCACGGCTTGATCGCCAACGCAGCTAGCGTTGCCGGCAATGTCCTGCGCGACGAACGACCACTGGATCGGCAGGCCAGCCAAAAACGAGAGGACTTGCGGCGGCCACTGCAGCCTCGCCGTTGCGCGACCAAGGCCATTGAGTGAGCCAAGGCCGTTGCTCATCAACCCACCATTCGGCGACGTCACGACGTAGTTAGTGAGCGCGTCGATGTTGAGCGGCACGGGATAACCCGGCCCCCAGATGAAGCCCGGCGAGCCGCCAGAGAGTGACGCCAACACTAAGTAGGTGTGGCCGGCCGCAGCGGGTCCGGCATCCACGAACACGTTGATGAGCCCACCGCTAATCGTGCTAACGCTTGACGGAAACAGCGTCAGGGGCGAGCCCGTCGAAAAACGGCGACGAGTCGTCGCGACGTGGCCTTGCGCGTCACGGACCTGCACCGTCTGAGTCCACGGGCCAGGAAAGGGAGCTAGGTCCGTGGCTGGGGCGTTGACCTGCCACGGCGTATCAAAGATGCCATCGCTCTCAAAGTCATAGCGCGTCAACAGCGACGCGCTGGCCTGGTCAACATCCGACGACCCGGCCGCATCGCTGGTTGAGGTCAGACTCGGACACGAGACCGTGACACTTGGACGCGGCCAGTTGCAACCGGGCACCGCGTGCTGCGCCATCGGCCCCCACCAAGTCGGATCGTTGACCAACAACTGGTAGCGGAAAGACTGGTAGCCATTGCCGCCACCGTTCAGCGCACCAGTGACCGATGCGTCAATGGTCTGCACCGTGGTCGTCTCGCCACTGCTGGTATAGGTCTTGACCACCGGCACGACGCGACGGGTCGGCACACCAGCGGCCACGCAGGCGAGGCGCGCGTATTCGGCAGTCTTGGCGACGTAGCCTTGATGGCCTGCATAGGTCGAGTAGATCGAGCCATCGGCGGTATACGCCATTGGCATCAACACATCGAGCAGCGGCGCCAGCTGCTGCCAATCCTGACCAAATTGGAGAGCTAAGGAGCTTCGCACTTGAGCGTAGCTCTGGAACTGTGAATCGTAAACCGGACCATCAAAGGAAAACCTATTGGCGACCAAGTAGGCATGCAGCGACATGCTTCCGATGCGATCACGCACGTCGGCCACAAATGCC
>JBNMNW010000043.1:0-27004 GCA_051278165.1 Planctomycetota bacterium | reverse complement strand
ATGTCGACGACCGACGGAATGAGCCGCGGCATGCCCGCAAACGACACTGGCGCGCCGATCTCGGTGCCGGTCGGCAAGTGCACGACCGGTCGCCTGTTCGACACGCTCGGTCGCGCCCTCGAAGAAGGCGTTGCTCACCCGCGAACCGGCGAGCCGATGCCGCCGGTCGTCGTAACGACCACGCTGCCGATTCACCGGGCGGCGCCGACCTACGACGAGCAGGAGTCCATCAGTGAGGTCTTCGAGACCGGCATTAAGGTCGTCGACCTGCTCTGCCCGTTCGCGAAGGGCGGTAAGATCGGCCTCTTCGGCGGTGCTGGTGTTGGCAAGACGGTTCTCATCCAAGAGCTGATCCGCATCACGGCTGTCGAGAAGGGTGGCTTCTCGGTCTTCTGTGGTGTTGGCGAGCGGACCCGTGAGGGCAACGACCTTTGGCTTGAGATGGCCGAGTCGGAATACCTCGACGCTGATGGCAACAAGTCGAGTGTGCTCGACAACGCCGTGCTGGTCTTCGGCCAGATGAACGAGCCGCCCGGTGCGCGTCTTCGCGTTGCGCTGACCGGCTTGACGATGGCCGAATACTTCCGCGACGTGGAAGGCAAGGACGTGCTGTTGTTCGTCGACAACGTCTTCCGCTTCGTGCAAGCCGGTTCGGAAGTGTCCGCACTTCTCGGCCGTCTGCCGTCCGCAGTTGGTTACCAGCCGACCATGGCATCCGAAATGGGTGCCTTGCAAGAGCGAATCACTTCGACCAAGAAGGGCTCGGTCACTTCGATGCAGGCCGTTTACGTGCCGGCTGACGACATCACCGACCCGGCGCCGGTTGCCACATTTGCTCACCTCGACTCGACGATCATTCTCGAGCGTCAAATCGCTGAGCTCGGCATCTACCCGGCTGTTGACCCGTTGAAGTCGACGTCCAAGATGCTCAGCCCGAGCGTTGTCGGCGAAGAGCACTACAATGTGGCTCGTGAAGTGCAGCGCACGCTGCAGCGCTACCAAGACTTGCGCGACATCATCGCCATCCTCGGTATCGAAGAGCTCAGCGAAGAGGACAAGCTGGTCGTCGCCCGCGCGCGCCGCATCCAGAAGTTCCTGTCGCAGCCGTTCTTTGTTGCGGAGGTCTTCACCGGCGCCAAGGGCAAGTTCGTTAAGCGCGAAGACACCGTGCGTTCCTTCAAGGAGATCCTCGAAGGCAAGCACGACGACCTGCCGGAATCGGCCTTCTACATGTGTGGCTCGATCGAAGAGTCGGTCGCCCGCGCCGCGAAGAGCGAAGCGACCAGCTAGCTCGCTGATTAGAACTGCTCGCTGGGCAAATTAGGCCCCAGCAAGAGTTGCTGGCAGAAGACTGCCGGCACGAGCCTGGCGGCAAGACCTTGCTGGCACAGCATCATTCAGGCGCTTGTCGCCACCCGATCGTTCAAAGCCTGACACCTAGATCTCATGTCCGAACTCCACCTGCGCATTGTCACTCCCGACCGCACGATCATCGATCGCAAGGTTAGCTCGGTGTCGTTCGCCGGCACGGATGGCAGTTATGGCGTGCTCTCTAACCACGCGCCGCTGATGACGGGCATTGCCACCAGTGGCACGGCAAAGATCACGGAAACCGATGGCACCTCGAGCGAGATGTTCGTCAGCGATGGTTTCGCCCAGGTGCAGCACAACGTGCTGACGCTCGTCTGTGAAGCGGGTGAGTTTGCGACAGAGATCGACCTCGAGCGCGTCAAGGCCGCGGAAGCCCGCGCCCGCGAGAAGATGGCTGGCCTCGTCAAGCTCAGTGCCGAGTTCCTGATCGCTGAAGCATCGTTGCGCAGGGCACTGGTTCGCGAGATGCTAACCCGCCGCCACTCTGGCACTGGCTCGATGCGCTAGCGCGACGCGGTGCACCAGCTTGATGCGGTGCGCCACCCTGACGTGAGCACCAGCGCGACCGGATGCAGAGCGCGACGCGACGCACCAGCCAGACTAGCTGCATAGCGCATTGCGCGCCGATCGATCCCAACCGGCGCCACGGGTTGCTTGAGCCGTCACGCGGGTGCCTGAACCTCGGGTCTCGACGCGCGAAATCGCAGCCGCGAGCAGCGTCGATCCCACTTCGCTTCGCAGTTGCCACTAACGGAACGCAACGCAGCGGCCTAAATCCGTTCTGGAAGTCCCCACGTTGCGGGCGAGTTCCGCAGCCGTCTTCTGACTATTCAGGCACCAGTATCTAGGGTCGATAGAACCCCTGGAATGAGCGTAAGTGGAGCCAAGATCCGGGTGCTGGTGGTGGAAAGCGATCCCGAACTCCGTTTAGCCCTCGCCCGCTGCCTCGACCGACATCCGTTCATCGATGTCATTGGTACCGCCACGACGTCGAGCAATGCGCTGCCGAAGATCGCCAGCTTTCGTCCGGATTGGGTGATCGTGGACATGTGTCACAACTCGCGCGACGGCCTCGACATGCTAGAAGACATGTATACGGCGCGCATTGAAACGCGTCGGGCCGTGATCGCGAACGCTACTGGTGGTGACACCATCTCGATGTTGATTCAGGCGCGTGCAGCAGGTGTCGCGGCCATCGTGCGGCGCCCGGCTCATTTGTCAGGACAGGACTTGGTCGATCGACTTGGTGGCGACCTATTGACCCCGATGCTGCGTGCCGCAGGGACTCGGCCGAGCTTCGATTGGCTTGACGGCGGCGGCACGGCCCCAGCTGCCAAGACCTTGGCGCCGGCACGTAGAGCTTCGACTCCGAAGGCCGAAGCGATACCGATAGGCCAATCGACGCCGCGATCGCCTGCGGTGCCAATGCCGGGGTTGTTTGGGTGCCGCGTAGTTGGGATCGGCGTCAGTACTGGTGGGCCGTTGGCTCTGCATGAGTTGTTGGGGCAGCTTCCAGCGAAGTTCTCGCAGCCGGTCGTCATCGTGCAGCACATGCCGCCGGCCTTTACCAAGAGCTTGGCGACGTCGCTCGACAAGGTCTGTCCGTTGCCGGTCAAAGAGGCGGAGACGGGTGATGCTGTCGCTGGCGGCCGTGTGCTCATTGCTCGCGGCGGTAGCCACATGCGCGTTGTGCGTAGCGGCACGTGTCCGACCATTGAAGTCACCGATGATCCGCCAGAGTGCTCGTGCCGACCGTCCGTTGATTACCTATTCCGGTCGTTGGCCGATACGTTCGGCAAGTCAACACTGGGTGTGATACTCACCGGCATGGGCGAAGATGGATGGCTTGGTTCGCGTGCGATCCACGACGTCGGTGGACGCATGCTCGCGCAAGACGAAGCATCGTCAACTGTGTTTGGCATGCCGCGTGGCCCGATCGAAGCCGGCATCGCGCGCCAGGTGTCGCTGCACGCCATGGCGGCAACGATTGCCACGCTGTCCGGGAGCCTACAATGAAACTGCGGGACGGCGAGATGAAGCTGATGCAGCAGATGGTGCGCCAAATGTGTGGCATCACGCTGGATAACAGTAAGGGCTACCTGATCGAGACGAGGCTTGGCGCGATCGCGCAGCGCTTTGGTTGTGAGAACTTCAACGAGCTCTACATCGCACTGCGTCATGGTGGCGACGACGCGTTGAAGAATGAGATCATGGATGCCATCACGACCCATGAGACGACGTGGTTTCGCGATGGCGGTCCCTATGACATGTTCGAGCGCACGTTGCTGGTGGATGTGATCGAAGCGCGGCGGCGCCTGGGGCAAACCAAGCGCCTGCGCATTTGGTCGGCTGCGTGCAGCACAGGCCAGGAGCCTTACTCGATCGCGATGATCCTGAAGGAACGCTTGCCGGACATAGCCAGCTGGAACATCGAGATCCTGGCAACCGACATCAGTGTCGGCACCGTCGCAAAAGCTAGGTCGGGTTTGTTTTCCAAACTCGATATCAGCCGAACCGCGCGTCCGAACTTGACGAAGAAATACATCAAGCAAGAGCGCGATGGCTTCCGCGTCACAGAAGACCTACGCCGCATGGTGACGTTCGAAGCGCGGAATCTACTGATGCCGTTTACGGGGCTCGGCCCGTTCGACATTGTGTTCTTGCGCAACGTGCTCATCTACTTCGATGCACAGACGCGCGGCGACATCGTCGAGCGAACCGCCAAAGTCATGCATCCGCATGGCTACTTGATAGCCGGTGGCTCGGAGTATTTGCGCGACGTTGGTGGTGGCGTGGCTGCGAAGATGATTTCCGGTATACCTGTCTACCAGCCTTATTTTGACCTCGTCAAAAAGTAGTTCCGCAACCAACCAAAGCTGGCGAGCGCTCGTAGAGGCATAGCGAACCGTGAAGAAATTGCTGGTTGCAGCTGCTGGCGTGACCCGCCGGGCAACCGCCGCTATGCTGCTTCGCCCCATCCCCTAGAGACCCAGATGTGACCCAGGACTGGGATCCAACACTGGGATCCAACACTATGAATCTTCTTCCGTACCTAACTGTGGCCGCGCTCGGCCTTCTCGCCCTGCCAAACGCCACCTGCCAAGATGCAGGCCCGAAGAAGCAAGATGGCATCCCCGCTTGCGAAGACATGAAGAAGACCGCCTCCGGTCTTGAGTGGGGCATCCTCAAGAAGGGCGATGGCGGCGAGTCCCCGACCGACGCCGACACGGTCGAAGTGCACTACACCGGTTGGTTGACCGATGGCACGAAGTTCGACAGCTCGCGCGATCGCGGCACGACCACCAAGTTTGGTGTGACCCAGGTCATCAAGGGTTGGACCGAAGGTCTCAAGCTGATGACGCCTGGTATGCGCTGCAAGTTCATCATCCCGAGTGACATCGCCTACGGCGACGCCGGGCGTCCGGGCAGCATCCCGAAGAAGGCCACGTTGGTCTTTGATGTCGAGCTGGTCAACGTGATCCGCATGCCGAAGATTCGCCCGGCCAACGCCGAGAAGCAAACCGTGCTCGGTAACGGCATCAAGTATGAGCTGGTCAAGGCCGGCACCGGCAAGGCCATCGCCGAAGGCAGTGGCATTTCGCTTCGCTACGCCATCTGGGGTGCAAGCGGCCAACTGCTCGATTGCACCGAGAAGAGCGGTCAGAAGTTTGGCGGCACGCTCGACTCAATGCGCTGGCCGTTCATCAAGGACATCGTCAAGAACCTGAAGGTCGGTGGCATCATTCGCGCCGACGTGCCGAACGGCCTCGTGGAACAAGCGCAGACCGACACCGTTTGGGAACTCGAGTTGCTGAAGGTAACGGTCATGCCAAAGTTCCGTTTGCCTGCTGCCGACAAGGTCGTCACGACCCAGAGCGGCTTGCAATACGAAGTCCTCGCCCAAGGTGAGGGTGACTCGCCGAAGCCGTCCAACACGGTCAAGGCTCACTACACCGGCTGGACCACGGACGGCAAGATGTTCGACAGCTCGCACGCTCGTGGCGAACCGTCGGAGTTCCCGCTCGGCCGTGTCATCCCGGGTTGGACCGAAGGCCTGCAGCTGATGAAGCCGGGTTCGAAGTTCTTGTTCCAGATTCCACCGGAGCTTGGCTACGGCGCCAAGGGCAGTGGCACCATCCCGGCGAACTCGGTGCTGATCTTCCTGGTCGAACTCGTCGAAGTTAAGTAGCACGCTGGCAGCTCGATCCGCCGCGCAAGCTGCAATCCTGCTGTGCTGGCGCGATCAAGCCTGATCGCGCCGAGCTATTTCGGCTGAGTCTTGCCAAGTTGCCCGCAACCCGCCATCACCGAGCGACCCTTGGTGATACGCCGTCGAACCGCGACACCGCGGTCGCGCAACATGCTGACGAACGCGACGATTTCGTGTTCGTGCGGTGCGCGCGCAATCGGATCGGTACCAGGGTTGAACGGGATCACATGCACGAACGTGCGACCGAGTGGCGCGATGAACTGGGCGATCTGATCCGCATCTCGCTCACTGTCATTGATGCCCGGCATCAGGCACCAGTGCACGCCGAGCGCCATGTTCTTACGTTGCCGGTAGGCAATCAGTGATGCCTGGATATCTCGCAGCGAGTAGCGCACCGAGTGCGGCATCAGCTCGGCGCGGCGTTCGTCGTCGGCACTGTTCAGACTCAAGGACAGGCCTAGGCGTTTCCAGCCGAGCTGCCGCAACGCATCGATCCCGGGCACATGGCCGACGGTGCAAACCGTCAAGCGATCGTGCGCCAGGCTGAACCCAGCCGGATCGGTTAGCACGCGCATCGCTGGTAGCAATGCTTCAAGGTTGTCCAGCGGTTCGCCCATGCCTTGGAAGACGATCTGGTCCACCGACGAAGTGCGGCGCTGCATAGTGACTTGCGCGACGATTTCCCCGGCCGTCAAGTTGCGCAGCAAGCCCATGCGCCCGGTCTCGCAGAACGTGCAACCACGCGCGCAACCTACTTGTGTCGAGACACAGAGCGAACGTCGACCATGGCCCATCGGCAGCGACACGCTTTCGATACTGCGCGCGTCATGAAGTTGCAGGAGGCGCTTTTGGACCTCGCCGTGCTCGCCTGGTTCGCGCTGCTCGTCGACGCCCGTCGGCAATTCCAGATGCGCACGTTGCCGCCATATCGCTGCTGCGCGTGGCCCGGCGCCCAGTTCTTCCGGATCAAACACGCCGTCGCAAACTGCATGTCGGTGGATGCGGCGCGCGAATCCTGCACCCTTAGAACTGCCGAACCATAGCTCGGCTGCGTCTTGCAGTTGCGCCGAGGTCGTAGCCAGCAGGTCGAGCTTGGCGGGCACGCTCGACGTAGCGTCTGCATCAGTGATGTTGGCGGGCGGCTTACTCACGAGTCGCCTGCACCATAGCGATTGCTCTTGGCGCTGCTAGCTAGCGGTCGCTGACCTGGTAGAGGGGTTCGCTTGCAAGGGGCGATGGCACGGGGCAGTACACGAGTCGTGGCGGTCGCGTGGAGTGCCTCGAGGCAGTAGAGCATCGGCAAGCACGGGCCGGGCTTAGCGGGCAAGCAGTGCTGTCCCGGACAGTTGCGCACCTAAACCCACTAACTTGGGAATGCAAAGTAATCTCTGATCCGAAGAAAAAGACGGCCACATGCAGCGCAGAATCGGGCATCATCCGCGATCATGTCGACCACTCCCAATCCGACCCAAGCAGTCTCCGCGGAGCCGCCTGCAAGCGGTGCCGCGCCGGTGCTCGAGGCTCGCAAGGTCTACCGAATGCGCCAGATAGAAGGGCGCGAGATGCCGATCGTCAGCGACGTCAGCTTCCAGTTACACAAGGGCGAGTTCGCGACGATCATGGGCCCGTCGGGTTCTGGTAAGTCGACCTTGCTGCACTTGCTGGCTGGCCTCGATCGCCCTACGGCGGGCGACATCCTGATCGCGGGCGAAGACCTCGGTGGTGGCGACGAGGAATATCGAGCTGCCGTGCGCCGGCGTCGCATCGGGTTCATCTTCCAGTTCTTCAATCTGCTGCCCGACCTGACGGTCGAAGAGAACGTGACGCTGCCGTTGCGCATTCTCGGTCAGAAGCCGAAGAAGCATCGCGAACGGGTCGACAGCCTGTTCTCGCTACTAGGAGTCAGCAAGCTTCGCGACCGGCTGCCGTCGGGTTTGTCGGGTGGTGAGATGCAGCGCGTCTCGATTGCCCGGGCGTTAGTGACGCAGCCGGAGTTGGTGCTCGCGGACGAGCCGACCGGCAACCTGTCGAGTAAGGCCGGCGAAGAAGTCATCGGGCTGCTGCGTGACGTTTGCACGCGACTCGGCGCGACCATCCTGTTGGTCACCCACAATCCGCGCGACGCCGCTGCCGGCGATCGCGTGTTGTTCCTGCACGACGGTGCGTTGCTTTCCCAATCCGAAATGAAGGGTGGACCTTTCAATGTCGCTGACGTCTTTCATCGTCTTCAGGAACTGGGCGTCTAGCCGACTGCGCATCCTGCTGACCTTGGTCGGCATTGCGCTCGGCGTTGCGATCGTGGTGGCCATCTACGTGATGGATCACAACACGATCCAGAGCCGAATGATCGCGCAGGATCCACAGCGTGGTTGGGTCGACCTCGAAGTTCATCCCGTCGATACGACGCGGGCGGCCGCTGATGTGCGCGCCGAGTTGCGGGCCCGCGATGGCGTCGCCGATGCGGCGATCTGGCGCGAAGCGCGAGGTGTTGCGATTGGGCCACAAAAGCCACTGCCGCTGTCGGTGTTTGGCTTGGCGCCTTTACCAGCGAATGCGTTCGCCCACTACGTCGTCAATCGGGGGCGCGACCTGCAGCCCGAAGACATCACCGCCGCAGCACCCGGAGTGTTGCTCGGCGGCGAAGCAGCGCATCTGCTCGGCGTCGACGTCGGTGATGTCATGCTGCTCGGCGAGCCGCCTCCGTCGCAGCGCGTCGAGTGTAAGGACGGACAGTTGGTGCCGATTCCGGTGCCGGTTGGCAATGTGCCGTTCTCGACCAAGGTGACGGTCGTCGGCGTGCTCGAACACCAGAAGCTTGGCAAGCGCGACGCTGGTTTGGTGGCGGTGGTGCCGCTGAGTCTGGCTGAGAAGCTTCGGCCGGTCGGTGGCAACTTGTTCCACATCTTGCGCGAGAAGGGCGCCGACATCGACCGCTTGCGCCAAGAACTGCAGGCTGACTACGCCGTCGTCGATGCGCGCGGCGCGATGATTGGCGAGGGGGCCGATGAGCGCGCGTTCCGCAACGGCTTGAAGATCCTCGGCGGCCTCGCGTTGTTGCTGGGCATGTTCGTCGTGTTCCAGACGCTGTCAAATTCGTTGATCGCGCGCGTCCGGCAACTTGGTTTACTGCGCTGCCTCGGCACCGGCACGGGCGCGATTACGCGCATCTTCCTGCTCGACGCGTTGATGCTCGGCGTGGTTGGATCGGGCATTGGCATCGGTTTGGGCCTGTTGCTCGCACTTGGCTTGCAGGCAAAGCGCGTCAGCTCACTCGGCCTTGGCAAAGAATGGGCGTCGTTCGACATCCCGTGGTTCCCGGTGTTATGGACGGCGGCGCTTGGCGTGCTGTTTACGTTGGCGGGCGCGATGTTCCCGCTGATGCGGGCTCGCCAGATCCCGGCGCTCGACATCTTGCGCGCGCGCGGTTTGGCGCCGGGCAAGGATGACGGCGTCGACCTGATGAAGGGTGTGCACGTCTGGATGTTTGGACTGTTGGTGTTGGCCTTGCCGCTCGCCTATCTGGCGATGACGCCGCTTGCGGTGGAAGAAGGTAAGGAGACGCGCATGGTGCTGCTCGAACTCGGTGGCATGTTGGGGTTGTTCGGCGGCGTGTTGCTGTTGGCCCCGAGCATGACAACGTTGCTGGGCCGCGTGATGCTGTTGCCCTTCCGAGCGTTCTCACCGATGGCGACATGGCTCGTCGATAAGGTCTTGAAGAGATCTTCAGGTCGGGTGTCGGCGGCGGTCTGTGGTTTGTCGGCCGTGTTGTTGGCGTTGCTTGGTCTCAAGAGTCTGACCGGTTCGTTGCAGGCTGAGGTGCATGTCTTTGGCAAGGCTGCTTTGAGCAACGTGATGTTCCTGCAGTGCGAGCCGACATCGGCGTTGACGGCGCAGAAGCTTGCACGCGTTGCCGGCGTGAGCCAAGTCGATGCATACGAGGGTGACGTTCGCAGTGCTGGGTTCTTGTTGCGCGGCCTGTCCCTCGAAAGCGCCGCTGGCCGTGGGGGACCGTTGGAAGGCAACCAGGTTGCCGTGCATCGCTATGTGGATGAACGGGCGCGCACGCTAATCGTCAGCAAGCGGTTGGCGAAGTCACGCGAATGGCAACCAGGTTCGCTGGTGCCGTTGCGCGACAAGAACGGCACGCCGGTTAGCTACGAGGTTCTGTTGGTTGATGACCGCGCCGGCTTTGACAGCGACGAACGTGCATTCGCCATCGCCTCTCCTCACTGGTTGCGCAAGGACTTCTGCATTGGCGAACTGTGTGTCGAGTTAGTGACGCTGCGCTTGGATCGCGACGCGGATCTCGAAGTCATCCGGGCCGCGGCGCGAGCGACGCTGCCGAACCTGCGGCGCAACAAGACCGGTGCGAGCGTCGAGGCGTATCTGCACCGCGATGTTGAGAAGGACTTCTACCTGTTCGACCTGCTGCTGTTCTTGATGATGGGACTGGCAGGCGTCGGTCTACTCAACGGCATGACCATCGCGGCGCTCGGCCGACAGCGCGAGCTTGGCGTGTTGCGCGCTCTCGGGATCAAACGCGGCGCCCTCGGTGGCAGCTTCCTGATCGAGGGAGCAATTGTTGCGGCGATCTCTAGCGTGCTCTCGGTGGCCTTGTGCTATCCACTCGGCACCGTGCTGGTATTGGGGATGAATGCGGTTGCTCAGCTCGATGCGCCGGTGATGATGCCGTGGCTATGGATGATTCTGGTGCCGCTAGGGGCCTTTGCGACGGCCATCCTGGCAGCCCTGCTGCCGGCCTACCGGGCGCTTAGTCAGAGCCCCAGCGAGTCGGTTCGCTACGAGTAGGGAGGTTCTGAACCGCCGGCGTTTGCGGTGGCTTGAGCCGCTGCTAGGGCTCGGTCTCCGGGCGGTGCTGGCATGCGGTCGTAGCACCGGTTACGACCGCTGCCCGAAATGACACGTTCACCCTGGCAGCGCACCCATTCTTGTGGCGAATTAACGATCGAAAACGTGGGCACCGAAGTGGTGCTCAACGGTTGGATCGAGAACCACCGTGACCACGGCCAATTGGTGTTCGTCGATCTGCGCGATCGCTATGGCGTGACGCAGACCGTTGCGCACATCGAAACCAACAACATGGCCGAAGGAACGGTCGATCTACTTCGCCGTCTTGGCGCCGAAGATGTGGTGTCGGTGCGCGGCAATGTCCGCGCCCGTGACGACGACAAGATCAATAAGGCGCGCTCGACCGGCGAGATCGAGCTGCTCGTCACCGAAGTGATCGTGCTGAGTGAAGCGGACACGCCGCCCTTCGAAGTGCTCGACGATGTCGAAGCCAACGAAGAGCTGCGCATGAAGTATCGCTATCTCGACCTGCGTCGCCGGCCGCTGCAAGAAGGTTTGATCAAGCGCTCGCGGTTTGTGACGGCGATGCGCACGTTCTTGGCCGGCCAAGACTTCATCGACGTCGAGACACCGATCCTAACCGGCAGCACGCCGGAAGGTGCGCGTGACTACCTGGTGCCAAGCCGCGTGCACCCGGGCAAGTTCTTCGCGTTGCCACAGAGTCCGCAGATCTTCAAGCAGCTGTGCATGGTTGCTGGCCTGGATCGCTACTACCAGATCGCTCGTTGCTTCCGCGACGAAGACCTTCGCGCGGACCGTCAGCCGGAGTTCACGCAGGTTGACTTGGAGATGTCGTTCGTCGAAGAGAACGACGTGCTCGAGTTGGTCGAGAAGGCCGTCGTGCATTCGTTCAAGGAAGGCTTCGACATCGATCTGCCGACGCCGTTCCCGCGTCTTGCATTCGAAGACGCGATGAATCGGTTCGGCAGTGACAAGCCGGATATGCGCTTCGAGATGGAGTTGATCGACTGCACCGAGCACGCCAAGACGAGCGCCTTCAAGGTCTTCTCAGGCGCGGTTGAAACTGGCGGCATGGTCAAAGGCATCACGGCCGTTGACGCAGCTTCGAAGTTCTCCCGCAAGGGGCTCGATGCCCTCACTGCCTACGTGCAGGATTACGGCGCCAAGGGTTTGGCCTGGGCCAAGATCACTGAGAAGGGCGTCGAAGGCTCGATTTCGAAGTTCTACCAAGATGAGGCCGGTGCCCAGCTGATCGAGCTGATGGGTGCCAAGCCGGGTGACTTGCTGCTGTTCGTGGCCGACCAATCGAAGGTTGTGCACCGTGCGCTCGGCGAAGTGCGGCTCAAGGTCGGCACCGAACTAGGTCTGCGCGACCCGAAGAAGTTCCGCTGTTGCTGGGTGCTCAACTTCCCGATGTTCGATTGGAACGAGGACAAGCAGCGCTGGCAGTACGCGCACAACCCGTTCTCGGCACCGGTCGATTGGGACAACACCGACTTCGAGAAGGACACCGCAAGCCATCGCAGCCGCGCCTATGACTTCGTCATGAACGGTTGGGAACTCGGTTCTGGCTCGATCCGGATCCACCGTCACGAACTGCAGAAGAAGGTCTTCAACTTCCTCGGCATTAGCGAAGAAGAGCAGCGCCGTAACTTTGGCTACCTGTTGGACGCCTACAAGTTCGGTGGCCCGCCGCACGGTGGCATTGCGCTCGGTGTTGACCGCATGGTCGCGCTGGCACTCGGTCGCGAAGGCATCCGTGATGTGATTGCGTTCCCGAAGACGGCGACGGCTTACGACCCAATGGCGCAGGCGCCGGCGGCCGTGACTCCCGAGCAGATGGCGGAGCTGCAGATCTTGTCAACGGCCAAGAAGGTTGACGACTCGTCCCGTGATGCCGCCAGTGATTCCTCCAGTGCTGCCGCCAAAGAAGGCGCCAGCAACTAGCCGTGCCGGCCAGGCTCCACCAGCATTGGTGGGGCCGACAACTGGCTCGCCTGAAGCGCTTCATCAATGGCGCTTAGCACGCTCTCGACCGTGATATCGGTCATGCAGCGGCCCCGAGGCGAGGCCGTGCAGCCGCTTTGCTGCATGGCCGCAAAGCATCGCGTCATGCAGTGCAAGCACGGCAGGCCAGTCGCCTCGACTGGGAAGACCGATGCGCCGGTGTGCACAAATCGCGCTGGCGTCGCCAGCGAAAACAGCGTGACGCACGGCACGCCAGCGGCTTGGGCGTAGTGAAACAGGCCCGAGTTGTTGCCGACGAATAGATTGCAGGCGGACAGCACCGCGGCGGTTTCGCGCACGGTCAGCTTGCCGACGAGATCGGTGCCAATGCCAAGACGGTCCTTGGTGCCAATTTCGATGACCTGGGCGCCCGCGTCTTGCAGTGACTGTGCCAAGGACTGCCAGCGCTCCAGTGGCCAGTGCCGCAACGGATCGACGAAGTCTGCGCAGATCGCGACGCGCGGCTTGCCGAGCAGGGGGATGCGGCGCAGCACGTTCAGGTCTTCTTGGCTTAAGTGCAAGCGCGGCTTGGCATCGCTCGGAGTCACCTCGGCATAGCTGCACATGTGTGCCACCAAGCTCGGCATGGCTTCGAGTTTGCCATACTCGGCGTTGTCCATATGCGTGAACAGCTTCACTTCGACCACGTGGTCAAAGTGTTGGCTGTGCTCAGCGGGACCACTGACGAGCGGGTTGTGCAGCACGTTGCCGCACTTGCCCTTCACGTAGATACGCGTGCTCGCTCCGAAGCGCTCGACCAGGCCGAGCATCATCGGATCACTACACAGAAGGTCTCCAAGGCCCCAGTTGCCTTGGTAGTCAACTAGCACGTCCATGGCGCTCAGACTCCCGGCGTGATTCGCTGTGGATTAGGCGTCGCCTGCTCGATCGGCTGCATCGCATCGAGGGCTTGCTCGATCCGCGACAACTGTTGAGCTGGCACGTAGCGCAAGACGACCTGCTTGGTGTGCTCGACGAGGTCTAGTTCGCGGGCCACGACAATCGCGCTCGCGACAGTCTCGGTGCGCGTGATGCCCGTCTCGATGGCGTGAATCAGCGCAGCCAGGGCCTGCTTTTTCTTGTTGCTCTCGTAGAGCGTGACGCCGAGATCGGCCCACGACTCCGGGTCTTCCTTGCCGGCCTTCTTCTGCTTGCCGATCGCGGCGAGCAACGCGTGCTCGGCTTCCTTGATGTTGCCTTGGGAGAAGTAGCGTGAGGCGACATCTCGAATAGCTTGCGGCTCCATCCACTGCAGGTAGACGCGAGCGTCGTTGTCCGTGCGGCGGAAGACGTTGCCTTGCTCATCCTTGAACGCGCCGTGGCCACTGTTCTCGTGGCACGGATCGCAGTAGCCGAAGTCGGTGCACGAGAAGAACTCGCCCATCTTCGGCAGCGGCTTAGCCTCTGCGACCTTGGTGATGTTGCCAAACGAGTTCTTACGCTCGGTCAGGTGGTACTGGCAGTTGTAGACCTCACCTTCTGGGTCGATGTTGACCCACGCACTCGTGCAATCAATCTTGTACTTATGGTCGCGGTTGAAGCCCTCGCCCATGTGCGTGCCGCGGAACTCGTTGAACTGGTAGAGCAAGCCACGGCCATCGGCCATCTGGATCAGCTTCTTCAAGTTCTGGTCGTGTTCGTCGTCACGGAAGTGCGGGAACTCCTGCAGGTTGACCATCGAGAACGTTGGGTTGTCGACAATCCCGGAGTCGCGCAGCCGCTCGGCCTGATCGAGCCACTTTTCAGGTGAGATGAACTTCGGATGGTAGGTATGGAAGCTCGTCTTGAACGTCTTGCCATGGGCCCGCATCTCTTTGGCAAAGGCATCGATATCAAACGTCAGGTTGGACGTCATATCGAGGTCGTAGCCTTCGAGGCGACTAGCGATGAACGCGAAGTCCTTGTGCAGCGATGGCTCGCCACCGGTCAGGATCAGCGGATGTTCTGGCCGAACCGGATACGCGTTGAGCGCGTCGACCCACTGCTTACCCGTCAGTTCCTTATAGCGACCCCACGGCTTGCGCCGTTGACCAGGAACCATCTTGGGCTTCTGAATGCAGTAGTCGCAAGCGAAGTTGCAACGCGCCGTCAGGTAGGCGACCCACACGTGGATCTCTGGCGTCGGCAACGGAAATTGGGCGGCTTGTGCCATAGGAGTGGTTGACCTCTTCGAGTCACCCTATTCATCGGCGCCCAGCCGCCACCGACTTTAGACGGCGCGTCGCGAACTCTCCTTGTCACCGGCCCCTGGCCCAACCTCCACCCGCCAACCTCCAAAACTTGCATACTGAAACTTGCGTACTGTACCCGGTACAAACCACAACCCCCGCTTCCCGGCAGCCTGTGGTTTGTACCGGGTACAGTACGCAATGCCTGAATCGGTGAGGCTGTTACCGGTTTGTGAGTGGGGCTAGAGCTTGAAGGTCTCGTCTGTCGGGCGACAAACGCGCTTTAAGTGCAGTGGGCGCCGTAGGCCGTCTTGGCCATGGGTTGCCGCGGGCCGAGTCTTCGCTTGCCACTCTTCGAAGATCTCCATCGACTTTGCGGTGTCGACGAAGACATCGCCGTAGCGATCGCCGGGTTCGACCTTGGTCACTGTGACCTTCTGGTGCCAGCAGTGCATGCCGCTGATCGGGTCTGGCTGCACCGGGAACGTCATGTTTTGGTGCACACCGCCACTCGACCACCAGACCTTGTCACTCTCCTTATCTTCACTCTTGAAGGCGGAGACCGGCTTGGTGCGGCGCATCAAGTAGGCGCTGTCCGACACCTTGCGCAGGTCGACGTCATGCAGCTGCCAGTGGTTGCCCGAAGTTTGGTCGCCGCGAACCGACCAGCGGCCCATGTGGTGGCTGCACGCGATGACACCGGGTCGCACACCCTCGGTAACCCAGACGGCGTTGACGTAGTAGCCGATGCGCGTCGTGACACGAATTAGGTCGCCCATCTCGACGCCGAAGCGGGCCGCATCGGTCGGATGGATCCAAACCGGATTGGTGTTCGATAGCTCACTGAGCCACTTGCTGTTGGCGCTGCGCGTGTGGATCAACGTTGGCAAGCGAAACGTTGGCACCAAGACCATCTCGCCGTTTTCGCGGTCGAGCTTGGCTTCGTCGATATGGCTTTCGATGTAGGTCGGCGTCGCATGCTCAGGCCAGCCCCAGTCGTTCATGGTTGGCGAGTAGAGTTCGAGCTTCTTCGACGGTGTGTGGAAGCCCTCCATGCACTTGTCGTTGGCGTAGACGCCGAGGATCTTGCCGTCCTTGTGCACAACGCCTTGCTCGGGGTCGATCTGGTAGTCGCCCGCCTTCATCTCGGTTTCATGCGTCTTGTAGACCTGATCCTTGACCAAGTAGCAGCCGTGGCGGCGCATGTATTCGAGCGGCGTCTGGTCTTCCTTGGCGGCGGCTTCAGGCAAACCCGGCACCGAGTTCTCGAAGATCCACTGGTAGTACTCGTCGATCGTGATGCGCTCGCCTTCGCGATACGGCGACTCGAAGTGCTTGCGAATCCCGAGCGAACCGTCCGGGTCAATCTTCCAAGACAGCGCGATCCAGAACTCGTCTTCCTCCCAGACTTCGCCTGGGTTGACCTCATAGGTCCACGTAAACTCCTTGCCCTGACGTTGCGCGAGCGTGCGGTGCACCGGTTGGCGGAAGCCAATCCAAGTCGCCGCGTGCGTCTCTTGCGACATCAAATCGTGGCGCTCGGTCGCGTGGCCCATTGGCAATACGAAGTCAGACCAGCGCGCAGTTTCATTCCAGGTGGGCGACAGCATGACGCTACAGCCGACCTTCTCTTCGTCCTGCAACATGTCGATCCACATGGCGCCGTCCGGGTTGGTCCAGACCGGGTTGTAGACGCGCGAGATGTAGGTGTCGATGCGACCGCGGCCACTCTTGACGAGGTGTGGCAGGCAGAAGCTGAGTTCGTGGTGGGCGAGCGGCCATTCGTTCGGGTAGAGCAGTTCGCTCCACACTTCATGGGGGCGTGGCTTGCTGAACGGTGCCGGCACGAACTTGTTGGTGCCACTGCCAGCGGTGCCGCCGACCGATGCGACGGCGCCAACTAGCACGCAGACGAACTGCAGGTTGCGTGCGACGGCCCAGCCACCTTCGTTGCCGGCGGCAGCGTTGCGCCAAACGTGCGAACTGAAGGCGCTGCCAGCCGCGCCGATCTCCTTGGCGACTTCTTCAATCGTGCTCGCTTCTAGTCCGCAGATTTCGGCAGCGTGCTCGGGGGTCGCAAACGCGTAGTCCTCCGCAAGGCCCGTCTTGAACGCATCGAAGTCGTCGGCGCGTTCCTTGTTCTTCTGGTATGCGCGCCAGTCGACCCAGGTCTTCATGAACTCCCAGTCGACCAGGTCATCGCGCAGCAGCACATGCGCGAAGCTGAGCAGCATCATCGCTTCGCTGCCGGGGCGCGTTGCCAACCAGTAGTCGCCCATGCTCGCCGTGTTGGACAGGCGGATGTCGCAGACGGCCAGCTTGCCGCCATTCATCTTGGCGTCGATGATTCGTTGCGCGTGCGGATTGAAATAGTGGCCGGTCTCGAGGTGGGCGGAGAGCAGCAGCGTGAACTTGGCGTTCTCGTAGTCCGGCGACGGGCGGTCATAGCCGCTCCATAGCGTGTAGCCGAGGCGCGCCGCGGCACTGCAAACGTTGGTATGCGAGTTGTGGCCGTCGACGCCCCATGCTTGCAGCACACGTTCGACGTAGCCATCGTGGCCAGGCCGGCCAACGTGGTACATGACCTCGGTCTTGCGGTCTTCGATGATCGCCTTGCGAATGCGAGCGCCGAGCGTATCGAGGACTTCGTCCCAAGTGATGCGTTCGAACTTGCCGCCGCCGCGCGGGCCAACGCGCTTCATCGGATAGAGGATGCGTTCCGGATCGTGGACCTGATTAATGGTCGCCGGACCCTTGGCGCAGTTGCGGCCGCGGGAGCCCGGGTGGTAGGGGTTGCCTTCGACTTTGCGGATCTTGTTGGTGTCCTTGTCGACGTAGGCGATCAGGCCACAGGCGGCTTCGCAGTTGAAGCAAATCGTCGGCACCAGCGCGTAGTTCTTGGTGACCCGCTTGGGCCACGACTTGGCGTCGAGCTCTTGCCAGTCGTCCCACTTTTCGGGCGGCGGGAAGTTCTCGAGCGGGGTCGTGCGCATGGTCTCTTGGTCCATGCGCGCGATACTAGAAGGCCCGCACAGCTGGATCCACAAAATGCCGACGTGCTTGTCAGCTGTTGTTCTGGTGCAACTCGCCGGCACACGTTGCATTCGTTGGCCGGGCGGGTCACTTTGGTCATCGCATGACCATTCCCCAAGCGCTCGTGGCTAGTTCCTGCTCAGCAGATGCAATGCCCGGATTTGACTCGTGAACTACGATTCGCGCCTGACTTGGGTTTGCGTGACAGTTTTGCTGGTGATGGTTTCTGTGCTGCCATCGCAAGCGGTCCGGAGCTTGGACGACGAGGATCTTCAGAAGCTCGTTCGGGAACTGCGGCCAACTGTCGAGAAGGTGTGTGGGCGCAAGTTCGCTCGCGAACCGGTTGCGTTTGTTGCTGATAGCGGCGACATGATGCGGGTCTTCCGAGTCGAACTCGAGCCGCAGCTGGCGGAGATCTACAAGGGCCAGCCGGCATCCCGTATCCGGCGGGCGTTGCAGTTGCGGGCGGACCTGCTTGGACTGGGGGTGATCGGCAAATACGAACTTGCGTCTGGCGAGGTGCTCATCGTGCCAGGGCGGGTTGCACAAAACCTGAAGGTGCTCGGTTTGACCGATCTGGATGAGTGGTCCGTGCTAAAGCTGTTCCTCGCGCATGAACTCGTGCACGCGTTGCAAGGCCAGGAGATCGACTTTGGCAAGCGCTATGCAGAGATCACTCAGACCGACTTGATTCACTCGCTGGTGATGCGGACCGAGGGGCATGCAGTGATGTGCTCAGAGATGGTCATGGGGGAGCTCGGCTTGATCCCAGCGATCGATGCAGGTCGCGCTGTGCTCAGAGGCACTACCAAGGAACTCGAGGGACTAGGGTCGTTGTTAGCTGGCCGCGCGACGCGCTGCCGTCCGGCGTTGCTCTACTTGAGCGGTGCCGACTTGCTCTACGACGAGTTCGAACGCGGCGGCATGGACCAGGTCTGGAAGGTCCTGAAGAGCGATCGGCAATTGACGCAGCTCTTGCGGCCGCGCACCAAGCTGCGGCCGATTGCCTATCACCAGAAGTGTTTCGAAGGCATTGGTGATCGCTTTGGTGGCCGCACATGGTGTGTCGGCAGTGCCGCTCTGAGTGAGATTGATCGGCTCAGTGAGAACTACTCAGCTCGAGAGGAGGCATTGGCAGCGCTCGGCGAATGCGTTGCTGGTGCCGATTGGAATGGCAACAGCGGCACGCCGCTGGCTTGGCGCACGGCGAGTGCAATGCGCTTTCGAACCACAGCCGCGGCAACCAAGTATCGTGAACTTGCTGAGCGTTGCGCAGTCAGTGACTTGCGGCTCGCGACCAACAGGATGCAGCTAGTCGCCAACCCCGGGCCGGCGATTGAAGGCTGTGTCAGTCGCGTGCTTCGGCAGGTTCAGCCAGGCAACGCCAAGATGCGTCGCATGCTTCAACCCGGCAATGCCAAGGCGCAGGTCAACTGGTTTCAGCGCGACGAGTGCCTGGTACAGTTGACGTTGGTGCGGGCGCCGCTTGCGGACGACGTCTTGGTGTCGGTTGCGACGGACGTGTTGGCGGCGCTGGCACAGTAAATAACGGCGGAGCAGCACTGGCGATGTCGTCTACCTGGTTTCGGTGGCCCAACCAAGGTGGACGTTTGGTTCGTCAGCTGCTGTGACGCAGAGCCATGTGCTCTTGCAGCCTTTCATACTTGGTTGGTTGACGACTGAGGAACGTCTGCCGCAACGCCTTCAGCACGTCACCGCGCGAGATGATGCCCAGTAAACGGCGGTCGATGTCGACAACCGGCACCCGGCGGATGGGTTGGTCCCGGAACACCGACGCGACTTCGAAGATGTCGGCGTGCGGTGCGACCACGGCGAAGTCCCGCCGCATGTGCTGCGCGACCGTTCCCGGTGGTTCTTGCTCGTAGTAAGCAGCGGCGATCGACGTCAGTGCATCGCGCTCGCTAAAGACTCCAACCAGTCGGTCGCGGTCAATGACCGGCGCACCTGAGAATCCTCGTTGGATCAGATTGTCGACTGCGTCGAGAACTAGACAGTCGTGACGCAACACGAATACGGCCCTTTGCATGACGTGCTGGGCCAGCAGCACGGTTCGGCTTGTGTCCATGTCGGGCAATCTTACTATGGTCCGTCTTTGTCCGATAGCCCTGGAGGTGCGATGCAAAGCTCACGCCGTGCTCGGTCGACAGCGCGACCAAGTGATTGCACGCATGGGTCACAGCTGCTGCCGCAACACCACCGCCACGAGCTGTCCACGACATCGAGATGGCGAGCGACAAAACTCGCGTAACTCTCATCGACGCCTTCGGACGAGCATGCGGCGGCAACCGTGCGGCGGCCGTCAGAAGTTAGATCGAAGAGGTCCATGGCATCACCGTATTAGGGCCACAAGCTTAGTCTCGGAAGGTGGCAACATCAGCAACGGTGTGGCATCCGTGGGGGCTTGACGGGTGCGAAATTGGTATCGTCGGTGGCATGGTGATTTCGATCAGAACCGTCGTCGCGCGGATCGTCTGTGGCAGCGCGGCATTGTTGGCAAATGGCGCCGTATGCGCACAAGAGCCGCTTACTGTGCCCGAGGCCCTGTCCGTTCGAACCGTGGCGAATCCTCTGCTAGGAGACGGATTTGTTGCGTTCAACATGGTCGTGCCGCGCCCGATTGAAGACGGCCCGGGCGGCAGTTATCTGCATCTAGGCGTCATCGACAAGCCGTTCGAGGCTCGCGCCGGCAAGGCTGTCGTTACGCGATGGCTTGTTTCCGGCAAGGACAGTGCCCCCGGCATCGCGCTTCGCCCGAAGTCTCGCGCCATCTCGTACACCACGCGGATCGACGGTCGCAACCAGATCTGCGTGCAATCGATCACGCAGCCGAATGCCGTGCCGTTTGCCGAGACGCCGTCCGTCAGCAGCTATCGCTGGAGTCCCGATGGCAAGAGCGTCGCGTTCACGTCACTCGATGCGATGCCAGAGCAACGCGCTGAAGCGAGCAAGCGCGGCTTTCGGCCGGTTGTCTATGACGAGGATTGGCGCCACATCTCGCTGTGGATCTGCCGTGAAGGCGACACGCCACGCCGCGTCACCAGCGACACAACGGTCTATGGCTTTGAGTGGAGTCCCAATGGCCGCACCATTGCGTGCGCCTGCGCGCCGAGGAACACCGTCGACGACAGCTACATGCAGAAGCGTTTGCATCTGCTGGATGTGGAGAGCGGTCGCATGACCAAGCTCGTCGACAACCCCGGTAAGCTCGGCGAATTCGCGTTCTCCTCCGACAACCAGCAGCTCTACTACATCTCGGCTGCGTTCCGTAACGATCCACACGCGGGCAGCCTGTTCCAAGTTGCGGTCGCTGGTGGCGAGCCGACCATGAAGTCCAAGGGCTTCCTGGGCATGGTCCAGCATCTCAAGCCGGCGGGCGATGGCCTGCTGTTACAGGAGAGCGTTGGCGTGGCCGCGCGCTTGAGTTTCCTGGACGGTTCGGGCCAGCCGCATTGGCAATTCCATCCCAACAAGTTCCGCTTGGGGCTGACTGGCTACAGCTTCCACAGCGACAAGATGGTGTTCACCGCCAGTCACGCCAACCATCCGGCCGAGCTGTTCATCCGGGCCGGCAAGGACGCGCCCGACGAATCGGTGCGCTTGACCAACAGCAACGCGACGCTCGCAGGTCGCGCGTTTGGCGAGCAGCGCATTGTCCGGATTCGCAGCCGTGATGGCGTGTTCGTGCAAGGCATGCTGGTGCTGCCGCACGACTACAAAGAAGGCTCGCGCTACCCGCTGGTGATCGTGGCGCACGGTGGCCCGGAGTCGCACTTCACCGACGGTTGGTTGTCGACCTACTCAAACTGGGGGCACTTGCTGGCGGCGCGCGGCATCGTCTCCTGGTATCCGAACTACCGCTCGTCGACAGGCTATGGCGTGCAGTTCGCGATCCATGACCACGGCGATCCGATGGGCCGCGAGTTCCATGACCACCTCGATGCGATTGCGCACTTCGACAAGCAGGGGCTGATCGATAGCAAGCGGGTCGGTATCGGCGGCGGTAGCTACGGCGGCTACACGGCGGCGTGGGCGGCGACCAAGGAGAGCAAGCACTTCGCAGCGGCCGTTAGCTTCGTGCCGTTCGTAGACATCAGGACCAAGTGGCTGACGACCGACATCCCGAGGGAGTTCTACTTGGTGCACTACCAAGAGAAGTGGCCGTGGCAGCAGCCGGAGTTGATGGCCGATCGCAGTCCGCTGACGCACGCACAGAACTGTGACACGCCGCTGTTGTTGCTCGGAGGCACCAGCGATCCGCGCGTGCATCCAAGCCAACCGCACATGCTCTATCGCGCGGTCAAGTTTGGCACCGACACGCCGGTGCGCTACGTGCAGTATTCGGGCGAGGGTCATGGCAACCGCAGCAACGTCAACCGCATGGACTACACGCTGCGCACGTTGCGTTGGTTTGAGCACTACTTACTCGGCGATGGCGATCGTCGCGGCAAGGCGCTGCCGCCGCTGGACGTTGTCTACCCGAAGTAGTTGCTAGTGGTCGCCGGCGCTGACCAAGACAGGTCGCGCGGCAGCTATGCAGTGGCAAGAATACTGCGAGAAGAGCGCTGCCGGGAGACTGCTGCTCGGCAGCGGCCGGCGGGGGCTACTTGCCCTCGTCCGCCTGCTTCTTCGCAGCCGCCTTCTCAATCTCGGCGATCGCATCTTTACCACTGATCGCGAGACCGGCAAAGCCCATTGAGTGCTCGAGGTTATCGACCATCAAGCGGCTGCTCCACGCGTGGCCGCCCTCCTCGACAGGTCGGAACAGGTGCTTGTGGCCGTTCTTCTTCATCGCGGCAGACAGTTCCTGGTTGGGCTCGAAGAAGCCGTAGTGGTCGTCGGTGCCAGCGTCGAAGTAGATCTGCAAGCCATGTAGGTCGGCCGGCTTCTTGAGCGCCACCAATCCCATCGGCATTTGCTGCGCCCACTTCTTCGGGTCGATCGGGTCGCCGAGCTGCTCGCGCAAGCCGCCGCGCAAGTAGCGCATCACGGTGTTCTCTGCAGAGCCAGCTAGGTCCGCTGGGTCGGCCGGCAGGATCGCTGCGGAATGCGTTGCGACGGCGCCAAACAAGCCGGGGTGACGAAGGGCAATCTTCATGGCGCCAAAGCCGCCGGCACTGACGCCCATGACGGCGCGGTGCTCACGCTTGCTGCTAACGCGAAACTTGCCTTCGACGTGCTTGAGCAGGTCCGTAATGATCAGATCTTCGATGTCGCCGATCGACTCGCCGTTCATGTAGGTCGTGCGGCCGCGGCCACCCGGGGCGCGGAATACAACCAACGCGAGCTCCGGGATGTTGCTCTGTTCGCGCAAGCGGTCGAGCGTCGTCGCGCCACCGCGACCTTGAAAGTCATCCGGTCCGCCAAAGCCAGGCAGCCACAGGATCCACGGGAACTTGCGGTCCTTGTTCTTGGCGAAGTCGTGTTCCTTCGGCAGGTAGATCGAGTAGCTCGCCTGGCCCTGAGCGGCGTGCTTCGAGTCAAACTCCCAAGTCTCGTAGTTGAAGTGCTTGAGTGCTGGTGGCTCGGCGTTGCGGCGTGCACCTCGACGTTGGGCGTCGGCCGTCGTGATCAGAGAGAGTGCCGCGAGGGCGATGAGCGGTAGGCGAAGCATGGACGGTTTGGGGTTGCGGGATTTCGTGCCGAGGCAGAACGGTAGCGGTTACGCACTGCCGCCGCTTGACCCCACTGACCGTGGGATGCAGTTCTTGGGGCTCAGCAGGCGTGGCGGCAGGCCGCCCGCCCGGCGTTACGCCAGCGGCGGTAGTTGGCCGGCGCGCACGTAAGCCTGTTCGTAGAGGAATAGGCCGAGCCAAGCCACCAAGGCGCAGAACACCAGCGCAAGCGGGTTGGCGGCGCCGCCGAGCACCAGCAGCAGAGCCACCAGCGCAGCTAGCGTGGTCGTGCCCATGCCGAAGTAGAACGCCGACAGGCCCGAACCCTTCCACGCCTTGACGCCGGGCAGCAGCGCCGCGGCCATCTTGGCGTTGTGGGTCTCATGCTTGCCAAAGCGCTCCATCAGGCCGAACAACTGGTGCACAACCGCTAGCACTACAACCGCAATCGCCAGCTTGGTATCCGGAATGAACGGCAGCATGATCGCGCCGCCGACACACAGCGCCTGCACCATCAGGTGTGGCAGCAGCAAGCGGGTGTTCTGCCACAAGTCGCGACCTTCACACTGCGCGAACAAGAACGCCGTGTAGGCAGCGGTCAGCGACGCAGAGATGAGGTTGACCCATCGCAGTCCATCGGCGAGTTCATTCATCCCGAAGAACCGCGCGGCGAGGCTTGCCGACGTGATCGCGCCAAAGGCCATCAACACGTAGGCACCCTTGACCAACCAACTCTTCATGTTGGGGCGCAGGATGATCGTCAGGAACATCTTTGGCCGCTTCAGGTCCATCACCAACAGCACGTTGGTCACGACCAGGAAGAACAGTCCCAGCAGTTCGGGCAGGTAGTTGCGCGCGAAGTCGGAACCGACTCCCGTCATCGCCAGGAAGGGCGCCCAGAGCACCGCGCCAGCGGCGATGCCCTTGGTCAAGAGATACGCCGAGACCTTCCAGCCCCAGTGAATCTTGTGGTTGACGTCGAGCACCACGACTGCGTCATCGCGCTGCAGAGCCTTGCGATCCTTTTCAGGCAGTTCCACCTTGGGCTCGCGACGATCGCTCCAGATGTAGCTGTCCTCTTCTTTTGCCGTTCCCGGCTCCAGTGAGGCGTCGTGTGCTCCTAGGTAGAAGACATTTGGTCCGGTGCCTTGCTCGGGCCGGCGCACCTTGGAGCCACCGACCTCGGCGAGGATCTTGCTGACCGGGCTTTCCGGGTCGTGCAAGTCGCCACTGATGATTGCGGTCTCCGGGCAGACGACTTCGCACGCCGGCTTCAGATTCTGTTCGATCCGGTGCGCACAGAAGTGGCACTTCTCGGCGCCGCCGGTCTCTTCGTTGAGTGACAACGCGTCATACGGGCAAGCCTGCATGCACGCCTTGCAGCCGATGCAGGCATCCTTGTCCAAGTCGACGATGCCATCGGGGCGCTTGTGCAGCGCGGTCACCGGACAAACGGTGATGCAGGGTGCGTCGGTGCACTGATTACAGCGCAGCACCGCAAAGTGCCGTTTGACCGAAGGGAACTCACCGACCTCGGTGTATTTCACCCAAGTCCGGAAGTCGCCAAGGGGCACTTCGTTCTCGGACTTACAGGCGACGGTGCACGCGTGGCAACCGATGCAGCGACGTTGGTCTAGGACGAAACCGTATTGCATGATGCGGAGGGAACGAGACCTGCGAGCCAAGCCAGTTCTGAGGCATTGTTCGAACACAGCAAGCCACATCAGCGCAAGCGCTGCTTGCTACTTTTGGCAAAAGCACTTTCGGGCCCGCTGTGAAAGATCACTTCCGGCAAGTGAAATTCCCTGCCCCGCTTGCGCCCAGAGGCTTAGTAGGTGATTCTTCGAAGGTCTGCGAACCTCCGTTCGGGTCTCTGCTTGGTCTGCCCTTAGATGCTGATCAGTCTCAATCCCTAAAGAGAGTCGCGCTTTTCTTAGTTGGCACCAGGGGCCTTTCCCCTTTGACCGTTGGTGCGTTGTGAAGCCGAAAGGGTGAGATCGTCAGAACGCGATGGGTAAGAGACTGTACGTAGGCAACCTCTCCTTCCAGACAACGGAAGATGGACTGAGGGAAGCCTTTGGAATTGACGGCCGCGAAGTGACCGATGTGAAGATCATGCTTGAGCGTGATACGGGCCGCAGTCGCGGCTTCGCATTTGTCGAGATGGCAACGGACGAAGATGCGGTAAGTGCCGTTGACGCGATGAACGGCGCAGAGGTGGACGGACGTCCGCTGCGCGTTAACGAAGCACAGCCGCGCCAAGACTTTGGTGGTGGCGGTGCTGGCGGCGGTGGCGGCGGCGGCGGTGGTTACCGCGGCGGCAGCGGTAGCGGCGGCGGCGGCAGCAGCGGTGGCGGTGGCTATCGCGGCGGTGGCGGCGGCGGTGGTGGCTACGGCGGTGGCGGCGGTGGTCGCAGCGGCGGCGGTGGTGGCTACGGTGGCGGCGGCGGCGGTGGTCGCAGCGGCGGCGGTGGTGGTCACGGCGGTGGCGGTGGTGGTCGCAGCGGCGGTGGTCATGGCGGCGGTGGTCGCGGTGGCGGCGGTGGTGGTGGCGGTGGCTACGGCGGTGATCGCGGCGGACGCCGCGGCGGCGGTGGTGGCGGCGGCTACGACGACGGCGGCAGCGGTGGCGGCGGCGGCGGCGACGAGTGGTAGTCACCATCGCGCATTAGCGCGATGGACGAGCTTGAACGGTGCGACACGATTCCCTTCGCGTCACCCCGTTCTGCCTGACTCTAGCCAGTGTCTCTGCTAAGCCAGTGCCTCTGCTAGCCAGTGTCCCTGCTAGCCAGTGCCCCTGCCAAACCAGTGTCCTTGCTAACTGCGGCGCCCTAGCGCTACATGCAGCAGTCACACCCAGCAGTTAGGTGCCAGCACCTCTGCTGACAATTCCGCAGTGCACCCAGTCTTGCCGACGGGCAGCACTCAGCACACGCACCTCGCGGCGGCCGAAGGCCAACTCGCGAGCAGCTGCGAACAGCTCCAAACCACATCCCGTGGTGAGCTACAGCCAAGCATCCCTTGGCTTCCCCAAGCGCCCCTCACCGATCAGTCCACAAGACAACGCGCACCCCAAACAGCATTGCGCCACGCATCGGCCAAAAGCCCACAAAAACCACCCACCTCACTCCACTCCATCCACTCCACTCATCGCCACTCCACTCATCGCCACTCCACATCCTCGCCTATCCACAGCCCAACCCCAGGCTGCCTTGCGCCGCGCAGCGGCTGCAAAAAAGGACAGTAGGATGGTTCTGCTGCAAAGCAGCAGCACCAGCCTACTGACGAGGGATGTCGCCGATGTCGACAAACAGCGTCAGGCCCAGGATCGAGGCAAGCACGCCAAACCCAATCAGAATACAGATCCCGATGACTACGCCGACAGCGGCGGGGGCCAGTTCCTTGGGATCAATCGGCATCTTTGATTCGCTCATAGTGTTGGCTGCAGAAGCTATCGGTTCGCAGTGAAGGAATCGCGAGTCGAGGGCGCTTTTTCATCGAAGTCGCAGAAAGCGGGGCCTTCTGAGGCAGGCGCACGCCGCAGTGGACCAGTTTGAGCGAGGCCTGGTTGGCATCGACCTGGGCCAAGATCTCGGCGGATGGTGGCGGCACAGGTCCCGCGGACCCGTGGCCGATTCTCGGCGATGGCTGCGCATCGACCAGCGCCAGGTCGGCTCGAGACGGCGCGCGGGCTTCGCCTCCATCCCACGGGCGGTCTCGCTGCTCGAGACCTACTCGCCCGGCTTGTAGCC
>JBNMNW010000042.1:0-27491 GCA_051278165.1 Planctomycetota bacterium | reverse complement strand
AGAACGGCCAGACAATCCGGGCCGAGGTCGTCGGCCAAACGATCTCGCTGCAAACCGAGCGCGTCGATCAGGTGCGCTTGCGACTCAGCGACAAGCTGCTCGACCTAGACAAGGAGATCACCGTCAGCCGCAACGGCGAGCAGGTCTTCCAAGGCAAAGTCATGCGCACGGTCCAAGCACTCTACGAGTCGCTCAACGAACGCATGGACCCCACCAGCGTCGCGTCGGCGCACCTGATGATCGGCAAGTAATCCGCACGCGGCGGCGGGCACGCATCCCTTGCCATGCGCTCACGGCAAGAATTTCGGCACCGGTTAGGCCGGACACTATTCGCTGCAATCGAATCCGTTCGCAGCCCAATACGACCGCCAAAACTACCGCGTCCGCAGCCAAAGCGATTACCGTTGGTCATCCGAAGTGATGGCCCGCACTTTGCATGTCACTGGTGCGTCACCTACCCCCAAACCGGTCCACCTCCCGTTCGATGCCTACCCCCGCCCGCGCTATGAACGTTCGCCTCCTGGCTCCACTCGCAATTGTGCTGACGATTGCGATCACCACCCTTAGCTCTTGCTTGCAAACGCGTTTGAGCCAATCGCTACGCGAAGGTAACACCCTCACAGCATCCGGCACCACGAGTGCGATGACGTCGCTGGGAACCCAGGCGCACTACGACAAAGTGATGTCGAGTGCATTCTGCGCGAGCTGCCACCCGGCGATTTACGCCGAGCACGAACTCAACACCCACGGCCGGGCGTACACCGACCCCGAAGTTCGCATGGCGACCGGGCACTTTCAAACCGCCAGCTGCATCCAGTGCCACACGCCGCGACCGATCTTTGAGACCGGCATCGGCAACAACCCGCAGCGCCGTCACTACGGCCTCGAGGACGGCAACTCATGCATGACGTGTCACTGGAAACAGGACACCGACTACGCGCAATTCGTCGGCGGCCCCGACTGCATCTCGGCGTTCGACCCACGCGTCGGTGAAGTAGACGCCTGCGCCGTCTGCCACAAGAACCACGGCACGCCCTACCAATGGGAAGAATCGCCGAACGGCAAGGCTGCTGGCCGCACCTGCATCAGCTGCCACATGAAGCGCATCAAGCGCCCGATCGCCGTCGGCGGACCGGTGCGGCAGGTCTACTCGCACCGCTTCCCGGGTGCCCGCGATGAAGCACACGTCAAGCGCGCCTACGACTACGAAGCGAAGCTCGATGGCAACGTTGCCGTGGTCGTCATCGCAAACGTTGGTGCTGGCCACAACTTCCCAACGGAGCTTCGCCAGCGATCGGTCGAGTCGTTGATCGTCGTGCGCGACCCGGAAGGCAAGGAAGTCGCGCGGTCGCGCAAGGTCTTCCGCGATCCCTACCGCCGGCCCTACGGCATGACGTTGCCGACCAACAAGCAGATTCCAAGTGGCGAAGAGCGCGTGCACCGCATGCCGCTAGGCATCACCGACGGCACCGTCGAGTGCGAGCTTCACTACAAGTTCTACTTCCCAATCGAGGACAACCATCCCGAGTTGGCTAGGCGCCTTGAGAAGCGACAACTTGTATTCACCGACATCACGCCGAACCTGGCCAAGGTCGAATCCGACTACTACCCGCTCGTCGCCACACCAGAAGGCATCGATGCGCGCGAAGCGAGCCCGAGTGACCTGAGCGAACTCGCCAACACGGTGGTCGGCACGGTCAAGTTCGTGATCCCCGAAGGCGACTCGCCTGAAGTGATCCAAGAGCTCGTTACCTTGTTCAACTTCCAGATGCCCGAAGCCAACCGCAAGGCGATGGACCGCCTCGTTGAGATTGGCGCGCCGGCCGTGCCCGCGTTGATCGAGGCGCTCGGTTCGTGGGACAACAAGACGTTTGGCAAGTCGATGGGCACGCTGCGTCGCATTGGCGGCCCGGCGGTTCCTTTGGTGCGCGCTGGCATCAACCACGACAAGCTCTACGTGCGCCTGCACTGTCGCGAACTTCTCGGCGAACTGCCCGTACCGACCGACAAGGCCGTATTCGTGACGGAAGTCACCAAGGGGCTAACGGCTAAGAACGCCCTCGACCGCGTCACGACCGCCACACTTCTCGGGCGGCTACTGGCTCGCGATCAAGCCGTCGCGATTCGCGCTCTCCTAAGTGAGTTCGACCCAGATGTCGTGCGCGCTGCCGCACTGGCGCTCGCCGATCTCGACGATCGCGACAGCGTCGTTGCGATCGAAGGCGCGATGCGTCGCAGCACGTTCGTCGAAATGCACATCGACCTCGCCGGCGTGCTGGCTCGACTCGGTTCAACGGCAGGCGTGCCGCTCTTGCTCGCCAACCTCGACTACGAAGACGATCTGATCCGCGAAAAGTGCTTCGAACAATTCGTGCGCATCACTGGCAAGCACATGGGCTACGAGCTCATGGATCTGCGCGAACGCCGACTCGATGCGATCGGGCAACTGCAAGGTTGGTGGCTCAAGGACGGCCAGAGCTTCAAGCCACGCAACTGGCCACGGCCCGACATCGCGACCGATCGCGACGCGTTCCACTTGGTGACGACGCTGGGCGGCGGCGCCGGCTTGATCCCAGCCGCAGCAG
The DNA here is from genome assembly GCA_051278165.1 of Planctomycetota bacterium. GTDB lineage: Bacteria > Planctomycetota > UBA1135 > UBA1135 > UBA2386. The sequence continues at coordinate 24,906 of JBNMNW010000042.1, read as the reverse complement.
ACGATCAAGCCACGATTGACCGCATCCTCGCGCATGGCACCGATGCCCTGCCCGCGCTGATCCGCGGCCTCAAGTTCCCGCCCGGCTTTGCTGGCAAGCGCGCGTCGATCCTCGCCACGTTGCAACGCCTGGGCGACCGCCGGGCCGCCGCGCTGGTGCTTCCGATCCTGCGCGATCCAGTCTTCGGCGTATCCCACTGGGCCGCCTCGGCCCTTGAGCAAGTTGGCGACAAGGAATGCCTGCCGGGCCTCCGCCGCTTTGAAGCGCGCGTTCGTCAAGCGGCACAGCTCGGCAAGCTGCCCGCGAGCATCCCAAGTGGCGACCCGCTGATCGCTTCTTCGGCACGCAGCCGCTTGATGCTTGGCGACCAGGACGCGCGCACGGATTTGGTCGCGCTACTAACCAGCGACAACATGACCGCACGCACAACTGCGATCGGCGCGCTCGAGCAGAAGTTCGGCGAACTGCGCGGCTACGACGCCGCAGCATCGGCGATCGAACGACTGCGAGCCGCAGCGCGCTGGGTCAAGTAGCCAGCCTTGCCCATGCTGTCGCGGGTCATGCCCGCGACAGCAACGCACGCTCAGGCCCAGCGGGGCCGTGCGACCGCGCCCCACTTGAGCCTCGGCCGCTCAAGCTTCGGAGGCTGCAGGTTGGGGGCTTGGATCTTTTAGGCCTGGCCCTTCGCCTCTTTGCAGTTCGGTCCGTCGAAAACGGCTTCTCCAAATTAGCGATTGGCCGCCGACCTTCGAGATGACCACTAGGAGTCCCGGCCTCTCGACGCCCGCCCAAGATTGCGCGGTAGACTTCCAAAGCACCGCACGAATACGCACGGCGCACGCAGCGCTCACTTGGATCACTCATACGGCTCACCGACAGCCGACGCCTGGTAGCACATTGGAGGATCACCCAGTGTCCTCTACAGTGTTGGCGCCCACCCCTCGTCACCTCGAGGTCAATCTCCCTCTATGCACATTCAAAAAGCGCTCCTGCTAGCCACCACTCTGGTTGCGTCCATTTCCGCTCAAGGCGTGAACACCGCACTACTAGGTACATTCAATAATCACGGCCCGTTCAACGACGTCTGGGGCTACACCGCCGCCAACGGCGATGAGTATGCACTGCTCGGTTCAACGACCGGCACGGTCGTCATCGACATCACGACCCCGAGCAACCCGATCGAGAGGGGCTTCTTCCAGTTTGGCTCATCATCGTGGCGCGACATCCGCACCTACGGCAACTATGCCTACGTAGTCACCGAGGCGACAGCTGGTGTTCAGGTGATCAACCTGACCAACCCGAACAGCCCAACCGTGGCTGGCACGTTCGGCACCGGCATCTCCGGCAGCGCGCACAACGTCACCATCGACCTTGGCACCGGCATCCTCTACCTCCCCGGTAGCAACGTCGGCACGCCAGCTTGGGACCTGACGACCAGCCCGACGAACCCGACCTACCTCGGGCTCGCTGGTGGATCCGGCAACAGCAACTACTTCCACGACCTGTGCGTCGAGAACGGCTACGGCTACGGCTCGATGATCTACAACGGCGACCTTCGCATCTGGGATGCGACGACGTTCCCGCCGACTCCGATCAGTGACACCGGCACGCCGGGCAACTTCACGCACAACGCATGGCCGAACGCGGCCGGCACGATCTGCGTAACGACCGACGAAACCGCTGGCAGCGTCATCAAGTTCTTCGACATCACCAACAAGTCGAACCCGATCCCGCTCGGCCAATTCACCCCGAACTCAAGCTCGATCCCGCACAACGCGTTCATCGTTGGCAACAAGGTGCACTGCAGCTGGTACACCGAGGGTTACCGCTGCATCGACTTCAGTGACCCGATGAACCCGGTCGAAGTCGCGTCGTATGACACGTGGCCCGGCGCCTCCGGCGGCTATAATGGCTGCTGGGGCTGCTACCCGTTCTTGCCGTCCGGCAACATCCTCGCCTCGGACCGCAACACTGGCCTCTACATCCTGCGCCCGAGCAGCGCCGCGTTCACGAACTACGGCCAAGGCTGCGCTGGCTCCGCAACGGCTGCCTGCCCCGAGCTGAACGCCGCTGGCGGCACGCTCTCGCAAGACCTCCGTGACAACGAATACACGCACCGCGTCACCAACTCTGGTGCGCTGAACGTGATCAGCTTCGACTGCTACGCGCAATCCACCGGTGGCAACCAGACCGTCGCCGCTTACCTCTACCCAGAAGTGGGTGGAGTTCCGTCGGCGTCCGCGCTGGCCAGCACGACGATGACGATTGGTGCTTCCGCCAACTTCTACACGGCCACGTTCGCGTCGCCGGTCAGCGTCACCGGTAACTTCTACATCGGCTACGAAACGTCCGCACAGAACGTCTACCTGTGCAACCTCAATTCGGGCAGTGGCGGCGTCTCTTACTACCGCGACCTTGTCAGCGGCCCGACGAACTGGACGCAGTCCGGCCTAGTCAACACGCCGTCGTGGAGCGTCAACTGCACCGGCGGCGCCGGAGGCCTGACCCCGTCGCTTGGCCACGTTGGCCTGCCGATCCTAAACTCGAGCTACGATGTAACGCTGTCTAACGCGATCCCCGTGGCCTTCGCAGTGATGGTCGCCGGCCTGAGCGACGCGGTCTACAACGGTTCGCCGTTGCCACTACCGTTGCTCGGCGCACCTGGCTGCAGCGTCTACGCGTCCCCGGACGTGCTGACGGCATTCATCACCAGTGGCACGGGCACGGCAAGCACGACGTTCAGCATCCCTGCTTCGCCCGCCAACATTGGTGTCAGCCTGTATCACCAGTGGGCCGTGCTTGATGCGGTGAACCCGTTGGGGATCATTGTCTCGGATGCCGGTAAGGCAACGATCGACAACTAACTAGACTGACCTCTTGGGTGGGTTTTCTCCGGTGGCACTGTCACCGTGGGCGATTCCGGAGCCCTGATACTTTGGGGGAGCATCGTCTCCCTCAGAGAATCACGATGTTCCGACCGCCGCGCTGTCCAAACCCCTCCTGCACGCAGCACTGGACACCTGCTGCCTCGTTCTGCTGGCGCGTTGGCTACTATCAGCCACGCTGCCGCAACGAACCCGTGCCACGCTTTCGCTGCAAATCTTGCCGGCGAGGCTTCTCTCGGCAGACGTTTCGCCACGACTACCGCGATCGTAGGCCCGAGTGCAACGAGCTGCTGTTTTCACTTCTGACGAGCGGGGTCAGCCTGCGCCAATCGGGGCGCTTACTGAAGCTTGGCGTGCAGTCCGTGCAGAGGAAGATGTGGAAGCTGTCGAAGACGCTCGAGGGCCTGCACGAGAACCTCTCCGTCAGACTCCCCACCGGGCGCACGTATCTGATGGATGAGGAGGAGACCTTCGAACACGCTTCCATTCGGCCGCTGACAATGCCCGTCGTGATCGAGCGCAGCACCTGGTTCATCGTATCGACATCCGTCGGAAGCATTCGGCGCCTAGCCCCTGAAGGCACCGCCCGCCGACGGCGCCAGATGCGCGACGAACGCAAACACGGGCGGCGGCCTGACCAAAGCGCCAGATGCGTGCGCACGGCACTCGCCGCACTGCGACGCAGGGTGAGCGGGCCAATCGTCCTGCAGACGGACAAGAAGTCGAGCTACCCGCGCATCGCTAAACGGCTATTCGGAGACCGACTGCGTCACGAAACAACCGTAAGCACGAGGGCACGAGACACCAGCAACCCGCTCTTTCCGATCAATACCACCCTCGCCATGACACGCGACAACTGCGGCCGCCTGCGCCGCAAGTCTTGGCTCGTTTCGAAGAAGGGTGAACGGCTACAAGCGCAGATGGCCTTGTTCATCGCCTACCGCAACTACATCCGCCCTCGCTTCAATGTGGACCAGCCACAAGAGACACCCGCCGTGCTACTCAGACTGCTTCCGCGGCCGCTTCAACCAAGCGAGGCGGTTCGATGGCGGCAGGACTGGTGCAGCCGCAGCCCTCATCCGATGAGCCTGCTAGCAACCGCACGGTCGCGCACGCCAGAACAACCGCGTAGCGACTTCGATCGCGTAGCCATAGAGATCGCGAGATCTAATCGCTGACTCCGCGTCAGCCACTGCCACGACCGCAGCGGCTGACGCCAATCGATAGCAGCAGCAACCCCGCGCCTTACCCACTCAAGAGGTCAGTCTCAGTTGAGAACAAAGCGCCAGCCCGGCGGCAACTGCAACGCCGGCGCCTGCACCCCACCCAACGGCAACACGACCGACTGCACAATCAGGTCATAGCCACGGAACTGGAAGAGGTTCGGCACAGCCCAACTGGTGCTCTGCTGGCCGGTATAGACGCCGGGCAAGAATACGAACCCAGCCGTATCCAGGTAGACATGAAACGGAGCCGGCAACACTGGCAGGATGTCGGGGACTTCGCCGAGTGTGAACACACACACGAGTCCGGCCGGCAGGTCAGCGAAGATCTGGACCGAACCACCGATGACACCATCATCAGGCGCGACTTCCATCGAGCCTAGGTGCGCCTGTGTCAGGGATTGGCTGGCGGTGACACCGGCCCCGGCATTCGCGATGAAGCAGCCCGTCGCTTGCAGCAGGCCAGTCGCTGACGACAGGCCTAGCGAGCCACTTTCGAAGCTTGAGTTGTCGAGCGACACCGCGCCGGTGCCGACCGTATCCGTAGTGCAGTTGCGGAAGCGCGACTCGGTGATAGCTAGCGTTTGAGATGCGGTGGTCGACAGCGTGACGGTGCCATCCTTGCAGCGAATGTTGCGCACTTGCAACGACGGGATCGTGCCACCGGTTGCCACCGTGACGTCGCCAACACAACGGAACTCGTTGATGTCGCCGTAGACCTGATTGCCGACAACGCCAAGTTCAAGAGCCGTGCCACCCGGGGTCGCAAGCAGGCTCCACATCCCGCACTGCATCCAGGTCACGGCGTCATTGGAGCCATCAAACCGCGCGCATATCGGAGCACGCACACGTGTGTGGTTGCCCTCGATCAACAGCGGTCGCCCATTGGTCGCCGGAGCCAGCAAGTCGATGCCAACACCGGAACACTCGATGATCACGCGCTCAAACGTGAACCGCGCCGTGCCGCCGGTGCCAACTGCTAGGTCGATTGCGTCAACGGCACCGGTGATGCGAACGTCACGCGCCTCGAAGATCGTGGTGCGATCGGCCAGTGTCTCATCGAACTCAATGGCATCGGGCACATTGATGAAATCGCATTTCTCGACGATCAAACGCCCGATGGCGCTCGCCGCGTTGCCGGTAACGCGCAACCCAAACTGCGACTGGTTTTCGAACACGATGCCACTTAGTGAGCAGCCAGGCTGGCCAGTCACATCTGGCTGAGACACATCAAGGCCGTAAGGACCGCCTTGCAGATGAAGGCCCTGAAGGATGAGGTTGCTGCTGGTCGAATGGATGCCCTGAGTCACTGCCGCACTGGTGAAGTCGAGTACTGGCACGCCACCCGAACCCCGGATGAACAGGCCAAACGTCGAGTTCGCGATCGATTCGAGGTTCTGCTCAATCGTGATCGTTGGCAAGAACTCGGCATCAATCTCAATCCACGTGATGTCACTCGTGACGCCAGTCCCCGGCAACAAGCTCAACTGCAGTTGCTCGGCAACTGACATCTGGCTGACGGTCAGCGTGCCGTTGTGCAGACGAATGGCTTCGTTGAGCGAGAGCAGTCCGTCGCCAACTACGCCGTGCGACAGCGAATCTGTGACGAACGCAATCGCATGGAAGGCAGGCGCCGGCACGGGACGCGAGGAAGGTTCAGAGCCGGTCGGGCCTCCGATAGACAACAGAGACAGAATGCTGGTGATCATGACGCCTGCCGTGCGCGTGGGGAGGGCTAACGAACGCACGAACTCAGAGTAGCTTACTGCGCCGAAAACGGTCAAGCGGAGCAAACCTTCCTACCGTCGCCAAATCGCGCAGTTGCCACGAAGTCACGATCGCATCACGGCTTTGCCTCCGCATTACTGTCGATCGACAGTGCGCCGACAGCACATTTCCCGCACCGCCGATGGCATCTGCTATTCTTCACTGCTGTCGCCACCCCAATCGAACCAATGCTCCTCTGCACCATTGTTGCCGCTCTTTTCGCCACGAGCCAAGGCCCTTCCGGAACCGCCAACGTTGATGACCCGCAGTCACATGGCACGGTCGGGGATTCTAAGCTCTCGCTCGATGAAGCCATCCAGCTTGCCAACGGATCTCTGTCGCTAGCAAGCTTGTCTGCCGCTGAACAAGCTCGCGTATCTGGCACTGGCGCCGTCAACCAGATCATCGTTGATTGCGCCGTCACGCCAATCATCACGATTCAGACGCCGCTAACCAATCTCACTGGCCCGACCCCGGCAAACGGCATGGTCACGATCATGGGCGTGCCAGCTGGTGGCTCCCTACCCGTCTTGGATGGCGGCTCGCAGGCAACGATCCTGGCAATGGGCTCGCGCGAACTGATGGTGCACGGCCTGCGCTTCGAAAACGGTGGAGTCGCCGTCGATGCAAAGATGCCGGCACCGGCGAACCCTGTAACGGGGATGGCCATGGTCGCCAACTGCGAGTTCGAAGCACAGACAAGTGCCGCCGTGCAACTGCGCGGCACCGGCACCGACAAGACCCGGCTGATGGTGCGCGATTGCTCGATGCAAAACATGCCGCTCGGCTACCGCCTCGATGACCAAACTTCGGGCGGTCAACTGATGAGTGAGAACGAGCGCATCACGATGGACGGGGTCACGCTCGGCTGCGATGCGTTCGAAGGCGGCTTCGGCCAAGCCACGATGTGGCAGTTCTGGCGCAGCTCCTTCATCAATGGTGAGACGCTCGCAAAGACTCGCCGTTCGCCAACGGCAACGCAGTTGATCATGTTGCGCATCGTGTATTCCGATGCGACGTGCTCCGGCGACGTCATCGACATGGAGGGCACGACGGCCGGCACGAGCATGGTCCACCACCACCACGGTGATTGGGTGGCGGGCGCTGGCAAGCGGTGCCTGTGGACGCATCCGCGCACCGCCCAGTTCGATGTGCACGGCAGTGAAATGGTCTTCGATGGCGACATCGTGATCGCCGGCGGCACCACCTCGCCACGCTTCTGGCACCAGAACAACCAATACAAGAACTGCGCCATCACGTTCGATGTCGCCGGCGCGTTGCCCAACCTGCTCTTGAACCGCTACGAGAACTGCACGATCACCGTGCCTGCGCTGGCCCGCTCGCCGGTCATCATCCGCGACTCGCACATGTCGAACACCGACATTGATGGCCAGTCGTTCTTGGCGCCCGTGACCGTCGATGGCTGCTACCGCGTAGGCGGCGCACTCACCGGCTTCGTTAGCGAAAGCTCTCCGGCGCCGACCTTATTTCTCGGCTCGACCGAGGTATCGCCACAAGATCCGCAAGTCGGCACGAGCCTGCAGCTCAGCACGGACCTACCGCCAGGCATCGCCCTCTTCTGGGACATTGCTATCAGCTACGCACGACCAGTGACCTCGCAGGAGCCGGTGCGCTTCTACGGCGACCCAGCGACAGTGATCCTGCTGCCAGCAATTGCGATCTACCAGACGACGCTGACCATCCCGATCCCGCTCAACCCCGGCCTTATCGGCCTTGAGTTCTACGCGCAAGGCATCGCAGTCCCGTGGCAAGCCATGCCTCACGCGCCGGCCTACCAACTGCCGCGTGGCGGCCGCATCAACCTGCGCCTGTAGTCGGTAGACGATCGACGCTGGCGAACGGGCGGCCTGCGCGATGCGCGCACGGAATCAGTTGGCCAGCCAACCTACCAGCGCCGCAGAGACTAGACCTCGTCGATGACGCCGGTGCTATCTGCGAACGTGTCGGTTTCAACTCCGAGGCGCTGCAGCATGGTCACGAACAGATTCGCCAGCGGCTTGTCTGCGTGAGCGAACTCACGCTGCCAGGGTTCGCGCCCGCCACTCCAATGGCCGCCAAACGCGTTGCCGCCGATGTAGTTGAGATACTGACCGTGCTTGAACCCCATGTTCTTGCCGCCGAGCAAGATCAACGGGTAGTTGCGAGACAGGTGGAAGGCGCTCGACGCGGACCCGAACAGGATCAACGTGTTGTCGAGCATGTTGCCTGCCCCACCCACTTCACGGGTCGCCTGCAACTTCGCTGCGAAGCGGCCGAGTTCTTCGTTGAGGAACCCGCAGTAGGTCGCGAAGTTCTTCCAGCCGCCGGGCTTCTTGGTTTCGTGGGAGAGCTGGTGCGCTAGCTGGAAACCGACCGCGCGCGCCAGGTGATCACTGATGCCAACACCGTTCTCACGACCGATCTGATAGGTCGCAACTCGCGTCGAGTCGGTTTGGAATGCTAGGTGAATGAGTCCCAGCATCGCCTGGAGGTAGGCGCGGGACTCGTCAGGTGTCGAATCGAGTTCCAAGCCGTGACCGGCGACCTTGGGCAATGAGATGCTCGCCCAGCGCTTCGCCTTCTGGATCTTCTTCTCGGTATCACGAACGGAGTCGAGGTATTCCTCGAGCGACTCCTGGTCGTGACCGGACAGCTTCGCGCGCAGCGAACGCGCATCGTTCAACAGGTCGTCGAGTGCGCTCTCGTTCAGTGAGAGACGCTTTTCCGCATCCTCATCTCGCTTGACGAATAGCGCATCAAAGATCTTCTTCGCACGATGCGCCGCAGGGATCGCGCGACCACGGCGATCAAACGACAGCGTGTGCGCGCCGCGCGGCGTGCCAGTGCCACCATCCGTCGACAGGACCAGCGACGAGTATCGCGTCTGATCACCAACGTGTTCGGCGAACTTCTGGTCGAGCGAGATCGAGTTCTTGTAGTCCCCGACCCTGCCCGTGTTCGCGCCAGTAAGGAACTGATCCGCGTTCGAGTGACCATGCACGTCGCGAACCGAGGGGTGCGACAAGCCCGACAAGATCGTCATGTCTTGGCGCAGCGGCGCGAACGTCTCGAGGCACTTCGTGGCTGTGTAGTCCTTGCCCGCGCCATGTGGAAACCACGACCAGTCCTTGTAGGCAGGGTCTTCGGCCAGCGGCATCGGCACGCCGTCGGGCCAATACACACATGCGAAGCGCTTGCGTTGCGCGCGCCGCTCAACGCCTGCCGCCCCGACGAACGACTCAAGCCAAGGCAACGCCAACGCGACCGCCGAACCACGGAGGAACCTTCGTCGGTCAAGGGATGCGATGTCGATGTTCATGTTCCTGTGCTTCCTAATCTTGTGCTTCTAAAGCCCCTACTTCTAAAGCCTGTATTTCTAAAGCCTGTATTTCTAAAGCCTGTGCTCACTATCGCTCGACGATCTGCTTCCTTGGCTAAGCCCTATGCCTAGGGCTGACGCCTTGGCAGCTCTACTTCGACTGGAACAGCTTGCTGGTCGCAATCAAGGTGATCATGGTAGCAAGGCCGTCCCCTTGCATTCGTGTCTGGGCTGTAATCTCGTCGATGGCTGAGCGATCGCCAAAGGTAAGCGGCCGACCGAGGGCAAAGGTCGTCAGCTTGTAAACCAACGCGCGAACGAACTGATCTTGACGGTGCTGGAGCAGGAATCGCTTCAGTCCATTGGCGCCATCAAGGGTCTGTTTGTTGAACAAGACACCGACGGAATCGACCGGCTTGCCCTGCACCGTGGTCCGGAACTGTCCGACAGCATCGAAGTTTTCGAACGCGATCCCCCACGGATCGATCTTGGCATGGCACGACATGCACGCCGGGTGGTCGCGATGGTTTTCAATGCGCTGCTTCAAGGTCAGCTTGGCGATTTCCGGGTCGGCCAAATCAATCTCGGGCACAGCTGGAGGTGGCGGCGGTGGCGGATCATTGAGCAGGCGCTCAAGCATCCAGATGCCGCGCTTCAACGGATGCGAATCGATACCATCTGAGTTCATCGCCAACAAGCCTGCCTGCGTCAGCAAGCCGCCGCGCCCTTGCTCGGACATCTGTTCCTCAGGTAGTTCCACGCGCCGGAACTCATTGCCGGTCACGCCACGGAAACCGTAGTGCTTCGCCAGTCGCTCATTGGCCATCGTGAAGTCGGCATGCAAGAACTCGAGCGCACTGTGATCGCGTTGCAGCACCTCGTGGAAGAACGCGACCGGCTCCTGAGCCATGGCCTCCCTCAGCGACGCATCGAATCGCGGATACGCCTTTCGATCGACATGCAGGAAATCGATCAGCTCCAGCCCAAGCCACTGCCGCACGAAGTGGTGCGAGAAGCGTCGCGCCTTCGCGTCGGCGAGCATGCGTGTCACCTGGCCGCTGAAGATCGCGGGATCGCACAACTCCCCCTTGCTTGCCAAGCCCTGCAGTTCGCCATCAGGAGGGCTGCACCAGAGGAACATCGACAGGCGAGTCGCAAGTTGCAGGTCGGACAACTCGTCCTTACCAGACGACACGACGTAGAGGAAATTGGGCGACGCGAGCACGGTCGCCAGCGTCTCGATCATCGCCTCCTCAAAGCTGTCACACTTGCGACGCAGCTTGCGGAACAGCTTCACCTTCTGCCGCACTTCTTTTGCGGTCGCGGCTCGTCGCCATGCGCGCGCCAAAAACGGCTCCAACACTTCGCCCGCATAGACGTTCTCATTCGCCTTGCTGCGACTCTCAATAAAGATCTGCGAATGCGATGCAGGCGGCCACTGCTCGTAGAACGGCGCAGTGATTTCGACGAAGTCGATCTGAATGTCGCCACTCGATGGCGAGGCGTTGACGATCTTGAGGTATTCCGATGGGCTAGGTGTCGCCCCCATCTTGGCAGTCTTGCGCACCAGATTGCGCGGATAGATCTGACTCAGTGGGACATCCCATTGGTAGAACTTCGGCGCGCCGGCAACGGCATCGACGACCACATCCTGATCACTAATCCGAAACGATGAGCTCGAGTCGTTGCTAGCCTGCCAACCGAACATCAACTGCATGTTGGGCGTGCCAGTTGCTTCACTGCATGCTCGCACCCGAACGCGAATCGTGCCCTTCTCGGGCAGCTGATTGCCAAGTTCGATGATTAGAGTCTTCTTCGGCGGAACGATCGCTAGGTGTTGCGACACCGGCGGCACCTCGCGGCTCTCATTCGTTGGCTGCCACGCGAACTTCGCACCGTTGTAGCCCCACGACTGGCGCGCCATGCGACCCGTAGACGGGTGACGATAGTGCACACCGTCCGGCCGTTTGGCGAAGCTATCCGTGTGCTTTGCCAACTCGGTTTTCAGCTTCTCTGGGTCCTCCTTGTGCTTCTTGCGCAATTCCGTGAGCTGGCCGTCCTGTTTCTGCCACTCGTCGGCGGCTGCAGCCTCCATCGAAACAGACCAACGCAGCAACTCTGGTCGCTCACCATTGACGATCGCTAGACGCAGCGCCCTGCGACTCGAATCGAGATAGGCGCGAAACTGCATGTTCGAGACATGCAGCACCTCAGAGCTATTCTGAAAGCCGTCCTCGGACGTTGGATCGGGAGGTAGATCTTCGGCGAAGTCGAACGGCAAGCCGAGCAGGTCTTGTAGCGCGTAGTTGTACTCGTAGCGCGTCATGCGCCGAAACGACGAGTGCTCAGTCGTGGCACGACGCGTCGACGACGCAGTCTGAATCTCAGACGCCAACCATTCGATGACGCGACTGCGGTCTGCCGCGGCCAACTCGTCCTCGTCTTCCGGCGGCATCTCCCCGTTGGTCAACACCGCCAGCACTTCCAGCCACCAATCAACATCGTTACCAGTGAACAGATCTGCGTCGAGCGTATCGAGGCGCAGATCGCCCTTCTGCTTGTCGGCACCATGGCACTCAAAGCATGCCTTCGCCAAAATCGGCTGAATGTCGGCGCGGAAGGTCTTCAGATCCGGTTCGGGTGCAACCTCGACGACGCGCGCAACCTCTTGCTTGCGATACGTCGAACGGCGCGCTCCCTCGGCCTTGAGTTCGTCGAAGGCCTTTAGATTATCTGAGGCCTTTGGTTTACCGGAGGCCTCTGGTTTACCTGAGGCCCCCAATTTGCCTGTGGCTTTTGGCTCGTCTACTGACTGGGCGGAAGCCACGTCACAACCAGCACACAAGAGTGCAATGAGGCTAACGAGGTAGAGGGATTTTCTCACGTCGATCATGATGCGTCGGGTTGCCCGTTCTCGACGAGCGCCATCAGCATACCGTGATGCTCATGGACTCGCGCTATGCTGCTCGCCATGCGCGCCATCCTGTCTCTACTCGCGGCAATCTCAGCAACGGCCTGTGCTGGAATCTATCAGCCAACGTTCGCGGACCTCGAGTGGCGCGCGATCGGCCCGCGCCTATGCGGTGGCCGGATCGAAGCGATTGCATCCCACCAGGAGCGACTCTACGTCGGAGCTGGCTCCGGCAACTTGTGGCGCAGTGACGACCGAGCACTGACGTGGACGCCCATTTTCGAACGCGAGTCATCGTTCGCCATCGGCTCGATTGCGGTCGCGCCGTCAAACCCTGACGTCTTGTGGCTTGGCACCGGCGAAGTGCTGATGGCACGTAGTTCGTATGCAGGCACAGGAGTGTTCCGCTCCACCGACGCCGGCGAAACATGGCAAAACGTCGGCTTGCCCGACAGCTACCACATTGGCCGCATCGTCGTGCACCCACACGATGCCGACGTCGCTTGGGTCGCTGCGATTGGCCATAACTACACCAACAACGAGCAACGCGGCGTATTCCAGACCCGCGACGGCGGCAAGAACTGGCAGCACGTGCTGTCGATCTCGCCGCGCGTCGGCGCCGTCGAAGTGGTCTTGCACCCAAACGACCCGAAGACGCTGTTCGCAGTGACCTGGGAGCGCGAACGAAAGGCCTGGAACAACGTCGAGTATGGGCCGGGAAGTGGCGTGCACACCTCGACCGACGGCGGCACAACTTGGCGGCGCCTTGCCGGTGGCTTGCCAACAGGCAACATCGGCAGGATCGGCCTCGGCATTGCGCGTTCCAAGCCACAGACCATGTATGCCATCGTCGACAACCACGAACGCAACGACGCGGGCCAGCGCATCGGCGCCACGCTATATCGAACTGACGATGGCGGCGGCCACTGGCACCAGGTCAACACGAAGCCCCTGCCAGCACGCATCGGCTACGACCTTTGCGAAGTCGTCGTCTCACCCGACAATGCAGATGAGGTCTGGGTGACAGGCCACTACCTGCTGCACTCGACTGACGGCGGTAAGACCTTCGAACGCGTCGGCGGCGAGGTCCGCAACGTCTTGGCAAACCCTTCGCAAACGCTGCACCTTGACCACCACGAGTTCTGGATCGACCCGGATGACGGCGATCACCTATTGCTTGGCAGCGACGGCGGCCTGTATCGCTCGCTGGACCGTGGCAACACGTGGCTGCGGCTCAACAACATGGCCATCGCTGAGGTCTATGCCCTGACGATCGATCAACAGGATCCATACAACATCTACATCGGCACGCAGGACAATGCCGCACTGTTCGGCCCGGCTACCGGCAGCGTCGCGCCCGATGCACCGGAGACGTGGCAATACGTCTACCAAGACCGCTGGGGTGGCGGCGACAGCTACTTCACCTACCCCGACCCGAGTGACCCTAACACGGTCTACTACGAACACCAGTTCGGCGACCTCAGGCGCAAGGACATGCGCGCGGGCAAGGCCGTTTCGATCGCGCCTAAGGCCGAGCCCAACGAACCGAAACTGCGCCGCAATTGGATGACGCCCTACCTCATCTCGACGCACAACAGCAAGACGCTGCTGTACGGCGCGCACCGCCTCTACCGCTCACCCGATCGGGGCAACACTTGGCAACCGATCAGCCCGGACCTCACTAGCAACCCCGGTCCCGAACAACGTGGCAACGTTCCGTTTGGCACGATCACCACGATCAGCGAGTCCGAGCAAGACGCCAAGTGCATCTACGTTGGCACCGATGATGGAGTCGTACAGCGAACGCTAGATGGCGGCGCTACCTGGACGGATGTATCCAAGGCGCTACCAAACAAGTGGGTCAGCCGCGTCGTGGTGTCCGAACACGACACAGCGCGCATCTATACAACCATGACCGGCTACCGCGAAGACGACTTCGGCTCGTATGCCTTTCGCTCGGATGATCACGGCAACAGCTGGACATCGATCACCGACGGCTTGCCAGCGGAATCGATCAACGTCATCCGCGAAGACCCGAGCAACGCCGACCTACTCTACGTCGGCACCGATCGCGGCGTGCACGCATCGCTCGATGGCGGACGCTCTTGGCACTCGTTGCGGGGCGACCTACCGACGACAGCCGTGCACGATCTCGCAGTGCATCGCAAAGGTGACCTGATCATCGGCACGCACGGTCGCGGCGTCTTTGTGCTGCAAGTAGCCGCCGTACGGATGGCAGCGCGAAAGGCTGCACACCTGGCGCCGCGCTAGTTCGCACCCAATAGCCAAGCCTATTGCGAGCTACCTCGCCGCGACTTCCAATGGCCCGGTCAAGTCGACCTTCTGCCCGACAATCCGAATCTGATAGGACCCGGCCGGCAGGAACGTGACCTGCGCAAGGAAGTATGGCTTGGGGCTCGTGCGACGTTCTGTCACCAGGTCCCAACGGAATTGGTTGAGACCGCGCCTGCCTGCCATCTCATGCCGAAACAACGCGGTTCCCTTGGCGTCGGAAACCGTCACGACCACGTCAGCCTTCTCGGTCAGATAGAACGTGATTGGCACGCGTTCTTCGTTCGTCCGGCGAGGTCGCGGCGTCGTATCGTCGGAGCGCGGTCGATAGGCAGTCGGAGTCGCAAGCAACTCGCTACGGCGCGCATCTTTTTGGTCTAGCCACCAATGCAGGGGCGCGAGATCCAAGCGGTAGATACCTCGACCGTGGGTCGCTGCGATCAGGTCTAGTTCACGTTCCTGAATCACCAAGTCGGCAACCGCAACACCCGGCATGCCACGACCGAGCAAGCACCAACTCTTGCCGCGATCCGTCGAGACATACACGCCGCGATACATCGCTGCATAGAGCACGTCTTCATGACGTGGGTCTTCGACGATGGCGTATGCCACTTCGTTCGGCAGGTTGCCACGAATGGCACGCCAGGTCTCACCATAATCATCGGACGCAAACACGTGCGCTTGCAGGTCGTCGTAGTTGAGGCCGGTAACGGTGACGTAGACGCGTGATGCCGCGAAGCGCGAGGGGCAGATGCTGCGAATGTAGAACGGCGGCAGACCCTGCGAATGCTCCAGCCACTGCTTGCCGTCATTCTTCGTGACCCAAAAGCCACCACGGTCCGTGCCACAATAGAGCAGCCCTGCTTGCAACGGCGACTCAGCAAGCGCCCCCGCGGCCGTGCCCTTGCGATCAGCGAGCTTTGACAGGGCCAGGTCGGGGCTTACGACCTGCCAGGAATCACCGCGGTCGGGGCTCCGCATCACGAAGTTGCCACCGTGATAGAGAACTCGATGATCGTGGGCAGACACTAAGTACGGCGCAATGAAGTTGTGCTGCAACTTGCCTTCATGGCCGCGCGGCAATCCCGGCCCAATCGGCTTGGAACGGTTCGTCGGCACGTTCTTTCGGCGCAAGCCGCCGTGCTGACTGGAGAAATACACCGTGTCTGGATCGACCGGGTCCGGCACCGTGTAACAGCCATCGCCACCGCACCACGGATCGAGCCAGACGTAGTCCCACGCATCGGGTTCGCTGGATCCGAGTCGACGCTCGCGGGCCGGCCCACGCACCGAAGCATTGTCCTGCACGCCGCCGTAGATCAGATACGGATCACCATTGTCGACCGCGATGTCATAGAACTCGCCGACGGCCAGGTTGTTGTGATGCAACCACGAGCGACCGCGATCTTCGCTCGTGTAGAGACCACCATCGTTGCCGAGGATCAAGCGGTCCGGGCGCGCCGGGTCGATCCACAGATCACAGTGGTCGAGGTGCAACGACTGCGCCGGGCTCGGCACTCGATGCGACACCTCCCCTGCGATCAGGTCGAAGGTTTGCCCGCCATCCGTACTGTGTGCGATGCGAACTCCAAGCGCATAGATCTCGTCATCGTCTTGTGGGTTTAGGTAGCAGTCCGAGAAGTACCAGCCGATGCGCGAGTTGATCTCCAGGTCTTGCTTGTGGGTTCGCTGCCAGCTCTGACCTCCGTCGAGGCTGCGATAGACTTCGCCGGGGTTTTGTTCACGATTGAGGTTGTCGACAAAGGCGTAGACCTTGTCCGCGTTAGTCGCCGACACCGCCAGACCAATGCGCCCCGTCTTCGCACCTTCAGGCAGTCCGCCGCGCAGCTTGGTCCACGTTTGACCACCATCGACACTTCGGTGTACGCCACTTGTCGCACCAGCGACCGTGGCATGGTTCTGCCACATGGAGGCGTAGAGCACGTCCGGTTGCGACGGCGCGATCACCACGTCGACCGCGCCGGTGTGCTCGTCGATGTAGAGCACGTGCTGCCACGTCGCGCCGGCGTCCGTTGTGCGATAGATGCCACGGTTCTCGTTGCTCGACCAGAAGTGTCCGAGCACGGCAACGACCGCCGTATCAGGGTCCGTTGGATGCACCGCGATTTCGCCGATGTGCCAGGAGTCGTGCAAGCCCACGTTGCGCCACGACTCGCCGCCATCTTGCGAACGGAAGACGCCAGTGCCCGGCATCGTAAAGTTGCGCGGCTTCTTCAAGCTCTCGCCGGACCCTAGCCACAGAACCTGTGGGTTACTTGGCGCCAACGCGATATCGCCGATCCCGATCGCCGATTGCTGTTCGAAGATGCAGCGCCACGACAGGCCGGCGTTGCTGGTCTTCCACAAGTTGCCGGACCCGAACGCCGCGTAGATCGTGCTAGGTGCGTTCGGATCACCCTGCACTGATTCGACGCGGGCGGAGTTTAGCACTGGCCCCAATGAGACCCACTGCAACCCGAACGGCGATGCCGACTGGGCGGTGCGATATTCGGCGAACGACGCGAGCAGTGGACTAGCCGGTGGCTGGTCCTGGCTCGTGACGGCGCCCGATACGGACAAGAAAACAATTAGGAGGCGATGCGACATGACGGTGCCGCCGCATCGTAGCCCCACATCCGCGACATACACCAAGGCGACGGTGCATGGCTTGCAGTCGCAGTGATTCGCCAATCACATCAGACACGATCTTCATGGACCCGCGCGGCGCAGACGACCCAACCAGAAGAGACACCGCTGTTTTACATGTTGGATCCCCATGATCCCTGAGCACTGGAGCACAGTGACCATTGGTCTCGGTGATCAAACCTTCGACACGCCATGCACACTACCACTCGAATCTGTTTCTCCTTGGTTGCCGGCAGCCTGCTTGCATGTAGCGGCCTCGCGCAACAGCAACCGGCAGGCACGACGCGCGCAACCAGACCAGTCGCTAGCTTCGCGTTCGATGGCAACTCTGAGAATGCAGTGGGCACGTCGGTAGCCGGCACGAACCATGGCGCAGCGACGTATGTGCGCGGGCTTGAGGGCCGCGCACTTCGCTTGCGATCCAGCGACTCGGCTGCGACATTCACCATCCGCGGAGCCGGCTTGGCAGCGGATCCAAGCAAGGATTTCTCCGTGCAAGGCTGGATCCGAACCACCGCCGAGGCTGGTGCGCGCATGGTATTGCTCTCGCAGAAGAGCTACGCCGATAACAGCCTCGCATCGCAAAAGTCGCCGGGCTGGGTGTTCTACATGTCGAACGGCACGTGGGCATGGAACATCGGCTCGGGCAAGCGGCGCCTGACCTACGAACGCGACAACGGCGAGCACATGCCGCTCAATGACGGTCGCTGGCATCAATTGACGATGACCTACCAAGCCGACCGGTCGCAAGTGCGGCTCTATTACGACGGCGTCAACAAGGCGATCTACAACGTGTCGGACTCGACCGGCTTCGACTTCACGTCACAGCAACCGTTGCTCGCTGGCTGGACGGGAACCAAGCCGGCACCAGAGCCCGATATCGTTGCCGCGATTCCCGCCGGCGCCGCGACGCTGCAGCAACTCGTCGACGCGTTCAACTCATTCGAGCTCGCGCCAATCACGCCCGACGAGTTCGTCAAGTTGATCGTCGAGCCAAAGGTCCTGTTCGGCGAGAAGCTGCGGGCACGCGGCAATGAACTTGGGGATGTGGGCGAGGCGTTCGTCGAGTCGATGCGTGATGTCGACTTCAAGCGTATCTCGCGCCTCGAGTCGCAACTGATGCGCAACCCGTACACGGTGCATCAGGTCCTCAACTTCATGGAGGCGGCACCGCTGCTAAAGCTCTACTCACTGGTCGACGGCAAGGTCACGACCGATGACCGCGCCGCCAAGAGCATCAGTGCACAAGAACGGCTGCAGCCGACGGACTTCGACCTCGACAACCTGACGGCCTGGCACCGCGCCCTATCCGCTGACGAAGTGCAGACTTCGTATGCGGCTCATTTCGCGCCTACCACCCAGAAGCTCGACAGCAAGCGCAACTCCATCACGACCGGCGTGTGGAACATCTTTCACGGCGGCAAGCACTTCACCGTCGACGAACATGGCTGGGACTCGCGCCTCGCCATTGCACAGATCATCGAACTCGAACAGATCGACGTGGTGATGATGCAGGAGACCTACTCCGGTGGCGACTTCATCGCGGCCGAGTTGGGCTACTACTTCGCGACGACGGTCGACTGGGACTACCTCAACCAAGGCGCGAACATTTCTGTGCTCAGCCGCTACCCGATCCGCGAGGTCCGCGTCCCCCACGAGTCTGCATTCATGAATGTCGCCGCGCGGGTTTCGATCAGCGCAACGCAGGATGTATGGGTCATGTCGAACTGGTATGGCATGAACCAGTTCGCCAACGTGTTCGAGTTCCACAAGAGCAGGTTCGCAGAGTCGACGACGACGCCGGTGTTTTTCGCAGGCGACTTCAACGCCATTCCTCACACCGATGGCGGCAAGAGCCCAGCCTCGAAGACGATGCTAGAGGCGGGCTTCACCGACGCGTTCCGCAGCCTGCATCCTGACGTTGAGACGTTCCCTGGATTTACTCATCGCAGCGACCGCCGCATCGACCAGCTCTACTTCAAGGGTTCGGATCTACACCACACGTCCACTAGGCTGATTAACAGTTGGCCGACGGGCTTCCCGTCGGACCACTACCTGATCCGGTCTCACTTCGAGCTACGGTAGCGAAGCCTCTCCTCATGACGTTCCCAGCCTCACGCCTCGCTGCCGGGCTCGTGCTCGCGGTCAGCATCCCCGTCGCCATCGCCCCCGCCCAAGAGAGCAAGCCAAACATCATCCTGTTCCTTGTGGATGACATGGGCTGGCAAGACACGTCGGTGCCGTTCGCCGACCAGCCAACGTCTTGGAACAAACTCTACCGAACGCCACACATGCGGGACCTGGCGCGAACAGGCGCGAAGTTCACCCAGGCCTACGCGGCGCACCCCGTCTGCTCACCAACGCGCAGCAGCATGATGACGGGCAAGAACCCAGCGCGCACGCACATCGACGATTGGGTTGGCCACGGCGACAGCAAGAACCGCTACCTGCGTTCGCCGAAGTGGGCCGCGACCGGGTTGCAACCAGATGGGCCACACGCAATGCTGCCAACGGTTCTGGCCAAGAATGGCTATCGAACGATTCACATTGGCAAAGCGCACTTCGGCGGCGAAGGCACGCCGGGCGCGAACCCGATCACGCTCGGCTTCGACATCAACATCGGCGGATCGCACACAGGTGGCCCGTGGGGTGGCTGGATATCGCCCTGGCTGGGCAAGTACAAGGATGTCTACCCCAACCTCGGCGATCGGCCGAAGGGTGAATACCTGACGCGAGCAATCACCGTGAAAGCGGTCGAGGCCATCGATCACGCCATTCGCGACCAGACGCCGTTCTTCATGAACATGGCGCAGTTCGCGGTGCACACCGGCCTGGCGCCGGCGCCGGCCTACATCGATGGCTATCAGGACGGGCGGCCCAAGGTCGAAGCGGACTACGCGTCGATGCTCGAAGCGATGGATGCCTCACTCGGCTCCATCCTTGAGAAGTTACGCGACCCGAATGGCGACGGCAACCGAGCCGACAGCGTCGCGAACAACACGCTGATTGTCTTCACATCAGACAACGGCGGCCTGTCAAACCACACGCGCGCAAAGATAGGCGAGGTTCGCGTTCGCCCAACATCTGGCGAGACTATCGAAGCCAACTTCGAACGCGACTGGCACAACCGCCCATTGAGAAGCGGCAAGGGTTCTGCGTATGAAGGCGGCATCCGCGTGCCAATGCTGGTCGCATGGGCCGGCCAGCAACCAGATGCCGTGCCGGTGCGCGCATCGCTGCCGATTGTGCCTGGTTCGACCATCACCGAGCCGGTGCACATGGACGACTTCTTCGCGACGGCACTCGACGTCGCCGGAGTCGAGAATCCCGTGCCGCAGAAGCAACGCGACGGCCAAACGCTGGTCCCGCTACTCAGCGGCCGTTCGTTCGAACGTCGTGCCCCGCTGTTTTGGCACTACCCGCATCAGTGGTACAAGGACGTCGGAACTGGCCTAGGCATTGAACCGTTCAGTGCGATGCGCAAAGGCCGCTACAAGGTCATCTACTTCTATGGTGATGGCGTCGCCGATGGAAAAGGCTACGACCCGCGCGTCGAGCTCTACGACCTGTCGCTCGATTTGAGTGAGGCACGCAACCTTGCGGCAAGCCAACCGAAGCGATGCATCGAACTGCGCGATGAACTCGTGGCCTGGCTAGCACTGGTTGCAGCCGGCATTCCAATCGTCACAGTCACGGACGAGCCTGCTGCCCTACCGGCACCAGGCAGTGCGATTCGCGTCGAATAGAACTACGCCGGCATAGCGTTGCGGATACCGGTCAACGCGGCCAGCAACGGCTTCTTGACGGAAACACCCCACGGACTCATCTCGATGTGGTTCAGCAAAGCGTGAGCTCCGATCTGTTGGTGCGCCCGGTCCAATTCGGATCGCACTGCGGCAGTCAGCGGTTCGGCTTCGTCATCGAGCCCGCTCAGAGCGGTATCCACGACGTCTTTGATGTCGCCGAACAGCTTGGTGAGTTCCCCTGACAAGGCATCGACAAGGTCGCCCTGATCGGGCACACCGTCAATGCCATTCTTCAAGGCCTTCAGTTGAGCTTCTGCCATCGCCTTTGCTTGCTCGAACTTCAATAGCGAAGTGCGATACGCGACCAGACCAGCTCCGATCACATCCGTCTCCGCGGGCCCCACCTCGGCTTCGGACACGAGTCTCTCAAGATTCCCGAGACTTGCGGTTGCCTTAGTCCAATCGCCACCGTCAGCCGCCTCCTGCATGTACGCTTCGGTCGAGGTTATGCGACCAGTGTCGCCGAGCCGCTGCGATGTTACAGCCCGCAACTTCGACTCGAGTGCGGCGCGGCGCTTGGCATACGCCGCAGCCCTCGGATCGGTATCCGTCGCAGCTGCGGTTGCGGAACTGGCGAGCG
Organism: Planctomycetota bacterium; assembly: GCA_051278165.1. Lineage (GTDB taxonomy): Bacteria > Planctomycetota > UBA1135 > UBA1135 > UBA2386. Next base: position 3,477 of record JBNMNW010000042.1, on the reverse strand, counting down.
TGTATCCCAACTTCAACAGCTTGAGGGTCTTGCTGGCAGCCTTGAGAGCAGCGCCGGCCAGGCCGCTGACGTGAATCACCTTGCCTTCCGCGTAGCACGCCCCCTGCAACAGCAGGAGTCCAGTGCGCTTGAGTTCCTTCGCCAACGAGCGCGCCTTCTTACCGGCGACCACAGCATGGCCACGCCATTGACGGCCACCGAGATCGAACGCCATCTTCTTGCGGCTGATGTAGAACGGCTCGGCGGCAACAGCGTCCTTGGGCAAACGCTTGAAGCGCACTCGCACCCACTTGCGATACTCCTGCCAGTTCTCGATTGAGGTGAGTTCAATGTCCTCGTCCTCATCGTCAGTCGGTGACACCGATTCGAGCAAGTCTTCGAGCTGCTCGTATTGTTCGATTTGCGCGTCGTAGTCTGCCTTCTTCTCGTGCCTGCTGGCTTCCTTCAGGATGAGAGTTATCGGTTCACGATGCGAAGGATCCTCGGCTAGCAACTTCTTGGCGCGCTTGACGAGGTCTGCCTTTTGCTTCGCAGCAGTGTCCTTCAACACACCAGCGTCGGCATCATCATCCGCAGCACTGGCATTCGCTGCATTGTCAGGAACCGCACCACCTGCGCTACCAGCCCTGGCGATTTCGGCCTCGAGCGCGACCAACGAATCGAGTGCCTCTTGCAACTCCCCAGCCTTCTCTTGCTCGCCCGCCTTCTTGACGAGCTTCACAATCGCACCGTGATTGGTTGGTTTTTTTGCAATCGCCTCGGTCAGGTCCGAACGCAACCCAGACTTCTTGGCCTTCAGCTTGGCTTTTAGCTTGGCCGCGCTGCTCGCGTCGGCTGCAGCAACCTTCAGCTGCTTGGTTGCTTCCGCATCCTTCTGGTCGGACCCGCTAGCGCTGGCCGGGTCGTCTTCGACCTGGCCAGCCACCACTGCCTTGCCACTAACAGGCAGCTTCTTGAACGTCTTGTTGACGATCTTCAGCAGTGCTCCAGAGATGCCTGTTACCTGGAGGTCACCGTCCTGCTCGGTGCACGTACCGCTGCGGAACTGCATGCCCTCACGCTTCAGGGCCGCCATCGTCGCGCTGCCTTTGTCGCCGAACAGCGCCACCCGCCCAGCCCAAGGCTTGCCCTTCACTTCGAAATCGAAGTCATCCTTGCTGACGAAGAACTGCGACTCATCCTTCACGGACTTAAACGCGGCGATCACAAACTTGCGGTATTCGGTCCAGTCTTCCAGGTCCGACAGGGTTTTGATCAGTGCCATCGTTTCGCTCCAATAGTGAGGTGGATACTCATGCTAGCAAGACGCACCGGAGCCGCCATCGCGCGTCGCCGGGCTCGAGCAACTCATTGCGAAGCTCGGATCAGCCCCAGCGGCCCGACAGGCCGACGGAGACGCTTGAGACAGACCGCAACACGCCGAGCCGCACGGAATCGGTGCCGAGCACCGAATACATCGACATGATGCCACGCTCGCCGATTCGCTCGCCGCCGCCACTAGAGAGCTCGACCTCGGCGCACGGCACGGCTTCCGATTGGCCAGCCACGGTACGCACGTACAGCGGCATGCCCGAAACTTCATCGCTGGCCAACAACTGCATGCGCCAGCCATCGCGCTGGAACGTCTCACCGAGCAATAGTGCAACCAGGAAGGCTGCATTGCCCCACGGCAAATCGTCATGGCGGTAGTCGCCGGACTCGTGACCTCGCTCCTCTTCAAACGGGAAACACGACACCGGTGACGACTTCGCGCCATACGGCTGTCGCGTCAGCACCCGCGGCATGATCATGCCCATGGCAGCCGCTTCGGGCCGGGCGCGGAATGTGGACCATTGCTGCTGCACTGCTGCGTCGATCGAACTCTGCCAATCGTCAGTATCAGGGCCGACCGAGAAGCTGTCGCAGCCAACCAACTGTGAGGATGCGGCGCACAACGTCACGGACCCAGCTCGCGCGCTCACTGCCGCAAGTTGCTCGACCAGGGCGACGTCTTCGATGCTGGCCGCAGCCGAGAAGTCCGTCACCACGACGGCATACGGCACGCCACCAGCAGTGTCACCCGCGCGATCAATCAGATGCTTGGCGAGACCCGTCCGCAACGGGTCATCGGCACTCGCAAACCCGGCCCGCAATTCCTCAGCACTCACGTCGAGCACATGGATCTGCAGCTTGCTATCGGTATCCAAACGCCGCACCAGCAGGTAGAGCGAGCGCCACGATGCTTCGAGTTGCTGGAACGGCGCCGAGGTCAGCAAGGCGCGCATCTCGCCACTCATCGCGCGCTCTACATCGGCGACCAGGTCGGCGACGCGCGCGTCAGGGCGGGGGATCGAGTGTGGCGTGACAAACTCGCGCACGAGTTGATCGACGATACTTGAGCTACGCGAACTCGCGGGCGCGGACTCGGTTGCCTGCAGCGCGCTCTCGAGCAGACTGCTGGCGTCGATACCGCTGGCGTCAGTGCTATCCGCGTCTGGCTGCTCTGGCTGCTCTGGCTTGGCCTCAGGTTGCTGGCGCGCGCTGGTCAATTCCTCGATCGCAGCCGCAGCAGTCTTTGGATTGTTGAGCCTGTCTCGCAGCGACCGCAAGCGATCGAACACATCGACACGTTGGTAAAGCGCATCCGGGTGAAAGTCATCCAACTCCTTGAACGTCATTTCGAGCGAGGCGCCCGATGCGCCGAACGGCACATGCAGCGTCGGCGTCATCGCCGCCAGGACATCTTCGAAGTCATCCCGGTCGATGCGGGTCACGCGGCGCTGTGCGATCGTGTCGGGCGCACATTCACCGCGACTTGCGCGGCCACTGAGGTCCGCGACAACAAGGATCTTGAATGGGTCGCTCGCGGCGGCGGGCTCGTGGGGCTGCGCCTGAGGCTGCCCTTGCATACCAACGCTGAGGCTAACTTCGGGACGTGAATTGACCATGTGGGTGTATCTGCTCGCTTAGAACTTCATGTCGGTGTCATAGCCACCGTCGTCGTAGCCACTGCTGTCTGCCTTCGGCGCAGGACCTTTCGGTGCTGTGGGCTTAGGGGCGGCGCCGGGCGGGATGGCGCCGGGCGCTTCGGCCTTCAGCTTGTCATCCTTCGACTCTCGCTCGGGCACGCGAACGGACCCAACCGAACTGATCGGAGGATCGCCCCACGGTGGTGCCGTCACGCCAAGCTCAAACCAGCTCGCGACGGACGCAGCAGCTCGCTGATCGGCCTGCGGTGGATCTTCAACGGCTGCAAAGAAGATTGCGCACGCAGCCGCCTTGGCGCACGCGCCGGCGGGGACGGGAATCGACTGCGCAAGTTCCACTGGCCCAAGACTGCCATCCGCGAAGAACGCCGCAAGCGCCGCGGACCCCGCGGCCTGTTCGATCCCACAAATCTCACTGGCATCGTGAGCAGCTCGACGATCTTTGTCCTCAAGCGTCGTCAGCCATTTGAGAGTCGTGGACACCGCATTCTTGAGTTTGGCTGGGGCATGC
>JBNMNW010000041.1:0-27536 GCA_051278165.1 Planctomycetota bacterium | reverse complement strand
GCGGGTTGTGGTTTGAACCGGGTACAGTACGCAGGCCCGGGAGCTGACACCGCGAACGCGTTGTTTCTGTGCCTGGCACCGTACCAACTGCTAGCGGACTTCTTTGTATTGGCCGCCGGTTAGGGCGGCCAGGTCCATTAGCAACTCGGACTTCATGCCGATTGAGATGCAGTGGATGATGATCTGGCGGGTGCGGTTTTTGCGCATCACGGCTTCGAGAATCTCTTCGGTGTCGATCACTTCGCCCGCGGTCGGCACTCCATCTGTTAGCAGGTAGATGGTGTCGACTTCTGGGTCTTCCATCGCTGCCATGATGGCGCCGTAGGTGTTGGTACCACCGGCGAGTTTGATCTTGTCGATTTTATCGAGCAACTCACGGCGGTTGTTGTTGTTGAGCGCTTTCAACTCGCGCCAAACCTGCGCGACACCGCTCTCGAACGGAACCAAATTGACCTTGTGGGTCTTAGGCAGCGCGCCGATCACCTGACGCAGCTGTTCCTTCGCAGCCATTAGGCGGTTGCGTTTCTTATCAGTGCCAACGCTCGCGCCCATCGAACCACTGTGGTCCACGATGAACGCAATGCGCGAACTGACCAGAGGGATGTCGTAGTAGCTGACGGTGTTGCCTCCCGCAGAACTACCGCCACCCTTGACGCTCTTGGGGTGCGGCAACGCGAACCCAACCTTGTTGGAGCGCCACCATGCGGACCAGTCGCGCGTCGTCCAGCAACGCGTGCCCGTGTGCTTGAACAGCGCCGTGTTGAGTTCGTGTTCCAGCCGCCCCTCTTCCTTGCCAAAGCGGGCAATCAGCAGCGGGATCGACGTGACGTCACGTGACTTGGTCAAGTAGCGGTAGGACAGCGAACGTAGTTCCCATGCGCGGTTCTTCAGATACCGCTGGGCAGCGGTGATAGCTGCCGGCGAATCCATCTCAAGCAGCATCGCGAGCCCGAGCATGCGGCTCTCAAAGTCGGTCGCGACGGCCAACCGGGCCAGGTCTTGCACCCAGGTCGGATCCTTGGCGAGCAAGTCGTGCAACCCAGCGGCACTCTCCAGCACCTTCTTGCGGTTGCGCTTAAGCTGCTTGCGGATTCGCGCGACCAGCGGTGCGACTGCGGCGGCCGGTGCCTTGCTCAGCAAGATCTTCGCGACCGAACGCTCACCTGGCGACTCGGCCTCGATGCCTTCTTCGATCAAGAACTCAATCAAGTCAGCGTTCTTGCCGGCAGCACCGGCGACGCGACGCAGCGCCTGTTTGACGCTGTTGCCACGGGTAGCGCCAAAGCGCAGAATCGCTGGAAAGAAGTCAGCATCGCCAACCAAGACCAAGCCCTGCACCAACTCGGTGGCCGCGGCTGCATCCGGCTTATCGAAGACGCGCTCGAGCACATCAATCGTTAGGTCCTTGCCACGGCGATGCCCTTGCTCGACGAGCAAGCGCCATGCGGTCGCGGCCACGATGAGGTTGCCTTCCTTGATGCACTTGATACGCGCGTCATCGATCTTGCGAACGCCCTTGGCTTGCCGCGTCGCGATCAGCATGCCAAGACGAAACGCGTGGTCGCCAGCCAGGATCAACTGCGCCAACTCGCGGTGCACTTTCGGCGACTCGCAGGTGCTCAAGCCTTCGAGCAAGCCAGCACGAATCTGCGCGTTCTTCACGGTAGCCGCGTAGTCGATCAAGTCGTCGCACGCATCATCGCTAAGCATTGCCAGCAAACGCGTCGCCTTGACCCGCACGCGATGGGTGCTGTCGGCGCGCTTCAAGGCATTGAGCAACGCCGGCTCAAGGTCGGGGCGCGCCACCTTGGCGATCGCATCGACGGAGTATTCACCGGCTCGCTTCGAGGCGTAGCTGTTCAGGTCCTTCTTGAGGTACTCCGTGGCTCGCGGATGGTCGATCTCACCAATCCATCCGAGCAACCGCTTGCGCTGCGACAGCTTCTTCGGATCCTCGCGAACCTTCTCGTAGGCCGCGATCGCTTTGTCGAGGCGCTCGCCAAGGGCCGCTTCGGCTTTGGCCTCTTTGCTCAGTTCGGCTTTGCCCTGATCGCTAGGCCCCTTCTCGCTAGGCCCCTTCTCGCTAGGCTCCTTCTCGCCACGTCCCTTCTCGCCAACACCCTGCTCGCCACCAGGGTCCTGTAGCACCAAAACAGCGGGCGGTGTCTTAGCGCGCAGAATTGGCGCAGCAACTGCTGGCGCAGTAATCACCAGCACGACCGCTGCAAGCAGCGGCATCATTCGGAACATCAGGAGTGGGGTCATTCGGCGGACGGAGAGGGGCCACAGAACTGTAACTCACGCAGCCCGCGGACCAAGCCCCCCAACGATTCCGGTGGCCACACTCGCGTCAAGATCGGCGACGGCGTAGAAGCGGGCATGGCCCTCGCCGCGAGACTCATCTTTCTGGCCCTCCTTGTCATAGCAGCGAACGCACAGGCGGACGGGGTGGCATTGCCGCCCGCCGGAGACCGACTGTTGGTGTGCAACAAAGTCGAGAACACCGTGTCCATATTTGCGGTCGCCAAGCGCTCAGAAGTGGCGGTGCTCAAGACGGGAATCGGGCCGCATGAGGTCGCCGTATCACCGGATGGCCGCACGGCCGTGGTCACCAACTACGGCGGCACCAAACCGGGGCACACCTTGACCGTCATCGACGTGGTCGCGGCGACGGTGCGGCGCACGATCAACCTGCCGCAACCGAGTGAGGCGCCAACCGAACGCTCGAAGCTGCTGCTGCGGCCGCATGGCGTGCAGTTCGTTTCAGATCATCAAGTGATCATCACCTGCGAGGCTTCGCGCCAGCTCGTGCGCGTCAACGTCAAGACTGGCGACATCGAACGCACCTGGAGCACCAGACAGAGCACGATGCATATGGTGGCCGTGACCAATGACGGCAAGTATGCAGCTGCGTCGAGCGTTGCCGATGGCACGGTGGCGTTCTTCGACCTGACCGCAACCAAGAGTTTGACCCCACCGCTCGTCAAGACTGGCGAAGGCGCCGAAGGTTTGGCCGTGCACCCGCTCACCGGTGATGCATGGGTTGGCAACCGATCAGACAACACGCTCTCGATCGTGTCGCGCAAGACTGGCAAGGTCACAAAGACGCTCGACACCGGCACAGTGCCGTTACGCGTCGCGTTCACGGCAGACCACAAGCTTGTGCTGGTTACGTGCGCGGAAAGCGGCGAACTGATGATCTTCGACGCGGCCAAGCGAGAGCTGCTGCGCGAAGGTTCCATTCATGGCGACCGCAGCGAACAGAGCTCGCTGCCACTGGGCGTCGTCAGTGGGCCCGACTCACGGTTTGCCTACGTGACGTGCGCGCGCGGCGAGTTCGTTGCGATTGTCGACCTGAAGACTGGCCAACTGATCGATCGCATCGATGCGCGCAAGGGCCCCGATGGCATTGCCTATGCCAGGCCGCGCGAGACAGCGCGCTAAACGCTGAGGAAGTCGCTACCGGCGAGCTTCTGAGCCGTCGATGCAAAGACGGCTTGGCTGTCGAGTTCTCCCGACAGCAGCTTTTGCCGCGCAGCCTCGACTAACGAGTCGCGGCTGCCGTCTTGGTTGCGTGCTTGATCGACAAGTCGATCCACACTGGCAGCAGCCTTGCGACCCGTCTCACTGATACGCGCATCATCCTTAGGGACGAACGGGATCAGCACGACTGACTTGGCTTGGGCGCGCTTGCCCTGATCGCTGGTGCGATCGATGTTGCCTTGATTACCTACGTTTCGAATGTCCATCAATGACTCTTTGTTACTCGTCCTAAGGATCATCGGCAGCCGCGCCCGTCACTTGAGAGAGCAATCCCAAAAAGTGTCGAGACTCGCAGCGAATAGGCGGCCCGGCTCAGGCGGCAAGATCTGCCCGCATCGGCAGTAATTGCCGCTGTAGCAAGTGGCAAGAACTGCCACCGGTGGTCTCCGACGGCCTATTTGGGCCCTCAACAACCGACGCCACGGGGGCGATGGATTTCTTGAGCAACCTGGCATGCACGGTGCTTCTTCCAGGTGGCAAGGAACCAGATCACTGTGGCGATACCAAACATTCAACTAGGACGTGTCGAGTCCGACCCCATGGCAATCCCCATGGCTGCAAGCATGAAGTCCGGAGAGGATTCTCCGTTCGATCGCCTGCTCCGTGACTCCGTTGCCAACGAGTCCAACGACGATGATGCGCCGGCGAAGCCGCAGCAGGAAGAGGCACCTATTGATGGCGAACTCGACAAGGCCAGCAAGGATGTGCCCGACGCACGTAAAGTTGCTGCCGACGACACGACCGAGCAAGTAGCGGACGTGAGCGACGACGGCACCGACGAGGCAGCCATCGACCTTGACAACGGTGTCACCGAGAGCGTCGAGCGCGGCGACAACAAGCAACCGACGACGCCTACTAACCAAGGCAAGAACGCGAACCGTTCGATGCCGGTCACGAGTGAGCCGCTGATCGCAGCAACGCTGCAGAATCAAAACAACAGCCAGCAACTCAACAACGCCGCGCAGAACCCAGCACAACAAGCAACCACGACCAAGACCGTCGAGCCACTCATGCGTGGCGCAACGAGCGCTTCGGTTGCCAACAACACGCGCACGAATGCCCCGTCCGTGCAGGGCGCTTACTCCGCCAAGAGTGCGGCGCAAGCCCAGCTGCTCGAGCAGGCACGCGACTCGGTCTTCAAGCAGATCATGATGAAGGTCAACAGCGAAGGTGGTGAGGTGCGCATGCGCCTAGAGCCGCCAGACCTTGGCCAACTCGATCTGCGCATGACGGTCGAAGGCGGCAACAAGCTCAGCCTGACGATCTCAGCCGATCGCCAAGACATCAACAGCCTGCTGCAACGTCACCTCGACGAACTGAAGCATGCGCTGGAGCAGAGCGGCCTCGAGATCACCGGTGCAGAAGTGCAAACCCGCAGTGAGTTCGAGCATCACCAAGCACAACGCGACGCCGCCGAAGGCGGAGTCGCACCAGACGACACAACCAACAATGACGCGGAGAGAGCTCCGCAACCGAGCGGTTACACCGCCGCCGGTGGCCTCAACTTCTTGGCCTAAACACCACAACACGCAATCAGAGAACACGATGGAAAGCCCCTTCAACATCAACGCTATGAACACCACTGGCGCCAACAACATCCTTGGCAGTCGCCAGGCGCCAGACGACAGCAACCAGTTCTTGCAACTGCTGACGCAACAGCTGCGCAACCAGACGCCGTTCGAGCCGGTCGACAGCAGCAGCTTTAACGAGCAGCTCGCGAGCTACTCCAGCATGGAAGAGCAGCGTGGCCTCAATGAGAGCATGACGCAGTTGCTCGACTACCAAGGCATCCTCGCTCGTTCGCAGGGCCTGAGCCAAGGCAGTGCACTGCTAGGTAAGAGCGTTGAGTATGTCACCGAAGACGGCTCGACCGGCACCGAGCCAGTGACCTCTGTGTTCGTTGCAGAGACCGGCGACGTGCGCTTGCGCCTGAAGTCGGGCGCCGAAATTGATATGCGTCAGGTGCTCGGCATCACCGCAGGGGAAGGCGGCTCTTCCGAGGGCGAAACGACCACCGCCTGATCCGCCCACCCGCATCACCTAACCAGATCCGCAACGCAGGAAATCGAGAAGAATGGTAAGCACCGCCCTCTACACGGGACTGTCGGGACTCCGCGCCCACCAGACCTACATCGACGTCATTGGTAACAACCTAGCGAACGTCAGCACGCCCGGCTTCCGGGGATCCCGTGCGACGTTCAGTGACATTCTGAGTTTCACGGTTCGCTCGGGCTCCGGTCCGAATGGCAGCTTCGGTGGCATGAACCCGATGCAGATCGGAACGGGCACGTTCTTGGCGGGTGTCGACATGAACACCAACCAAGGCACGCTGCAAGACACCGGTCGATCGATGGATGTTGCGCTGCAAGGGCGCGGTTTCTTCACGCTGACGAACGGGTCGCAGAACTTCTACTCTCGCGTCGGATCGTTCGGCATCGATGCGGACCGCGCGCTCGTCGACCTGCGCACGGGCTTGCGCGTGGTCAACTCAAGCGGCTCAAACATCATCGTGCCGACGTCGGACACGCTGCCCGCACAAGCGACCAGCGAAGTCACGTTCCAAGGCAGCTTGCCCGCCGAAGTCGGCGGACCGCTCGCCGAGATCGTGTCGTCGAACGTGCCGCTGAAGTCAGGCACCTCGGCAGCCAAGACCTCGACCGCACCTGCTGGCCCGCAATACGACCTGCAACTCAACGTCGGCGAGACGCTGCTGGTGTCCGTCAACGGCGGCGCCCAACAGACCCTGACGGTGCCCGACCAACCGCCATTCAGCACTGGCCCAGTCGACGCGTCCGTCGTTGCCGATTGGCTCAACGGCAACATCGCTGGCTTCGGCGGTGTCACCGGCGCGAACGCTACGGGCAACAACGCTGCCGGCACCATTGGCATAGATACGACCCGACTCGGCTCTGGCGCGACGATCAAGTTCGACAACGGCAGCTCGTCGTCGAGCTTGATGACCTCGCTCGGCCTTGACACGACCCTAACCTCCGGTGCCGAAGCCACCGCGACCGAGGCCACCAACCTCAACGAACTGACCGCGCGCACCCAGCCATACGTCAACGGCGATGCGATCACCATCAGTGGCTCCAACCCTGACGGCACGGCCTTCTCAGACACGTTCGTTTACGGCGTCACCGGCACGACCCTCGGCGACATGGTCGCGTTCGTCAACCAAACCGTCAACTCGACGCAGTCAACGGCGGCACTGTCCGCAGATGGCAACATCACGCTGACCGCTAACGAGAAGAAGGAAGCCGAACTGAGTCTGTTCCTCGGCGATGTCTCGAGCAACGCGGGTGCGGCCAGCTGGCCAAGCTTCGAAGTCACGCAAGATGGCACGGACGCCGACACCGCAGTCTCATCGATCGACGTCATCGACAGCCAAGGCCGCACGCACCCAGTGACCATGACGTTCACCCGGACGGTCACCGACCCACGCGTCTGGGACATGGCGGCGACTACCGATGACACCGGCGCCAATATCACCCAGGACTCGATCGGTCAGATCCGATTCAACGACAACGGTTCGTTCAACGTCATTGGTGGCGGCACCAACTCACTGACCTTCGCTTGGGACGGGATTGCCGCGGCACAAAACGTCGCGGTCAACCTTGGCACTTCGGGTCAGTTTGACGGCCTCGCCATGCTAGGCAGCGCCAACACGGTCGCTGCAGTTGACCAAGACGGCTTCGGCGCTGGCACACTGCTCAACGTTGGCTTCAACAACGGTGGTGAGCTAGTCGGCTTCTACAGCAACGGCCAAAACCTGACGCTCGCCACGCTGCGCATCAGCATGTTCAGCAATGAAGGTGGCCTGTCGCGCGCCGGCGACACCCTCTTCACCGAGTCACCAAACTCGGACAACGCCATCTCGACCACAGCCAACGCCGCCGGCGCCGGTGCGGTTCGCTCGGGCCAGCTCGAGAACAGCAACGTCGACATCGCTAAGGAGTTCGTCAACTTGATCGAGGCGCAGCGTGGCTTCCAAGCCAACTCGCGTGTCATCACGACAACCGACGAGATCCTGTCCGAACTGATGAACATCGTTAGGTAATCATGAGTAGCTACGGAGAAAACGCACTGGTGAGCGGCATGACCTTCCTTGCGGAGAAGCAGGCCTCCATCGCCAACAACCTGGCCAATGTCGATACGACGAGCTTCAAGCGTCGTACGGCAATGGCGCAGGGTTCGGGCGATCGCTTCCACACGCTGCTCGACAACAAGATGTCGACGGTCGGCTACACCGAGCGCTCGGACATGGGACGTGGCACCCTGCGCGAGACGGGCAACAAGCTCAACATCGCGATCGACGGCCCCGAATGGCTGCGCGTCCAGAACTCCGAGGGTAGCGAGTTCTACACCCGTAACGGTCAGCTCAACATCGCTCTCGATGGCCACCTGACAACGCGCGACGGCCTGCGCATTCTCGGCCAGAATGGCTCGCCCATCCTGCTCGGCACCGGCGACAGCGCCCCGACCGACCTGACGTTCTCACCGAACGGCACGATTACAGACCAGGGCTCTGGTCAGACCTTCGGCCCGATGGCGTTGGTCGCACTCCCCGATGCAGAAGCGCTCGTGCCTGTCGGGCGCGGCCTCTACACGGATCCGAAAAGCCAAGTTGGCAAGCAGGGCGTCTCCGGCCTGCAACAGGGCTTTCTAGAAGGCAGCAACGTCGAAAGCATGCAAGAGCTCGTCGCGATGATCACCGTCGAACGAAGCTTCTCTGCCACCCAAAAGGCCCTAACGGGCATAGACCGACTTCAGACAAACCTCATCTCCAACATCTTGAGGTAACAACACGATGCTTAAGAGTCTCTACACAAGCGCCACGGGCATGAAAGCCCAGCAAACGATGGTCGACATGATCGCGAATAATATTGCGAACGTGAACACCTCGGGCTTCAAGAAGTCCCAGGCATCGTTTGAGGACCTCTTCTACGTAACGCTGCAGTCGCCTGGTTTGGCACGCGGCACGAACGGTGATGCGGTGCCAATCGGCACGCAGATCGGTTCGGGCACGCGCCTCAACGGCACGACCAAGGTGTTCACAACCGGCACGCTCGAGATTACCGAACGTTCCCTCGACGTCGCCATCGACGGCCAAGGGTTCTTCTCGGTGATCCTGCCGGATGGCCAAACCGGCTACACCCGCGACGGCAACTTCCACCTCAACGCAGACGGCAAGCTGGTCACCGGCGCCGGCAACGTGTTGACGCCGGAAATCACCGTGCCGAGTGACACGCTCGAAATCTCGATCGACCCCGAAGGTCGTGTCAGTGGTCGAACCGCTGGCTCGCCCGATACGTCGACGCAGTTCGGCCAACTCAACATCCACCGCTTCGTCAACCCGAGCGGCATGCTCGCCGCAGGCTCCAACGTCATGCGGGTAACGGAAGCATCGGGTGCACCGACGACCGGCCCACCGGGCAGCAACGGTCTCGGCTTGCTGAAGCAAGGCTTCATCGAGCGCTCAAACGTCCAAATCGTCAACGAGCTAGTCAACCTCATCGTCGCGCAACGCGCCTACGAGGTGAACAGTCGCACGATCAAAGCCAGCGATCAAATGCTGCAAACGGCTACCAACCTGTCGCGTTAAGCGAGCTCATCAAAGCGGAAGAAGCAACATCATGACCCTACTCACAACCATCGCGATGTATGCCGCCCTCTTCGGAGGCGGCAACGGCGATCCACCAGTGAAGCCGGAGCTTCGTATCAAGCCGGCGACGACGATCCGCGGTATGCACGTAACGATCGGCGACCTCTGCGAGCTCACGCCGACCAACGAGCAAACCATGGCGCTGGCCGCGATCCGTTTCGGTCCAGCTCCAAACAACGGCTATTCCCGCACAGTCTCGCGCACCGACATCATCCGTGCGTTGGCCGGCGCTGGCATTCAGCTGAAGACGCTGAAATTGACCGGCGGCAACGAGATCTCGGTGCAGAGCTTCGCGACCGAGGTGCAGCAGCAGGACATGCTCGACGCGGCAACTGCCGCCCTGCAAGCCCAGCTGAGCATCGAAGGCGGCGACGTCGAGTTCGAAGCGCCGATTCGCATGCGCACCGTCAAGGCGCCGCCGGGACGCGTCAGTCAGGACCTGCGGGCTCGCGTTCGCAACACCAAGACGAATCTCAGCTTGGCGATCGTCGACATCGAGATCCTGGTCGACGGTGAGGTCTTCAAGAAGATCCCGGTCAACTTCAAGCTGCAGCGCTTCCATCGCATCCTGAAGACGACCGGCACGATTCGCAAGGACACGCCGCTCGGCCCCGAGAACATCCAGATCACGCGTGAGCCAATGGCTCAAGCAAGCGACGTGTATCTCGCCAAGATGCCGCAAGTCTCCGGCATGAACTCCGCTCGCGACCTGCGCAACGGCCAACGCCTGACGCTCAACGACATCATGCCGCCGGCGCTGATTCACCGCGGCGACATCGTCACGGTCGTGCTGACCCGCGGTCGCGTCAAGGTCACGTCGCGCGCGGTCGCCAACCACAACGCGCCACTCGAAGGTCGCATCCAGATGACCAACTTGAACTCCCGCAGCCAAATGACCGGCCATGTGATCGGCCCTGGCCTGGTCGTCATCAACCCGTGAGCTCCACTATGAAACTCATCACCCTACTGACCTGTCTCGGCTGCACGTTCGCTGCGTCGCTGTCGGCACAGAACCCGTATGTGCGCGCCAGTGTTCGCATCTCCTCGATCGCGGACAACCGCGCTCGCCACATCGGCGACATCTTGACGATCACGATCCAGGAATCGACGACGGTTCGCAACGAAACCAGGACCGAGCGCAGCAACGATACGTCGCTGGCTGCGCGCGTCGAAGCATTCACACTCAGTGACAAGACGTTCAAGACGAACGTGCTGCCGCGTCTCGACATCCGCAAGGAACAAGCCTTCAACGGCGAAGCGAGGCAGAACCAAAACTCAGACGTTCGCGCCAGCATCGCAGTCGTCGTCATCGACGTGCAGCCCAACGGCAACCTTGTCGTCGCCGGCGTACGCAGCCTCGCGATCGACGACGAAACCCGCACGCTTCGCGTCAGCGGCCTAGTCCGCCCCCTCGACGTCACCCCGGCCAACACGGTCACCAGTGCGCAAGTCGCGGAAGCTCGCATCGCAATCACAGGTGACGGCGCCAACACTCGCCAAGTCACTCGTGGTCCCGTCGGGCAACTGTTCGACTCGTTGGTCTGGGCCGCCTGGCCGTTCTAATACTCGGAGAAACACAGATGTGCTTCACAACTAACTTGCTGACCCGGTCACTTTCCGTCGCACTGCTTAGCGCAGTGATCGCGGCGCAAAGTCCGATCGGTCAAACGCCACCCGCTGCACCTGGTGGTGCTGCGACAACGGGCGCTGCATCCAACGGTGCGGCTTCTGGCTCTGCTGCAACCAGCAGGATCAACGGCAGCCAACTGCCACCCGCAGGTGCGTCGGCGAGTAGGTCGCTGCAGCGCACTGCCGGTCCATTCATCGTGCAAGATCTCACGACCGCTGCGACCTCGCAGCAGGACCCGATTGCGCCGGTTCGCACCAACCGCCTCGGCCAAACAGTGTTGTCGCCGCGCATCAGCAGCATCACACGCGTCGCCAACAGCATGCCGCACCAGCTGACCGGCATCGGCCTGGTTACTGGTCTGATTCAGGGCAACGGGTCGAACGACAGAGGCACACGGCAAGCGCTGATCAACTACATCAAGCGTCACGACCTCAACCTGGACATCACGGATGTCACCAACGGTTCAACGGCCTTGGTTGCGCTGACGTGCAACCTGCCGCCATTCGCCAAGCAAGGCATGGAGCTCGACGTAAAGGTCGAAGTGGTCGGCGATGCGCTATCGCTGCGCGGCGGCCAACTGATGCGGGCCGCGCTCAAGGGTGTGGATGGCAAGGAATACATCAGTGCCCAAGGCGCCATCATCGTTGCTGGCTTCTCCGTCAAGGGCAAGAACGCCGACGTCAACAAGAACCCGAGTGCAACTGGTCACCTGCTCAATGGTGGCCTCGTCATTCGCGAAGAGCACACGTCGTTCTTTAGCGAGTCGGGCGCACTCGAACTACGCCTGCTCAACCCGAGTCCATACAACTCGTCATCCGTCGCGGCCGGCATCAAGACGGCACTCGCCGGCACCAACATCTTGGTCTCGCCGGTCGACCCTTCACTGGTGCGCCTCGAGCTCCCTGATGAGCAGCGCACCAACGAATACGCGATGAAGGTGCTCGGCTTGATCGGCAACGTTCGCGTCGCCGTCGAGAACCCAACCAAAGTCACCATCGACCAGGTCAGCGGCACAGTCCTGGCTGGCGAAGGCGTCATGATCAGCCCGTGCGTCGTTGGCCTTAGCGAACTGACGATCTCGATCGTCGAAGAAGACTTCGTGTCGCAGCCAAACGCACTCGCGCAAGGCACGACCGAACGCGTCGGCCGTTCGCGCATCGAAACGGACGAGACCAGCACCGAGTTGCAGCCAATCGGCGGCGGCGGTGCGACGGTCTCCGACCTGTTGCAAAACCTAAAGGCGCTCGGACTGACCCCGGCACAACTCGTGTCGGTGTTCACCGCGCTTGACCAAGGCGGCTTCCTGCACGCCACATTGGAGATTCACTAATGGACGTTCTTCGCTTGGAAACGATGTCGCAGACGCCAAAGACTGCGGCTGACAAAAGTCGTGAGAAGGCCTCGAAGGTCGCGGACCAATTTGAAGCCGTGTTCGTCAAGACGTTCGTCAGCAGTATCCGCCAAACAGGCTCACTAGGCAGTGAGGACGGCGGCATGTTCGGCAAGGGTCCGGGCGCCGACACCTACGCGAGTTGGTTCGACGAGAACGTGTCGGGTGAGCTCGCCCGCACCGGTGGCATTGGTATCGCAAAGGCGTTGCTCAAGGAAATGGAGCGCGACGGCAAGATCCAAGGCGATCCGGACAAGCAGACCAACAAGGTCAATGACCAGGCTGAGCGCATCAAGCGCATTGCCAATGGGCATGACCTGCGGGCCACCATGGCCAAAAGCACAGGAGGCATAAATGGGATTCTCTGAGGACACATTGGGCTTGGAACAATCGTTCCACGCAACCCGAGACTTGCTCAAGCAACTGCTGAGCGCACTCGAGCAACGCCGCACGGCGTGGATTTCAGTGCGTCCAGACGTGCTTGCGCCGTCGTCGAACATCGAACAGCTGTCACACGAGTTGGCGTCCCAAGAGAATCTTCGGGCCGGACTGTTGAAGCGCATTCGCATGGCCCTACCGACCCCCATCGGTGGCACGCCAGAGCAACTGCACCTCAACGTCACTCGCATCTCAGCGGCCATGCCACGTGAAGAAGGTCGCGCGCTGCGGGCGGCCGCTGATGCGGTGCAGCCACTAGCAAAGATGGTCCGTGCGGAAACCACGATGGGCCAACGACTGCTTCGCTTTGCGAAGACAGCACAGGGCACGATCGGCGCTGGAGTCGTCGATGCTGCCAAGTCTGCAAACACGCCTGGTTACGACCGGCGTGCGCGCAATCTTAACGGAAACACCGCCGGCCAACTGGTCGACGGACGGATGTAGGAAGCGGAGATCCCCCCATGAGCTTCGGATTCGGAATGGGAGCTGGCCTGCGTGCATTGAACGCAGCACAGCTCGGTATGAGGACGGCGGGTAACAACGTCGCCAATGCAAACACCCCCGGCTACTCGCGTCAGCGCATCGAGCTTGGCTCGTCCATGCCATTCGGTGCGGGGGGCAATCTACAACTAGGCACCGGTGTCGATGTCCGTGGTATCTCACGGCTCATCGATGAAGGTCTCGAGCGGCGCTTGCAGTTCCAACTGGGACTGGTGGGCTCCGCCGAACTGGATGAATACCGTTACCGGCAGATCGAGAGCATCTTTGGCGAGCCTGACCAAGGCTTGTCGACGACGTTCCAGGACCTGTTCGGTTCGCTCGACCAACTGCGTACCGATCCATCTGACCGCGCCTTGCGTGGCGGCCTGATCCAAGCAGGCAACTCGATCAGCCAACAGTTCCAGCTCGTGTCACAACGCTTGGGCGAACTCGGTGATAGCACGTTCAGTGAAGTGAACGGCTTGATCCGAACGGTCAACCAGCGCACCAAGGCGATTGCCGACCTCAATGGTCAGATCACCTCGGCTGAGGCGAACGGCTCCCAGGCAAACGATCTCCGGGACACCCGCTCCCAGCACATCACCGAGATCAGCAAGTTGCTCGACACCCGAGCGATCGAACGATCATCCGGCAGCGTCGACCTATTGGTCGGTGGCAACTTGGTGGTCGCCGGCAACCGCTCGACCGATATGCGCGTTGGCAAGAACAGCGAGGGCAACACGCAGGTGCTCGTTGGCTCCAACAAGTCTGCGGCACCGATTCGCGAAGGACGCATCGCGGCACTGCTCCAGCAGGAGACCGATGGCCTGCCAGGGTTCACGTCGCGCATCGATGATCTCGCACGCAACACGATCCTCGAATGGAACCGCCTGCACTCAACCGGCATGCCGAGTTCGGGTCCGTTCCAATCACTGACCGCTGCCTATGGCGCCGTCGACGGCGATGGCGATGGCCAAGCTGGAGACGAACTGCTGTCGCAGGCGGGCTTCGCGTTCCCAGTCGAGAACGGCGCGCTCTACGTATCCGTCACCAACGAGGCGACGGGCAACATGGAGCGCACACGCATCGATATTGACCCCAACACGATGTCGCTCGACGACTTCGCCGCCGAGGTCAGCAACATCGAGAACATCTCGGCAACGGTCGACCCAACTGGTCGCCTGCGCATCAACGCGGACAATGGCTATGGCTTCGACTTCTCGCCGCGTCTCGATCCAAACCCCGATGGCGGCACCTTCGGCGGCTTAAACCCGACCATCGGCAGTCAGGCCTCAGGCCCATACAACCTGGCCGGCCAGACCTTCCCGGTCAGCTTCGATGTCACCACGGGCAACGCTGCAGCGCCAGTGGTGACGACGGTCACGCTCGACGCGAGCGACTTCCAACAGACCAGTGCCGCGACCGCGGCAGAACTCGCCGCCGCGATCAACAACGACCTCGGCAGTGCCGGCTCAGCTAGCACTGTTGGCGGCCGCCTCGTGTTGCAAAGCAACCAAGGTGGCAGCACTTCCGAACTGTCCATCGCCGACAGCGGTGGCGGCACACTGGTGTCCAACCTGAGCCTGTCGACGGCAGCAGCCACCGGCCGTGACCTCGCCCTCAACGTCGAAGTCGAAGGCAGCTACACCGGCACCGATAACAAACAATTCACGTTCGTGCCAGAGTCCGACGGGATCATCGGTCAGGGCGGCGACCTGCGCGTTCGTGTGCTCGACCAGGAAGGTGCCTTGGTGACCACGCTTAACGTTGGTCGAGAATACGAGCCAGGCGACCAGATCGATCTCGGCAACGGCATCCGCGTTTCGTTTGGCGCCGGCGAGATCTCGGCCACCGATGGCCAAGTCTTCGCCCTCGACGCGCTCAACGACAGCGACACCAGTGACATCCTGGTCGCAACCGGCATGAACGCGTTCTTCCTCGGCTCAACGGCTGGGGACATCGAGGTCAACCAAAGCCTGCTGGACAACCCGGACAACCTTGCCGCTGGCCTCGGCAGTGCGACCGGCGACGCTGGCAACTTGGCCCGCATGGTGAGCCTTCGCGATCGCAATCTCACCGATCTGTCGTCCAACACGATCGAAGACTTCTACGCCGACATCGTTGGCGACATCGGCTTCGAAACGTCAGCGGCACGCACCACCCTGCAAGCGCAGGATCAACTGCTCGCACAACTCGAAAACGACCGGGCATCGATCTCGGGCGTCAACATCGATGAAGAGATGGTGGACATGCTGAAGTACCAGCAGTCGTACGAAGCTGCTGCTCGCTTCATCAAGGTCGCACAGGAAATGACCAGCATCCTAATCAATCTAGGGAGGTAACCATGACCATACGAATCACCCAAGGCATGATGTATGCGCGCGCTTTGACCGACATGCAAAGCGGGCTCTACCGATACACACAGCTGCAGCAAGAAGTTGCCAGCGGGCGCCGTATCAATCGTCCTTCCGACGATCCGGCGGCGGCCCTGCGCATCTTGCCATTGCGTAGCGATCTTCGCGACCTCGGCCAATTGAGCAGCAACGTATCGCTGGCTCGCGAGACCCTCAACACGAGCGCGAGCTCGCTCGAAGATGCGTCATCCGTAATGCAACGCGTGCGAGAACTGACTACGCAAGCGGCCAACGGTACGCTCAGCGGCAGCGATCGCGAGAACATCGGTGCCGAAGTAGACCAACTGCTGAGTCAGGTCTTAGGCATCGCCAACAGCCGGAGAGGCGACCGCTACCTGTTTGGTGGCACAGCCAACGGCGCACCACCGTTCTCGCTGGACACCGTCAATGGCCGCACGCGCCCCACGTACAACGGCAATCGCGACAGCTTAAACATCGATGTAGCTCCGGGCGTCTCGACGGCGCTCAACGTGCCTGGCGACTCGATCTTCATGCAACGGGATCGTGGCGCGACAACGTTCAGTGCGAACGGCGGGGCCAATCCAACCGGCGCCAAGCCAGTCAGTGCCGGGGATACCGGCGTTGGCTATGCAGCACTGCAAGTCACGTTTGGCGGCCTGACACCGGACGCTCCGCCAACGGTCAGCGTCGGCACCGGCCTCCAATCAGTTGTTGGTGTGACCAACTTCCGATTCACGAGTAGTCCGGACACGCTGAGCATCGGTAACGGCCCAGCGCAGCCCCTTCCGGCAACGGATCGAGAATTCATTACCGCCGACGGGAACGTAATAACGTTATCTGTCACAGGGGTGCCGACGGTCGCCACCGGCACGTTCACAGCTAGCGCCGACCTATCACTAGACGGTGGTGCCACGACCACCAACGTCACGGATTTCTCCAACAACAGCATCGCCGTCAACAACTCAGAAGACAACTCGGTGCTCTACGTCAACACCGAGAACCTCAACTCGACCGGCACCGATGACGTGCGCTACGGGGGCACGTTCGATGTCTTCACGACTCTCGCTGAACTGCGCAACTTGCTGCAGAACGACGCAGGTCTTCCAGATGGAACTGTGCGTGACCTGATCGGCGACTTACTACCGGAGGTCGATGGCGCTCACAACGCAGTGCTCGATGGCCTGCGCGAACTTGGCTTCCGTTCGTCGAGCATGGACGTGCTGCAGAACCGCGTCGAAGGCCTGCGCATTTCGCAGACGGAGTCTCTGTCGCTCGTCCAGGACACCGACATTGCAGCTTCGATTCTCGAACTGCAACGACAAGACCTTTCCTACCAGACCGCTCTGCAAGTCAGTGCGCGGGTTCTACAAACCAGCCTGCAGGGCTTCCTGAGGTAGCGCGGAGCATCGATGACTGAAATCCCAAGAATCGACCCGATCCAGACCTCTAACGCGGTGGTGCATGCGCCATCGCAGACCGAGAGTTCTCCGCGCTTCCAAGAACTGCTCGAACGGCTGCAGAAGATCACTGCTCAGCAACCGGCCGCCGAAGAGGTTGAAAGCCCCGAAGAGCTTCAAGAGGCATTGCGCACTGCAGACGACGGTTTCGTTGCTGCCATGGACCTTCGCCGACAACTCGAGGAGGCGTTCAAGCGCCATATGTAATGAGTATCTCGGCTGGAACCATCCACCGCGTCGACCGCGCCTACGTGCAACAGTGGCTACCGCTACTTGATGCATGGTTGTTGCACGGCGCGATCTACGGCGTGCAGCACACGTGGCCGCAACTCTACCGCAATGACGGCGCCGGCTCGTTCTTCGTCATGCTTGACGAGGACCGCTTACTTAGTCACTGCGCCTGCCGCATCGAACAACTTCACGACGGTGACGAAGTGACGACCATCGGACTGGTCGGCTCGGTCGCGACTTCGCCAGAGGTGCGCGGCCTCGGCTTCGCCGGCCACGTGCTGTCGGCCGCCGTCGAGTCATTGGCAGAACAAACCGACACCATGCTGTTGTGGGCCGAACGCCCCGAGCTCTACGCACGCCAAGGCTTCGGAGCAACTGGCTACGATCGCTGCCTGCTGCTGATTCGTCGTCCGCTCCGCTCTGACAGCGTGATTCGTCAACTCGAGATCCCCGATCACCAGACCCTTCATGCCCTGCACGAACGCAAACCGCGGCGCATCAGCCGTTCGCTGCGGACGATGTCGACGCTGCTGACGACGCCGGGCATGACAACCGTCGTGCTCGAACGCGAGGGCAAAGTCGTCGCCTACGCGTGCACAGGTAAAGGTGCCGACCTGGTCGGCCATTGGCACGAAATGGGTGGCACCGACGAGGACCTGGCGGAACTAATCCCGGCAGCGATGCATATCACCGGCCAGATCGAGGCGGCCCTGCTGCTGCCGCCGTATCGCTCCGAGCTTGCCGAACGGCTAGCCATGCACATCGCCGAAGAGGTTTCCGTGCCAGGCCCGATGATGCGGCCGGCGCCAGATCCGTCGCTGTCCTGCTGGATTGACGGCCTCGATTCGGTCTGACGGGGTGCCGCCGGTCGCGCCAAACGTGCCGCGACCGCCACCTCAACCAAACAGTCGGTGAAGCCGCTGCCGTGGGCAGTTGCATCGGCGTAAGCCCACCGAAATCTCGGCTTGCAGCCCGGGGAGAGAAATGCCGGGCCAGACAGGCCGCAATTTCGCATCGATCCCGCGGTTGGCATCAGTAGACTGTTCGCCCGCATTTTCCGAGCACCCCTAAGCGACCATGGACATTGTAGTCTGCATCAAGCGAGTTCCCGCGACCGACACGACAATCAAGATTGCCGCTGACGGTAAGTCGATCGAAACCAACGGCGTATCGTTCGAGATGAACGCGTACGACGAGTTCGCCCTGGAGCAAGCGCTCCTCATTAAGGAGCAGCTGGGCGAAGGCACGGTGACCGCCCTCACCATCGGCCCGAAGCTCGCGCAGAAGGAAATGCGCGACGCGCTGGCTCGCGGTGCCGACAAGGCCGTGCTGCTGACGACCGATGAGTGGATTTATGACGGTGCTCAGGTAGCCCAAGCGCTCGCCACCTACCTGACCGCGAACCCGGCGCAAATCGTGCTCTGCGGCAAGCAAGCGGTCGACTCGGACAACAACCAACTCGCCGGCAACCTCGCCGCGCGCCTGGGCTTCGCCTGCGTGACGGAAGTCACCAAGCTCGAGCTGGCCGACGGCGTGTTCACGGCCGAGCGCGACATCGAAGGTGCTCGCGAAGTCGTCACCTGCAAGACGCCCGCTGTCATCAGCTGCAACAAGGGCCTCAACCAGCCGCGCTACGCGAACCTCAAAGGCATCATGAAGGCGAAGAAGAAGCCGCTCGAAGAAGCTGCTGCCGACCTTCCCGCTGCATCGATGGAGATCGTGTCGCTCGAACTGCCGCCGGCACGCGCCGAAGGCAGGATCATCGGCGAAGGCGCTGATGCGGTGCCGGCGCTGATCGAAGCGCTGCGCAACGAAGCTAAGGCCATCTAATTTACGGAGACCATCACCATGAGCAATATCATCGTTATCGCTGAGGTTCGCGGCGGCTCCCTGAAGCGCCCGTCTCTCGAAGCAATTACTGCAGCCAAGCAACTCGCCTCCGCTAGCGGCGGCCAAGTCCTCGCGATCGCGTGTGGCAACGGCATCGACGCCGCCGCCGCCGAACTCGCTGCGAGTGGCGCTGCCAAGGTCATCGCCATCGACGGCGCGACCTTCACCGAATACTCCGGCGACGCGTGGGCCAAGGCCATCTCCGAGCAGGTCAAAGCCAACGACGCCACAGCCGTGCTGATGGCGCACACGGCCATGGGTAAGGACCTGCTGCCGCGCGTTTCGGCGCTGCTCGAGACCGGCATCATCACTGACGTCGTCGAGGTCAGCTGCGAAGGCGGCTCCTACGGTGCCAAGAAGCCGGTATTCGGTGGCAAGGCCACGATGACCGTCAAGGCAACCAAGTCGCCGTTCTGCGCGACCATCCGACCGAACAACTTCGAAGCGGCCTGCGGTGAAAGCGGCGAAGTCAGCAAGGTCGACGCCCCCGCGGGTGACCTGCTGTCGGTCGTCAAGGAGATCATCGCAGCCGGTGGCGACAAAACGCCGCTCGCCGAAGCGAAGGTGGTCGTCGCTGGTGGTCGTGGCCTCAAGGCAGCTGAGAACTTCAAGCTGATCGAAGACCTCGCTGCCGCGTTCGGCCCGGGCGTTGCCGCTGTTGGTGCTTCGCGCGCCGTATGCGACGCCGGCTGGCGTCCGCACTCTGAGCAAGTTGGCCAGACCGGCAAGGTCGTCAGCCCGCCGCTCTACTTCGCAATCGGCATCAGTGGCGCCATCCAGCACCTCGCTGGCATGCGCACCGCGCGCACGATCGTCGCGATCAACAAGGACGCCGACGCGCCGATCTTCAAGGTTGCCGACTACGGCATCGTTGGCGACGCGTTCGAAGTCGTGCCGGCCCTGATCAAAGCGATCAAAGAACTCGTCGCCAACCGCTAGTCGAACGCACCTAACCTCCATGGCACTCCAAGCTGGCATCGTCGGGCTCCCAAACGTCGGCAAGTCGACGTTGTTCAACGCCATCACGCGCACCCAAAACGCGCAGGCTGCAAACTACCCATTTTGCACGATCGACCCCAACGTCGGCGTGGTCACAGTGCCAGACTCACGGCTTGAGCCGCTGCGCGTGATCTCGAAGACCAACGTCGTGATCCCCGCGACGATTGAGTTCGTCGACATCGCCGGTCTGGTTGCGGGCGCGTCGTCCGGTGAAGGTCTTGGCAACAAGTTCCTGAGCCACATCCGAGAAGTCGACGCGATCGTGCAGGTCGTGCGCTGCTTCGAGGATGAGGACGTGCACCACGTTTCGGGCACGGTTGATCCGGTGCGCGACATCGAAGTCATCAACACCGAACTGGTGCTGGCCGACCTCGAGTCCGTAGAGAAGCGCATCAGCCGCCAAAGCAAGCAAGCCAAGCGCGGCGACAAGGAAGCGCAACTTGAGATGCCGATCCTTGAGAAGCTGGCGCCGCTACTCAACGAAGGCAAGCCGGCCTACCTGTGCGAGATGACCAAGGAAGAGCTGGCCGTCGCCAAGCACTTCCAACTGCTGACGCAGAAGCCGGTCATCTTCGCGTGCAACGTCAAGGACGACGAACTTGCCGACGCGGACAACAACGCGTTCGTAAAGCAGGTGCGCGAATACGCGGCCAAGACGCTCAACTGCGAAGCAATCGTGATCTCGGCACAGATCGAGAGCGACCTGGTCGACCTATCCGAAGAGGACGCTAAGGCGTTCCTGACGGACCTCGGCGTCGACGAGAGTGGCACCGGCTTGCTGATCCGCGCGACCTACCACCTGCTTGGCCTGCGCACCTACTTCACAGCTGGCGAGCAAGAAGTTCGCGCCTGGACGATTCGCGCCGGGGACACCGCGCCGAAGGCTGCTGGTGTCATCCACGGCGATTTCGAGCGCGGCTTCATCAAGGCCGAAACAGTGGCCTACGACGCCCTTATCGAATGCGGCAGTGTTGCCGTAGCTCGCGAGAAGGGCGTCTATCGAATCGAAGGCAAGGAATACGTCGTCGCCGACGGCGATGTCCTGCACTTCAGATTCAACGTCTAGCGGCGTTGCAATGCCTAGCGGCGCTGCAACGTCTAGCGGCGCTGCCGCCTGACTGGCGCGCGCCTGCCAGCGAGTCCATGCTCGCTGGCTGCTAGCTAGCCGCCCACCACCGCAAGCTTGCCGGCTTGCAGAATGAACGACGCGCCTAGCGGCACGAACGAGCGCTCTGCAACCCGTAGACCCATAGCGCGAACTTGGGCCCCCTCAGGCAGCGCCTCGGACAGTTCCATGCGCCAAACGATGTTGCGCGCTAGCTGGTCAATCTTCGGCTGGGCGTAGCCAACGATCCGCGGCGCATCTTCGCCAATCTTCGCAACCAACGCGATCCACTGTGCCGTCGCGTGACGCAGCGAACTGCGCAAGACGCCGTGAACGGTTTTGGCATCGCCACCGGTGATTCGACCGATGGCATCCGTCGATGGCGCCGCGAACTGCAACAGCACATCGGACTCCGACAATCGTTGCGCTGCGGGCACCCACTTGCGCTCGATCAGCAACTGCAACTCCGCATCGTTACGAACTGGCGAAGCAGTGGCGCCCGCGGCGGCCGGCACAATCATCGCTGCCTCAACTTGCTGGGTGCGCATTCGCGCCATGCGCAGATCTTCGAGACCTGTCTGCCAGTCTTGCACTGCGAGCACGGCAAACGCACCGACACTTAGCGACAACATCGTGGTGCCAAATCGCGCGGCCAGCAAACCGACCAAGCCTATTGGCAGCAAGAACGCACCGAAGGTCACTTCGCGCAAGGTTCCGACTGGTGGGTTGAACTCGTAGCGAACGCCGTTGATGACTATGACCAGCAAGCCAAACACCACGCAACTCCACCACGGCGCGGCCGCGGCACGAGCTTCGCTCGAACGGTTGCCACAACACAGCAGCAAGATCGGCAACAGCCAGCAAGCACCGCCGATCACCTGATCGTCGAGCGATGTCGTCGGCAGCAGATCAAGCCAAGCCTGGCCCGTCGCAGCGAACAACGCCAACAGCGTGTCCAATGGTGCGCTGGTCCACGCGGCAAACCAGTCAGCACCGGCAACCGAAAGGCCGCCTGCCGTGCGCAAGCTGAAGACGGCCGCAACATCGCCGAGCACGAGCAACACGCCCAGCCAGACCATGCGACGCTGGCTACCGGCAGAGTTGGCGGCGCTAAACATCGCGGGGATCAACGCGGTTGCGACTACCACGCCGTGGATGTGGAACCACGGCGCGATGGCTGCGACGAGGAACACGAAGATCGCGCGACCAGCAAACCGACCGTTGGCATGCAACCAACCCAGCGCGGTAACCAACAGCATCGGCACGAACAGCAAACCTAGCCGTTCGCCATGCAGCCAGTTGCTGCCGAACGCCGGCGAGGCGACCAGCAATCCGAACACGGCGAAGGCGACCGGGCCCCATCCCTTAGTCGTCGGGAACGCGCGGCGCATGACGTCACACAATGCCGCGAGGGTCAGCAGCACGAGCAGCAAGTTAACCCACACGACCGACTGCAGCGTCGCAGTCGGCACCTGCAGCGCACCTAGGTGCACGGCGCGAGCCATGACATGCATCGGCTCGGATGCTGTGTCGCCCCAATTT
Source organism: Planctomycetota bacterium (assembly GCA_051278165.1). Taxonomy (GTDB): domain Bacteria; phylum Planctomycetota; class UBA1135; order UBA1135; family UBA2386. The sequence continues at coordinate 4,794 of JBNMNW010000041.1, read as the reverse complement.
GCGAAGTCCCACCGGGGCGTAACTTCGCCAAGCGCGACGCGGTCGGCGACGGCTTCCGGCATGCGCGCTGCAAACGATGCCCAGTAGCCAGCGGCAGCCATCGGCAACGCAGCTAGCAGCCACGAGATTATCCGGCCCAACTTCACTTGCTCACCTGCTTGATCTGACTCATCCCTCGACGATAGCAGGGGGTGGGCGCGGACGCTGGGACGTTCCATCAGGAAGCTTTCCGAGACCGGCATTTGGCTGCGCCAAACCCAGCTGTCGGCTATGAATGGGCGTCATGATCGCCTGGGTCAGAATCACAACAGTGGCCGCCCTGCTGGCCACGCTGGGCTGCTCCGACAGCAGCAAACCGCGGGTTCGCGTCTTCGCCGCGGCTTCACTGACGAGGTCGTTCGAAGAGTTGACGGTCGCGTTTGAAGCTGAGAACCCCGGCGTCGAGGTCGAGCTGCACTGCGCCGGCACACCACGATTGGTCCTGCAACTGAGGGAAGGTGCTGCCGCAGACGTGTTCGCCTCAGCAGATGACATCCAGATGCAGCGCGTGGTCGACGCAGGACAGACGAGTGCGGTGCCAATCAACTTCGCCGGCAACCAGCTCATCATCATCACGGCATACGGCAACCCACACGCAATCCGTTCGCTCGCCGATTTGCAGGCACCTGGTATCGGAGTGTTGATGTGCGGGCCAAACGTGCCGGCCGGGCGCTATGCGCGTAAAGCTCTTCAGAAGGCGGGCGTGCAGGTGCAGTCGCGATCCGATGAACCGAGCGTGCGAGCTGTTATCAGCAAGGTTCGCCTTGGCGTCGCCGACGCCGGTATTGTCTACGCCACCGATGCACGGGCAGAGGCGCACCAAGACGGGGCACTCGGAACCCAAATCCACCAAGTGGCCATTCCTAAACATCAGAACATCCTCACGCGGTATCCGATTGCGCCGCTGTCGACAGGCACGCACGGCTCACTCGGTGCGGCCTTCGTTGCGTTCGTTACCGGGCCAGCGGGCCAAGCCATCCTCGCGTCCCATGGGTTCGGCAAACCGTGAGCCGTGCACGCACTGCGATGCCTGCGTGGCTGATGGTGCCCGCCGCGATTGCGGCGCTGCTGTTCTTGCTGCCGCTGATCGGGCTGTTGACGGCAACCCCGTGGGGCGAGCTGTGGCCACTGATTACCGATGACGCAACCATCGATGCGCTATCGCTATCGCTTGAGTGCTCACTAGCCTCGGCTCTGCTGTGCCTCGTGCTAGGACTACCGCTAGCGATGTGGCTGGCGCACGGTAACGATGCCCTGCGCACAACCGTGCGTGTGTTTGCGACCCTGCCGATGGTGCTGCCACCGATCGTCGGCGGCCTCGCGTTGCTGTTGATCTACGGCAAGAACCACCTCGTCGGCGGCTCGCTGCATCGCTGGTTCGGGATCGAAGTGCCGTTCACCACGACTGGCGTGGTGCTCGCGACCACCTACGTGGCGATGCCGTTCTTCGTGCTAACGGTCGAAGCTGGACTGCGTGGCTTTGACCAGCGCTACGCAGAGGCAGCCGCCACGCTAGGCGCCGGCCCCTGGCGCACGTTCCGCACTGTCACCCTGCCAATGATCGCACCGTCGGTGCGCGCCGGGCTGCTGGTTGCCTGGGCGCGCGCGCTTGGCGAGTTTGGCGCCACAATCACGTTCGCCGGCAGCTTCCAAGGCCGCACCCGCACGATGCCGCTAGCCATTCATCACGCCTTCGAAGCCAAGCCTGATGCGGCGATCGCACTGAGCTTGATCCTGCTCGTCGTGTCCGCCGTCGTGCTGTTCTGCCTCCGTCGACAATGGTTCCCCTCGCGATGAACGTCGACGCAACCTTCACCGCGACGCGCGGCAATCTGAAGCTCGACGTCACCTTACAAGTCGGTGACGGCGAGACGCTCGCGCTGCTCGGCCCGAATGGTGCTGGCAAGTCGACCGTGCTGCGAACGCTCGCGGGCCTGCAAGACATCGACAGCGGCCAGATCAAACTTGCCAGCAAGCTCGTGGATGGCGGTCCTGGCGCCGTGTTCGTGCCGCCTGAGCAGCGCAATGTCGGCGTGGTGTTTCAGGATCACTTGCTGTTCCCACACCTGCGGTTACTCGACAACGTCGCGTTCGGACTGACCAACAAGGGCATCAAGAAGAAGCTCGCCCGCGCCGTCGCACGCTACTGGCTGGAGCGCATCGGCATGTTCGACTATCGCAATGCTCGCCCGCACGAACTGTCGGGTGGCCAAGCGCAGCGGGTTGCCTTGGCGAGAGCGCTGGCGATCAAACCACAGCTGCTGCTGCTGGATGAACCGCTAGCCGCGGCGGATGCAACCGCACGGCTAGAGCTGCGGCGCACACTGCAAACGCAACTGAAGTCGTTCGGCGGTTCGTGCGTGATCGTCGCACATGACATCGGTGATGCGTTGGCGTTGGCAGATCGCATCGCGGTGCTCGAACAGGGACGCATCGTGCAAACCGGAACCATCAACGAGCTGGGCTCCAAGCCTGCCTCGCGCTACGTCGCGGACCTGATCGGGCTCAACTGTTTCCGCGGCATGTGCGCGGGCAACGTGCTGACCGTGGCGAACGGAGCCAAGATCATCGTGGGCACAGCACATGATGGCACGGCCATCGCAACCGTGCATCCGCGGGCGGTCGCGCTGTTCCGAGAACGCCCTGCTGGCTCGCCCCGCAACGTGTTCCAAGCGCCAGTCGTTGCCGTCGAACGCGCCCTAGACTGCATCCGAGTGAGGCTGGGTGGCGATCTGCCAATCGTTGCAGAGGTCACTGAATCGGCCGTTTCAGACCTTGATCTCGATGGCGGTGGCGACGTTTGGGCAGCGATCAAGGCGACCGAGTTCCGCGTCGCGCCGGCATAGCCCGCAACAAAGCAATGCTCGCGGCGAGGCACCGGGCTCGGCTAGGCACCGGGCTCGGCTAAGAAACGCCAGGCGAACGCAGCTTCAATTCTAGCCGACCGAGCAGCATGTCCGTCGTTACGGCCAACGCCGCGGCGGGGATCGCGCCCAACAAGATCAGGTTGGTATCCAGCAACGAGATACCATCAAAGATCAGACCACCGAGACCGCCGGCACCAATGTAGGCGGCGAGCGTTGCGACACCGACGCCAATCACGGCCGCCGTTCGGATACCCGCCATGATTGTCGGCATCGCGAGCGGCAACTGCACTCGCCACAACACTTCTCGTGGCCGCATGCCCATGCCGCGGGCGGCGTCGATCAGGTCCGGCGCCACTCCACTGATGCCGGTGAAGGTATTGCGTAGGATCGGCAACAAGGCGTACAGGAACAGGACCACGATCGCGTTCCGTGCGTTGAGACCAATGAGCGGAATCAGAAACGCAAGTAGTGCCAAGCTTGGGATGGTCTGCAGCAGACCAGCGAACCCGAGCAACCAACGACGCAAGCGACGCCGGCTCACGATGGCTATGCCAGCCGGCACGGCAACCAAGATGGCAAACAGCACGGCTGCCAACGTCAAGCCAACGTGCTGAAGCAGCAATTTCCACACCCGGCCATACTGCGTTGATAAGAGTTTCCAGAACCCCGGCCGAGATGCGACGGCCGATCCCGGCGCTGGCGGCGCCTTCCTGAAACGGGTGAATGCACGCCGCGCAGCAACAGCTGAGGTTGATACGCCGTCGATCAGCCCTTCGATCTCCAAGAACGCCGTCGCCGCATCTGCCGGCGAGATCCCTTCAGCATCGACGATGTAGTTGAGCGCTTGCGCATCTAGGTCTGAGACCCTGAAGGCCAGTTTGGCTAGCGCCGTTTCAATCTCAGGATGCTTGCGCAGGGTTGCCCCACGAACCACGGGCGCCGCGTTGTAGGGCGGAAAGAACTGGCGGTCGTCTTGCAGCACGCGCAACTCAAACCGCAGCAACTTGCCGTCGGTCGAATAGACATCCATCAAGTCAATCGAACCCGACTCGATCGCTTCATAGGCCAACGCGTGATCGACGGTCGTCAAGTTCGAGAACTTCAATCCATACGCGGCCTTAAGACCAAGGTAGCCATCGATGCGGCTGCCGAACTCGTTGCCGAAACCGACCTGTAAATCGCGCTGATGACGGACGAGATCCGAGATGCGGCGAACACCGAGTTCTTCAGCCGTCGACTCGCGCATCGCAAGCGCGTAGGTGTTGTTGAGGCCAAACGGCTCAAGCCAATGCGCGTCGTGCTCGTCACGGAACCGACGGCGCACCTCGAAGAACGTGCGCAATGGATCGGTAAGCTTGTTCGTCTGCCCAAGGATCGTCGCCCAGCCAGTGCCGGTGTATTCAGCGTAGATGTCAAGTTCGCCGGTCGTCAGCGCGCTCCAACAGATCATCGTTCCGCCGAGGCCCGTCTTAACCTCGACCAAGAGATCCGTGTGCGCTTCGATGGTTTGCGCCATCAACTCCGCCAGCACCGCGGACTCGGTGAATCTCTTCGCGCCAATGCGGATGGTGTCCTGCGACACTAGCGAAGCGACCAGTACGCAACTCGCCAATAGAGCTCTCAATTGGCACCTCCGTGGGCGGTCTTGACGAAGTTGGCGACAAACTCGGTCGCCGGATTCCGCATCAAGTCTTGACGCGATCCCGTCTGGATCAAGTGCCCCTCGTGCATCACCGAGACTCGTTGGCCAAGCGCAAACGCTTCGTTGAGATCGTGCGTCACGAGCAGCACCGTCTTGCCAAGGTTCGAGAACAACGACTGAAGCTCTGACAGCAACTCGCCGCGGGTGAGCGGGTCGAGAGCGCCGAACGGCTCGTCCATCAACAGG
>JBNMNW010000040.1:0-27933 GCA_051278165.1 Planctomycetota bacterium | reverse complement strand
CCACGATTGGCAACCACAAGACAATCGAGCCAGGGCCAACAGCGGCCCTCCGCGCCCGCCATTCGCTCAGAGCGAGAACGTGACCGTGGTGCGATTGCTCGCCTGAATGACGAACCCCGACGGATCAAAGAGCACGTGGGTCAACGCTAAGTCCGAATGCGGCAGTTGGCCACGCGCGGCAGCGGGCCCGACGCAGGCGGCATGAGGACACGCGACACCGGCGGCAGAAGCAGGAGAAGGTGACGCGTTGGCCATCGGCCAACGCACTCACCCACCTACCAGGCGAGCGTCAGCCCGCCCTACTTGACTTCGAAGTCAGCGTCCTTGATGTCGTCGTCCGCGGCGGCGCCACCACTGGCAGCACCCGCAGTTTCGCCTTCACCCGGCGCCGGACCGGCTTCGCCGCCAGCGGCACCGGCCATCGCCGCGCCAGCTTCTTGGAACACCTTCTCGAAGGCTTCGATCGAGGCCTTCAACTTCTCGGCATCTTCGCCTTCCATTTCCTTCTTCAGGTCGGCGATCGCGGCCTCGAGCTTTTGCTTGTTGTCATCGTCGAGCTTGTCGCCGTTTTCCTTCACCTGCTTCTCGGCCTGGTAGACCATCGAATCGGCTTGGTTCTTAAGGTCGACGAGCTCGCGGCGCTTCTTATCGCCCTCGGCGTTCGCTTCGGCGTCGGCCGCCATGTTGTCGACCTCTTCCTTGCTGAGGCCGGAGCCGACTTCGATCGTGACCTTCTGCTCCTTACCGGTGCCCTTGTCCTTGGCGGCGACCGACAGGATGCCGTTGGCATCGATGTCGAACGTCACTTCGATCTGCGGGGTGCCGCGTGGAGCTGCCGGGATCGAGTCGAGCTTGAAGCGACCGAGCGTGCGGTTGTCGTTGGCGAACTCGCGCTCACCCTGCAGAACGTGGATGTCCACGCCCGGCTGGTTGTCAGCAGCAGTCGAGAACGTCTGGCTGCGACTGGTCGGGATCGTCGTGTTGCGCTCAATCAGCTTGGTCATAACGCCACCGAGCGTCTCGATGCCGAGCGACAGCGGCGCAACGTCGAGCAACAGCACGTCACTGACTTCGCCACCGAGCACGCCACCTTGGATTGCTGCTCCAAGACTCACGACTTCGTCCGGGTTGACCGAGCGGTTGGCGTCCTTGCCAAAGATCTCCTTGACGACGTCAAGGATCTTTGGCATTCGCGTCGAACCACCGACCAGGATGCAGTCGTCGATGTCGGACGGCTTCATCTTGGCGTCTTCGAGGCAGCGCAGCACCGGGCCGCGGCAACGCTCGAACAGGTCTTCACACATTTGCTCGAACTGCGCGCGCGTCAAGTTCTCAGCGAGGTGCTTCGGACCAGTCGCGTCCATCGTCACGAACGGCAGGTTGATCGACGTTTGGGTCGCGGAACTAAGTTCCACCTTGGCCTTCTCGGCGGCTTCCTTCAGACGCTGCAGCGCCATGTGGTCGGTGCGCAGGTTAATGCCGTTGGCCTTCTGGAAGTTGTCACAGAGCCACTGGATGATGCGCTCATCAAAGTCGTCACCACCGAGGTGGGTGTCGCCGTTGGTAGCCTTCACTTCGAAGACGCCTTCACCAACATCGAGCACCGAGATGTCGAACGTGCCGCCGCCCAAGTCGAAGACTGCGATCTTAGTGTTCTTGCCCGCCGACTTCTTGTCGAGGCCAAAGGCGAGAGCGGCCGCGGTCGGCTCATTGATGATGCGCTCAACCTTGAGGCCGGCGATCTGACCGGCGTCCTTGGTCGCTTGGCGCTGGCTGTCATTGAAGTACGCCGGCACCGTGATGACCGCGCGGTCGACGGTTTCGCCGAGGTAGGCTTCCGCCGATTCCTTCAGGCCGCGCAGGATGATCGCGGACAGTTCGGGCGGCGTGTAGGTCTTGCCACTGATGTCGACCTTCACGAGCTCGTCGTCACCGCCGACGATCTTGTACGGCACCATCTTCTCTTCGCCGCTGACCTCGTTGTGACGACGGCCCATGAAGCGCTTGATCGAGTAGATCGTGTTGTGCGGGTTGGTTGCCGCTTGGCGCTTGGCCGGCGCGCCAATCAGGCGCTCGCCGCTAGGGGTGAAGGCAATCACGGACGGCGTGGTTCGCGCGCCTTCCATGTTGGGGATGACCTTCGGCTCACCACCCTCCATCACCGAGACAACCGAGTTGGTGGTTCCGAGGTCGATTCCGACGATCTTTGACATAGTTGACTCCTGGGGTCAGCCAATGCCACGCAGTGCGCAACACGCCGACGATCTACAACGAAAACTGCGCCTCGGACTTCGAGGCACCTGCTGCACTAAGACAAATGCCGTGCCTAACGTGATCGGAGGCTCTAATGACGGTGCAATAAGGACTTAGGTGCATGCCACGGCTCATTCGAACGCCATTCTGGCAGCTGCCAACGCGAGTCCGCCTGTCAACCTGACAGCCGCCGATGCAGCTCGAACCTCGAAGAGACGTCGGTTCGCCCGCTTGTAGCCGGCGCCCTGACGAGCTACTGGCCAGTAGCTGGCCAGCGGACTGGCCAGTAGCTGGCCAGCGGACTGGCCAGTAGCTGGCCAGCGGACTGGCCAGACAACCCACGATCGGCTAGGCGCCCGCACCACGGCCATCGCGACGGCAACGCTGATCGGCGCGCGACGCATTACCGGTCGCACATCACCGCGCCGCGGCGATGGAGTGATTGCCAATCACGGCAACAGGAAGCGCAGGGGGGCGTGTGCCCGGCCGACACTGAGACGACGGAAGCCCGCGCGCAAAGCGCGCGCAGGCGCCTTGATGACTACTCGATGTTGATGTCGAGCGCGTTGCTAATGGCGCCCACTGTAGTGTCGAACACGAGCCACTGCGCGTAGACGTGCTGGCCATTGAACAGTCCACCGCCAGGGATCGCGAAGGTGGACGAAGCCGAACCGGCGCCATCCGTGATGACCGCGACTCCAACCTCCAGGTTGGTCTCGGCCAAGCAGCCGGCGAAGGTCGGGCCAAGCAGCAGACCCACGTCAAACGGCAGAGCTACATTTGACGCATTCAATCCGAACACCAAAAACGCAAGAGCGTTGGGCTGACCACTTGCCAGGTTGACAGCGAAGCCTGGATTGCCGGCCTGACCGTCCGGGATACCAGTCGCGGAGATCTCCGGGGTGCCGGCCGAGCCAGCGCAGCCACTGCCATACGTCGTGCCGGCGGCGTTCTCACGGCCAGCAGCCATCGCCGTAACTTCCAGAGCCGACAAGGCCCGGTTGTAGTGGCGATAGTCATCCATGTCGTAGTGATCGGTGTAGATGCTTGCCGTGCTGGTGTGATAGCCGACGTGGTAGTCGGTGTTGACCGCGGTGTGCGTGCCGGGTGCGAACACAGTCGAGGTGTCCAAGACACCGTTGGCGTACCAGTCCGCCGTGCCCAAGACGTCGTCGACAACCAAGCACATGTGTTCCCAGACGCCTGGGTTGAGCTGCACATCGTAGGCAGCCTGGACATCGCCGATCGAGCTACCGCGATACCAAAGAGTGTTTGCGGCGACGCCGCCCGTGAAGGTGCGCCAATTTCCGCCCGCTCCGCCAAAAGCGTACGCCAGCGCAGTACCGGAAGACACGGTCATGCGCTGCCACCATGCGATGGTCATGCTGCCGTTTTGGTCGAGCGGGAAGCCCGTCGCAACGAGTCCGCTATTGCCGAGTGCGCCGGTTGCGCCGTCACCCTTGAAGCCAACGCGACCGGCGTCGACTTGCCAGTTGGCAATGTTTACAGTAGCGGATCCGGGGCCGGCGGTCGTCGAGGATGCGTTGTCGACTTCGGCATGGCGCACTTCATTGAACTGGAACTCGAACAGCTCCGCGCCTTGGGAGTTTTGCGTCGCCCCCAAGGATTGGATCAGGTCGGTCTTGGTCTCCGTCACGGTGAAGATACCGGCGGCGCAGGCGAAGGTCGTTGACAAGGAAACCGAGTAGGTGCCCCCCATGAACGCCCATACCGGGTTCTGCGTGAAGTCGTCCGTGATGCCGTCGTTATCAAAGTCCCACTCCCACAAGATCGGGATGGCTGAGCCACCTGACGAGGTGTCCGTAAAGGTCACGATCAGCGGTTCTGCGCCAGCCGTCGGCGTCGCCGTGAAGTCCGTAACCAATGGGTCGACCGAGATCAACCCGACCTTGGTCTCGGTCGAGGATACCGCACCGTCGGAGACGGTAAGGCTGACGTCAAACACGCCGCAGTCTGTGTAGACGTGCGTCGGGTTCTGGACGGTCGAGTCGACGATCCCGTCGTTGTCGAAGTCCCACGCCCATGAAGAGATGGGATTCGGATTCGACAAGGTCGCGTCCGTGAAGTTGACCGTTAGCGGGCTGCTGCCACTGGTTGGCGTCGCGCTGAATCCAGCGAACACGCCGGTCGCTGGAACGATGTCGACTAAGACGCGGGCAATCTGACCGCTAGTTGCGATGCCGACCGTCGGCGCCCCTCCTGTGCTAGCGATTGCGCCCGCGGTTAAACGCGTTAAAGGCACGGTATTGCCGAGGATGGTCGTCGAGAACGCAGCCGTCGCGCCATAGGAGTTGGAGTGCGACGTGTCACCCTGCGTTGGGTTGCAGGCGCCTAAGATTCCATACCAGTTGCCAGCAGTCAGCAGGATGCTGGTGGTGAGTTGCGTGCCAGCAGCCGACGTGTTGTCGTAGAAGAGCTGCGCGACAGGAGTGACGGTGCCGGTTGGTGCGACCGCGCCCAGATCGAGGACTTCCACCACCTGGAACGCAAGCGCTGCTTCGTTCGGGACTTCGAGCCCCGTGATCACGCAGGCGACCGGCGCCTGGAACCAAAACCCGCGGGTTTGGCTGGCGGTATAGGTGTTGTTGAACGCCGGCATGGCGATAGGCGTCTGGGCAGCTGCGACGGACGCAAGTGCCAGACCCGAGAAGAGGCTGTGCTTTAACGTGGTTACTGGTTTGAATTTCAAGCCGGAGACGATGCCGCATTGATTTCCAACTGATGCGCCATCGAGCAAACCTAGGGCACCGCTCATCAGGGTGAGGTGAATGGCCTTACCTGGCCCTAGGCATCTGACCCTACCGTAGAATTGCAGGACCCACCAAATTTTGCCTCCAGCTGCCCATCAAGACCGCCGGACGATCCAGTAATCGGCGTTCGACAGAACAGTTTGATGAATTCAAACTGTTAGCTCACATTCGCTTATGAGCAATGTACAGCTTAGTGAGCAGGCCCGATGCTCCCTGGGGATTATATGGCGCGAGCGTGCACGGCCACCTGCAGGTCGTCACCCTGCGGCCTATCACTACCTGCTCAGCTGCCCAGAATCTCGCGGGCGCGATCGAGGATCTTCGACGGACTAAACGGCTTGGTCATGTAGTCGTTGGCGCCGGCCGTCTTGCCGACCTCACGATCACACTCCTGGCCTTTCGCCGTCAACAAGATGATCTTGACTGCGTCGAGCGTCGAGTCGGCGCGCACTTCTTGCGTCACCTGGAAGCCATCCATCTTCGGCATCATCACGTCAAGGAACACCAGGTCTGGCTTGTGCTCACGGATGGCCGCAAGCCCCTCTTCACCATTGCGAGCTTCCAGAACCTCGTAGTTGCCCTTCTTCAGAACGAAGGTCAGCGATCGGCAGATGAACGGCTCGTCGTCGACGACCAAAATCTTGTGCTGACTCATCGTTTGTTTCCTTCGTCTGTGCAGCGGATCACTACCGCAGTCACGTCATCGGTGCCCATCTGGCCACGTCGGAACACATCGAGTTCCTGCATGATGCCATCAAGGATGCGTTGGGCTGTGTGATTGGGCGCGAGTTGGGCAAACAGTTGTGAGAGTCGGTCTTCGCCGTACATCTCACCGACCTGGTCGACCGCTTCGGGAATGCCATCCGTGTAGAGCAGGATGCAGTCGCCCGGCTCCAACTGCAGTTGGCGGGCGCTGTATTCCGGCTTGGGCAAGAAGCCGAGAATGACGTCTTCACTCTCGAGTCGTTCGACCGAGTCGGATTTGGCGCGGTAGACCATCAGGTCATTGTGGCCAGCACTGACGTAGTCAACGGTGCGGCCATTCGGCTGTAGTGCAACTGCAGCAGCCGTTAGGAATCGTTCGGTGCGGGTCAGGTCCTCGTACATCAAGTCCGCGACACGCGAGAACACCTGCTCTGGCTGATCGTGCACCAGCGCCATCGTGCGCAACATGGCGCGCGCTCCGACCATGACCATGCCGGACGCGAGGTTGTGGCCGGAGACGTCGGCAACGACGACCATCGTGCGACCGTCCGACAACTGCAGGTAGTCGTAGTAGTCACCACCAACGGCACCGCAGGCGAAGTAGTCCGCAGCGACATCGAAGCCAGCCAATACAACCGGCCCTTCCGGCAGAATCTGCTGTTGGATGGTCTGCGCCATCGCCAGTTCTTTGCCTAGCTCAGCGACCTTGCGTGCACCGAGCACGGCACCGAGCATGGCGGCGAACGAATCCGCGACCTGGACCTCTTCGTTGCCGAGCAGTGCTTCGGTCGAATCGTCTTCGTCGGCCAGCGAGCTAGCGCGGTCGATCAGGATCAGCGCACCAAGAATGACGCGCTTCTCGCCCGAACCGTAGGTAACCGGCACACCGAGAACCTGCCGTTCGGCCAGGTATTCGACCGAACCCTCTTCGCCAAGATGCTCGCCTTCGGGAACGCTTCGCAGCAAGACCCCATCAGCCGACAGGATCTCTTGCAGCAAGCCAGTGACCGGCTGCATGGGATCTAATTCGATCCCGGTATCAACGAGGCCACGACCGGTTTCCCCAGCATCGTGTACGACCACGTCGCAGTATTCCTTTTGCGGATCTCCAGCCACATAGACGACCCGTTGCACACTGGCAGCGCGGTGGCAGGCACGTGCACCTAGCGCAGCGATTTCCGTATCGTCGCCGCCAGCAGACAGCCGCGGCAGCGCCTCACCCATCATGGAGACTTGCTCGAGCAAACGCAGCGCGCTGCCGTTCATGCTCTCCATGTCGCTTTCTAACCGCTCACGCTCGGCGATGGACGTCAACAGCGAGCGGACCAATTCGAGCGACGGATCTTCAGCGCAAATGGAGGCCACCAAGGCGCCACTCGGCACATTGATACGAACTTCCTGGGCATTGGCCTGCTTGCTGCCAAAACTGGCTGAACTGACGCCGTCAGTGTCGAGCACATCCACTGAGACCCCCTCGAGCACGAGAGGAATGGCCTTCAGCAGTGCATTGGAATCGGGATGAATCGCCACGAAGCCCTTAGGTATTGACGATCACTCGCACACACTTCGTCAGACGCAGGCAGTTCCAACCGTCATCGCGTCGGTATTGCACATCGTCCATGACCATGCGTGCGATGCGTATTCCAAAGCCGCCCACTTCCGTCGGCATACCCATATCGAACTCTGATTCCTCCGAGTCATAGGCAAGCGGATCGAAGCACGGGCCTTGATCGCGTAGCTCGACTTGCAGCTTGTCATCCGTCAGTTCGAAGATCACTTCGACCGGCTTCTGTTCATCGAGTTGGTAACCGTGCCGCAGCACGTTGGTCACCATCTCTTGAAGAGCTAGCAGGATGTTGTAGCGAGTCCCTTCTGGATCTTCGTCGAAGACAACGGAGTCAAGCAGAGTCTCGCCGGTCTGCCAGACGAGGCGGAGATGGTCCATCGGACCAATGAGTTTGATGGAGGCCTGTGCGAACATGGGCAATTGGCGTGTGCACTTGGCCTATCGACTAGTCGGCCGCTCAGCCTGAACCTACGCACAAAGCAGTCCCATGATTTCGTGGGCATCCGGTATGGCCGTGGTCCGCAGCCAAACTCACGGTGGCACCAGATTGCAGCACCGGCTAGCCTTTCCGTCGCGGCGGCGAATGGCCCGGAAACTCCGATGTCATCGTTCGCTGGAGGGCTGGGCTAGTGATCAACCGACAATTCCGAACGGAATGGCAGGGCACGCATGGCGACTCGCAATTAGGCACGCGTCCCAAACGTGGATTGCCGCTGTGGACAGCGCAAATGGACTGCCGAAATCGTGGCCGCCGTAACAGTCTGGAGCAGAGCAGTCTGGAGCAGAGCAGTTTGGATCAGAGCAGTTTGGATCAGGGACAGACGGAACAGGCTACGCTCACTGCCCCGCGACGGAACGTGACCAGCGTGCAACTGCTGCGTCACAGCCTCCTGCTGCTACTACTCATCACGCTGGCCGGCTGCATCAGCACGGCCCGACAGCAGCGGCCCAGCTACTCCGAGCCCACTACGGTTTCGGCACGTTCGATCTTTGCGCAAGGCCAACTCGCCCCTGACATCGAGGCTCAGCATCTCGCCGCTGCGCGCACCGCCCCGGCCTTGCTGCGCCGCTCGTGGCTCGAACTGCAGCTCAAGCAACCGCAAGCAGCGCTCGACACTTCGGCGCAAGTTCTCTATGCGGCGGGCAAGCCGTCCGCCAATGACGAATCCTTCGCGCGCTATCTACGAGCGGAAGCCTTCCGGTTGATGGGCACCGAGGGGCGCGGCAACTACGATCGCAATCGCGCCCGCGAACTAGCTCTCGACCCCGAACTGCAACGACGCCTGTTGCCCGCCGTGCTGCCAACGCAATCGCACGGACCAGCCTGGGGCCGGGTGGCCGTCGAGCCACGCTCAAGTTGGCGGCCCATGCCGCCCAACGGTCGTAACCTCGATCGCATGCAGCGGCCGCGACGCGTCACCATCCACCATTCGGCGGTCTATATCCGCGACACGCGGCCTCGCGCTGCAGCAACGCAGATTGGCAAGATCCAACGCGACCACATGTTGGGCCGTGAGTATGGCGACATTGGCTATCACTTCCTGATCGACCCTTCGGGCCGTATCTGGGAAGGACGCGAACTGCGCTACCAAGGTGCCCATGCCAGCGGCAACAACAACATCGGCAACATCGGCATCTGCCTGCTAGGCAACTTCATGCGCCAGCATAAGGACGGGCAAGGACCAACGAACGCCCAGGTGCAATCGATGGAACAGCTGGTGGTGCAGATGATGCGTCACTACCGGTTTGGTGGCGACGCGCTGTTCTGCCACAGCGACTTCAAGAACACTGCCTGCCCCGGCCCCCGGATGCAGCCGATCGTTAAGCAGTTCGCCAGGCAACTTCAGACACGGCTGGCTGGCAGGAGCCCACGCGTAGCTGGCACGGGCGCTCTGCTAGCTGAAGAAGAAGAAGAAGAAGAAGAAGAGTAGGTCACGGCTGCGCCCCTTGCCATGCCGATATGCTCAGCATGGCTCCCGTCGACAGCAGCACCCAGCGTTACCGCCTGCCGGGCGCCCGCACTAGCTGTGCGCTGCTGACGCTACTGACGGTGCTGTTGGCCTGGCCCGATCCTCCACTGCAGTTCGCTGTGCTAATCAAGCCGGCCTACTTCGCGCTACTGACGTGGTTCTTCTGGCGAACCCGCAAGGCGAGCCCAGCTCTACACTCCCAGCCAATGCGGTTGATCTGTGGAGGCTTCTTAGTGCTCTGGCTCGGCTACACCCTCGCCGCGACGATCCACTTCAGCGGCGTCGAAGCCGATCATTCCGCCGCGGTCTACTTGCGCATGACCTGTGAACGCGGCGCGTGGTTCTTGCTTGGCACGACCTTGATCTCGTACGGCCTGATGCTGTGGATTCCCGAAGTCATCAAGAGTCACGGCCTGCTCGCGGCCGACTCCAAGCGGCAACAAAGCGAACTACAGCGTGCCGAGATCGCGCACGGTGAGCTTGAGATACGCCTGGTCGAAGCCGACCGCCTAGCCATGCTCGGCGAACTTGCGGCGAGCATCGCGCACGACTTGCGCAATCCGTTGACGATCGTGAAGGGCACTGCCGAGTCGCTGTGTCGACGGCCGCGCACGCCTGAAGAAGTCGCCGAACACACCAACGTCATCCGCCGCAACATCGATAAGGCCGACGAGACGATTGCCAGCTTGATCGATCTAGCCAAGCCAAAGCAACCCGACCCCATCAACCTTGACGCCATCGATGCGCTGACCGAAGTGCAAGAGCTACTGCACGTCGAAGCCCACCGCCGGGCCATCCATTTTGCCGTTGCACCAGCGTCCACAGCCGCGACCATCCGCGTCGACCGCACGCTGTTAGCGCAAGCGCTGATGAACCTGGTGCTCAACGCGCTGCAGGCGTGCGAACAACACAGTGAGGTTCGCCTGCAGGCACGCGTCTTTGGCAACCGCGTCGCGCTGATCATCAACGACCGCGGCTGCGGCCTCCCCCCCAAGGTGCGCAACGGCCTGTTCCAACCGTTCTTCACGACCAAGGCATCGGGCACCGGACTCGGACTTGTCAGCTGCCGCCGCATTGCCAGCGAACTTGGCGGCGAGCTGCGGCTTTATCCCCGCTATCGCGGCGGCGCCCGAGCTGTGCTGTGGCTACCGAGCGCGATGACCTTGCCAGCCAGCGCCGTAACCGTCGATGAAGGGAGCTCATGGCCCGCCACCAACTGCTGATCGTTGACGACGAACCAGACATGCGCTGGGTGTTACGCGGACTGTTCGAAGACGAAGGCTTCGAGGTGCAGGAGGCCGAACACGGCAAGCAGGCGCTGGAGATTCTGCAACAAGCGGACGACTCGGGCCAGCTGCCGGACGTCGTGCTCAGCGACATGCGCATGCCCGAGATCTCCGGTCTTGAGCTGCTGCGCTCGGTGCGCCGGCGCTTCAATGATCTGCCAGTCGTCTTGCTCAGCGCCGTCGAGGATCTGGCGACCGCGGTCGACGCGATCAAGGAAGGCGCGTTTGATTACCAGGCCAAGCCATTCGACCAAGAACGGCTCAAGCTGTCGGTCAACCGCGCCGCCGAGCAGCACGCGCTGCGCCGCGAGGTGCAACAACTGCGCGACGCGCAAGCAACCACGCCGCTCGACTTCGGCCCGAGTCGAATCGCCCAAGAGCTGCGCCGCACGCTCGAAATCGTGGCGCAACAAGACACCGTCTCGGTGCTGATCACAGGTGAGTCCGGCACCGGCAAGGAGATTGCCGCCCGCGCCATCCACCACCTGTCGCCATTGCGGAGCGGACCGTTCGTCGCCATCGATTGCGGCGCGCTGCCGGAGCACCTGCTAGAAAGCCAACTGTTCGGCCACGAACGCGGCGCGTTCACCGGCGCCGACCGCAGCCGCCAAGGCCTGTTTACGATGGCGGACGGCGGCACGCTGTTCCTTGATGAGCTCGGCAACCTGCCGCTGCCGCTACAGGCCAAGCTGCTGCGCGCACTACAAGAACGCGTCATCGTGCCGGTCGGCGGCAACAAGCCGGTGCCGTTTCGCGCCCGCTTGCTGACGGCGACCAATGCGGATCTGCAAGTCGACATCGAAGCGGGCCGATTCCGCGTCGACCTCTACCACCGCATTGCCGAGTTCACCGTCGCCATGCCGGCGCTTCGAGAACGTCCGAAAGATATCGTGCACTTCGCACGCACGTTCTTGGCGGCGGCCAACGTCGAGATGGGCCGTCGGGTTGACGGCTTCACGCCCGCCGGCGAACAGGCCCTCGCGCGCTATCCATGGCCAGGCAACTTGCGGGAGCTGCGCAACGCCGTGCGCCGCATGGTCCTGATGGCAACCAACAGCGAACTCGACGAGGCCGATGTTGGCATCGCCGATCGCGCGACCACGCCCGCCCCGGCGGTGTCACTGTTGACCTCGATCGACCCGGAGCAACCACTGGCAAAACGTCTGCAGCACGCAACGGACGCGCTGGAGGCGGAGATCCTGACTCAGACGCTCGCGGCCTGTGATGGCAACAAGGCAGCCGCGGCCAGAACCCTGCGCATCGATTACACGACGCTGCACAGGAAGCTGAAGCGACACGGCATTTCGATCTCTTGATTCGCGGTATATGGCACGCGTGCCATGGCGCTGGCACCAGATCCATAGTGGTCGCCCGCCACGGCCAGCAGACCAACTGCGATGGCATCGGCGCTTCGCAAGTTTCGGGCACTTGGCCCGTCGGGTGCTCCTATCTGGCAGACACTCCGGCAACCGCTCGCGGCCGCTTCTCCACCTAGGAAGCGGCCGCGAGCATGTACATCGCGCGACTTCTGCAGCAACCAGAGCGTTGCGTCGCGTTCTTGCCTTACTATTGGCCCAGCATGCGCCTCTTGTTGCTAACCCTAGTCGCCCTGCCGTTTCTGTTCACCTCGTGCTCCGAGACGGCTGCGGGTGGCAGTTCGGGCTCCTCTATCGACGGTAGCGACCGCTCAATGGGTGCCGGGCACAGCACTGGGACCGGCGTTCCGGCGATCGCTGACAAAGTTGGCTCCAAGCAGAAGGCCCGCCTGATCCTCGACCACGACTTCGGCATCGTGCCGCATGGCGAGCAGCGCGAGCACGAGTTCGAACTCGACCTGTCGCAACTCGGCGCGCCGCACGTGCCGCTGCGCGTGCACCTCGAATGTTCATGCGGCAAAGCCGTGATCCGGCTGCGCAAGCCCGATGGCACCGAACGCCCGATCGATGGCACGGGCTACCCGCGCAACCTGCCGCAAGCAGACGAGCAGGCGGTCATGCGGATCACGCTCAACACCCGAAAGAAGGAAGCGGTCGACCTGCCCAAGGCGGTCAGTCGCGGCTACATCCTGCTGCAGCCACTCGACGACACCACCGGCATGGCGCGCATCCGCTGGGCGTTCCTGGTGCGCTTCGGCATCGATGCGCCGGTCGTGTTGCAACCATTCGCAGCGCTCGACTTTGGCAGTGTCGCCCAATCGATGACTGGCAAGGTGCTGACCACGCTTCGAGGCGATGAAAACCATCCCGACGTCAAATTCACTTCGGTAGAGAGCAAGGATCTCGATATCGAAGCCACCCTCGAGCCGGACGGAGATCGCGTCTTGCTGCGCGCCAGCTGCATTCCCGGTCAACTCGGCAACCATCGCTCACTGTTGCTGGTGAGGACCGACATTCCGGACTACACCGTCGCGCTCAACGTGTCCTGGAAAGTCGTGCCGGACCTCGAAGCCTCGCCGATCAACAAGGTCTCGATCTCGGCCGACATCAGCAAAGAGCAGCCCATGGGCATGATGAAGCTGCAGTCGGTGCTGGTCACCGACCACAATCGTGACCGCAGTCCGGAGTTTGTGCTCGCTAGGATCGTCGGCAACGATGGCCGCGACGTAACCTCTCTGTTCGCAATCACCCTGAAGCCTGTCCCCAGCAAAGAACGCCAACAACGCATGGAAGTGCGTTATCTCGGCGGACTACTCAATGGGAAACCGGCTGGACCGAACTACTCCTTCCGCGGCAAGATTGTTCTGACCAAGAAAGGTGATGGGCCTGCGGGCACCGCCCCCACTCTGCCGATTGACTTGGTTGTCTTCCCGTCACGAAAGCCATGACCCAACTGAACCTCGCGAGCGGCATGCTGCTCGTCACCGGTCTCGCCACAATTGTCGCCACGTTCGCCCAGTGCGGCCCCGCGAAGTCGACCGCCAACGCGCAAGATCATCAGGTCTCGGGTGGTCAGGTCTCGGGTAATCAGGTCTCGGGTGATCAGGTCGCGGGTGATCAGGTCTCGGGTAATCAGGCCAGCGTGCAGGATCCGATCCAGCCACCGCCCGATGCGATCCGCATCCTGATCTCGGGCTTGATGCTCGGTCGGATTGAGCCGTGCGGTTGTGCCAGCGGCCAACTAGGCGGCCTTGCCCGGCGCATGCAACACATCGGCGAGCAACGCAACTACGACCTGCTGCTCGAAGGCGGCGACATCGTTTCGGGCACCAGCGAACTCGACAAGCAGAAGCTATTCACGACGTCGCAGATCCTGTTCACGATGAAGCGCAGCTACGACGCGGTTGGGGTCGGACTGCATGATCTGGAAATGCCGCTCGATGACTGGAGCGGCTTCCTGCTAGGTGGCCCCGCAACCGCAACCAACTTGGTCAGTACAGCCGACGCATGGCCCGCACAGCCGTTCCAGGAGAAGGTCATTCGCGGCAAGACCGTTCGCATCGCCTCGCTCTTGCTACCCGAACTGCCGGAGGCTCTGCGCGGCGAGGACTCGCACGTAACACGCACCGACCCAGTAACAGCTTGGACGGGCGTTTTCGAAGGCCAGGCGGACACGACGATGCGCATCGCGATGGTTCACGGCAATGACACACAGATCCGCGCCATCATTCCAAAGCTCACGCCGCGCCCTGACCTCGTCATCGGTGTCGATCCTGGCTACATCGAACCGGATGGCGCTGCGGCGCTGGTTGGTGACGTGCCGCTGGTGTTCACCGGCATTCGCGGCCGCGTCGTTCTCGATGCAAGGCTCTGGCGCGATGGCGACAGCTCGCGCGTCGCCTGCGAAACCATCCCGCTCGCGGGCAGTAAAACGATCCCCGGTGGCGGCGGCGACCCGGACGTCAAGCAGGTGATCCTAATGCACCGCATGAACGTAGCCGAGTCCAACGTACTGGCACAGATGGCCGAGCAGAAGCCAACCCCGAACGGCGACAGCTACGTCGGCACCGCAGCGTGCACCGTGTGCCACCCAACCGCCGCCAAGGTGTGGAAGGCAAGCAAGCATGCTCACGCCTGGCAGACTCTGGTAGATGCCGAAGCGGACCCCAAGCGCTACGGCTGGCCGGTGACCAAGTATCCAGATTGCGTCGGCTGCCACGTCGTCGGCTATGGCGAGACATCCGGGTTCAAGACCTTCGAAGACACGCCCGGCCTCGCCGACGTTGGCTGCGAACGCTGCCACGGTCCGGGTAGCGGCCACATGATCAGCGGTGGCACGAAGAAGATGGGCATCATCGGTGGCGTTCTGAAGTCGGAACTGTGTGCGCAATGCCACGACTTCGAGCAGTCGCCCGACTTTCTCTACACCGATCGCTGGAAGCTGATCGAGCACGGCCTCGAGCCGAAGTAGCCGCTCGCCATCTCGTTGCCACCTCGGCAACGTAACAAGACTCCGACGGGTCGCCTGACGAGCCGAAGTTGCTACGCTCCGGTCATGGCTTCTCCATCTCGTCGTGACTTTCTGCTCGCCGGCGCTGCGTTCGGCGGCGCCACCGCACTCGGCGCACAGCATGAACCTGTGCGCAGCCCGCTTCGCGCCCGTTCGCCCAACGCTCGATTACGCATCGGTGTCGTTGGCTGCGGCGGCAAAGGCTTCAGCGACATGCAGGGCTGCGCCCGCACTCAGGACATTGTCGCGATTTGCGATGTCGATGAGAACCAAGCCAAGCGGGCGCGCGCCAAGCATCCGAAGGCAACGTTCTATCACGACTGGCGCGACATGATCGACCGCGAGAAGCTCGACGCGATCACCGTCAGCACGCCGGACCACAGCCACGCCGGCCCGGCCCTGATGGCGATGTCGAAGGGCATCCATTGCTTCGTGCAAAAGCCGCTGACGCACACCGTCGAAGAGGCGCGCCTGCTGCGCGATGCGGCGCGCAAGAGCGGCGTGATCACGTCAATGGGCAACCAAGGCACATGCCTCGATGGCCTGCGCACCGCCGTCGAATGCGTGCGCGCCGGCGTCATCGGCAGCGTTCGCGAAGTGCACGTTTGGACCAACCGCCCAGTCTGGCCACAGGGCATTGAGAAGCCCTCCCACATCGACGCGATCCCTAGTGAACTGCGTTGGGACCTGTGGCTCGGCCCGGCAGAGTGGCGCAGCTACGCGGCCGGCAAGAAGGACTCAGGCTTCAATGGCTACGCACCGTTCAATTG
This sequence comes from Planctomycetota bacterium, assembly GCA_051278165.1. Classification (GTDB taxonomy): domain Bacteria; phylum Planctomycetota; class UBA1135; order UBA1135; family UBA2386. The sequence continues at coordinate 12,225 of JBNMNW010000040.1, read as the reverse complement.
GCGCGGCTTCTGGGACTTTGGCACCGGGGCACTCGGCGACATGGCGTGCCACATCGCCAACATGCCGTTCTTTGCACTGGAGCTAGACGCCCCCACAAAGATCGAAGCGAACTCGGAAGGCGGCACGGAGCAGACCGCGCCGAACCAGTCTTCGATCAAGTTCCACTTCCCGAAGAAGGGCAACCGCGAAGCGGTCGTGCTGCATTGGTACGATGGCGGCCGCAAGCCGGATGCATCGATCCTCGGCGACGAGGTCAAACTGGCCCACGGCGGGTTCCTGCTGGTCGGCAGTGAGGGCAACCTATACTCGCCCACTGACTACGGCGAACGCTTCGATCTCTACCCGAAGGAGAAGTTCAAGGACTTCACGCCGCCCAAGCAGACGCTGCTACGTTCGCCGGGCATCCACGATGAGTGGCTACAAGGCATTCTCAGTGGCACACAACCAATGGCCAACTTCGAGTATGCGGCACCGTTCACCGAGTCGATCTTGCTCGGCAACCTGGCGCTACGTTCGGGCGAGACACTCGAGTGGGACGCAGCCAACTTGCGCGTCACCAACTCCGAACGCGCGCACTCGTTCGTGTCGAAAGAATACCGACGCGGCTTCGAACTGACTCAGTTCTAGGCCTTATCGCGCTGCCAGGCGCTGGGCGCAACGCCCGCGCCCTACTTGCCAGCGCCTTTGCAGTGCTGGTCGAGCCAGTTCGACATCTCCGCGAGGCAGTGCAACACGCTCTGTCGACCGCGATAGCCGTGGCTCTCAAACGGCAAGAAGCACAGCCGCGCATTGCCGCCGTGGCCCTTGAGCGCGACGAACAAGCGCTGACTCTGGATCGGGAAGGTGCCAGAGTTGTTGTCGTCTTGGCCGTGGATCAACAAGAGCGGCTCGTTGATCTTCGGCACGTGCATGAACGGCGACATCGCGAAGTAGATCTCCGGTGCTTGCCAGTAAGTGCGCTCTTCGTTTTGGAAACCGAACGGCGTCAGCGTGCGGTTGTAGGCGCCTGAGCGGGCAATGCCGCAACAGAACATGTCGCTGTGCGCGAGCAGGTTGGCGGTCATGAACGCGCCGTAACTGTGGCCGGCAACCGCAACGCGCTTGGCATCAATGCAGCCCTCGGCAGCCAGCGCTTTGACCGCCGCCTCACCATTCATGCGCACTTGATCAATGAACGTATCGTTGGCCGTTCGGCGCGGCCCAACGATCGGCATCGACGCATTGTCAAACACCGCATAGCCGTTGAGCAGCATGAACAGGTGCGAACTGCCTCGCAGCCGCAGGTAACGGTTCGGCGTCGCGCGCACCTGGCCCGCGTCACTCGCCTTCACGTATTCACGCGGGTAGGCCCACACTAGACACGGCAGCTTGTCGCCTTCCTTGTAGCTCGGTGGCAAGTAGAGCGTGCCATTCATCGGCACGCCGTCTTCGCGCTCGTAGCGCACCAACCGCTTCTGGATCAGCTTGGTCCACTTTGCCGCAGGATCATCAAACGTATGCAGCACGCGACGCTTGCCGGTCTCGTTGTTGATATGGAGCAGCGTGGGCGGCTCGGTCTTACTCTCGCTGCGAACCAAAAACTCGTTCCTACCTGGGCCAACGAAACCCATGAACGTCTCGTGGCGACCATCGGCCGACTCGAACACACGCTTCTTCTCTCCGGTCTCCACAACCCAGCTATCGAGGAATGGACGACTGCCCCTTGGCGACGCGCCTTGCCCCGACAAGAACAGTCGACCTTCGCGCGCGCGTAGCACCGACCGGCCATCACGCGTGCGTTCCGAGACGATGCGACCCGGATCACCGTAGACGTCCTGCATCGAACGCGAATAGATCAGAGCGCCCGACTCACCGAGCTTGCTCATGTCGTGACGCCAAAGACGCTCGGTGCGGGTCTTGCGATCGACTTCTCTAGCCAACACCAACTGACCATCACCACTGAACTGCACGCCGCTAGCGCGATACTGAGTCTTGTACCAAAGCCGCGGAGTGCCCGTCGGCTCTGGCAACATGAAGACGAAGTCGCGATGCGGCACCTTGTTCTTCGGATCGCCGTCGTCCTGGGCCTCGACCCAGTAGAGAGCATGCTGCGCTGTCTCCAACCAAGAGATGCTTCGCGGCCCCTTCTTCACACCACCGATCGGAATCGCATCGAGTAGTTGATGACTGGTCAGCTCGCGCTGCTCCACGCCGGCCATGTCCAGAACCATCGTCACCTGTGGGAACCGGCTGACCGGCACCACATACGAGAACGGCTTCTGCATCACATCAACCAACAGCAGGGTGCCATCGGGAGACGGTGAGACGCGTGAGTACATCGCCGGCTGACCGAACGGCTTGACCGCTAGCGACCCGGCGTCCACCACGGCTAGTTGGCTCGTGCTGTAGTATGCAAGCAGGTCTTCATCATGCGTGTCCTGCAGCAAATCCTGGTAGGTGCGCACCTGGGCGACCAAACCACTCTGCGTCTGCTGCACCACCGGCCCCTTCGGCACGCGTCCCGGTTGCGGTCGCGGCCCAGCGATGATCGAACGCACCAGCAAGCTCTTTTGGTCGGGCAACCATTGCACGGCACCACCGAGAACCTGATTGAGGCGAACGCCTTCGACGCGCTTCGGCGCCGCGGTGTACGGATCGGCAAGCCACAGTTCGCCACCGCCATCGGTGTTGCGAATCAACGCGAACGCTCGTTCGTCCGCTGACCAAATAGGCCCCGACCAGTGGTCCGGCTGGATCGGTACGATGTGCACGCTGTCGTCGCGCAACGTCTGCACGGTCATGCCAATGGTCTTGGTGCTCAACTGACGGCCCCACGTTGAACCATCGATGCGCATGCCAGCGAGCTTCAGGTGCGGCCGCGCCACCACCGCCAAATCCGGCAACGACTCTTGCGTCGTCATCACTAGCAGGTTGCCTTGCGGCGACAATGCTGGCGACGGTTCGGCCGGCGCCAGCACCAGGTTCTTGATGATCGAGGAAGGCTCTAGCCAACCACCGCTGCTTGGCTCCTGCGCGGTAACGCATGTGAGCAATAGCAAAGACACGAACGAACGACGCAACAGCCTGGTATCGAGCATGGAGATTCCTCTACAGAGGACTCGTGCTTACGGGCTACGCAGTGCGGCTGCACGGTGCCCTTTCCGATTTGTGCGTCGGTGACACAACTGACACGCCAGCCGGGCACAGCTACTCAAAGCCGCGGCCAAGAACTCGCCGGTTTAGATCTCGGCGATTCGCTGCAGGCTCTCGCGATGCTTCGCATCGAAGGTATCGCGGAAGTCTATGCCGTCGACAAAGTCGAGGCGGCTGTCGCACGGACGGCGGCTAAGTAATTCGGCGTCAATCAGGTTGAAGACGATCTCGCCAAAGTCACCGGCACTGCGCACGCCCCAGCGCTCGAACACAATCGTGGCCATCGGGCCAAACTGGTTGGCCGCGTATTCCTTGATCCCAACCACTAGCTCACGACCGCCAACGTGGCGATCTTCGCCGGTCAGGTTGTCGCGACCGAAGTGCGTCATCGTGTAGTCGAGTGCATCGAGTACAAAATAGTACGCATGCCGCGAGAACCTACGGTCCCGGCGACGAACGGTTTGGATCTTGTCTTCTAATAGGTCTTGATCAGTTGCTGACATCGACACGGTTCCTCTTCCGGCGAAGCGGTGGTGTTACACCCCCAACATCGACCATTTGAGAACCGCCCTTGAGCACTGCGAAGGTTCCCCTTCGCTGCGCTACCCCCAATCCTGACGAACCCATAGCCCCAGGGGTTCACAACCCCAATTGGGCGACCAACACGACCAGGCGACCAAGCCGGCAGTGTGCAGTCAGCTAGCGGACGAGTAGCTACGACATCAGCTGCACCAGACAGGCAGTTAGCACCTGGTCTGGAGGGATTTGCAGATCGAGATCTCGGTCTGCTTGCAGCGTTCGTTCGAGCCAGGTTGTCCATGGTTCTAGGCACTCGGCAGAGTAGGAACCCTCGATAGAACTGGCAAGGGCGTCACGCCGCAGGCGCAGCTCGGCACGCATCCACCACAGGAATTTTCGGGCAGCATCGATCTCGTGGCGGCGCTCCTCAACCCCCGACAGGGCGGCGCGCGCAATTGCGAAGGGACGCAAGTCCTGGGTGCAGTCCAACCACTCACGCACCAGATCATGGAGCTGTACCGCCTGTTCGGTTCCTGCCGAGAGGGCAAGTCCGAGGCTGCCTTTGGCCGCGGCTACGATCTCACCGAAGCGCCCGAGCAGGTGTGGAAATCTTTGCTCAAGCTCGCCGAGAACCACCGAATCGGGCACTGGCAAGACCCGGAGCCGCTGGACTCGCGAACGAACAGTCGGCAGCAGCTGCTCCGGCCGAGCGACCTCGAGCATCAAGAACGTCGCCTCGCCCGGCTCTTCGAGCGTCTTCAGCAGCATGTTCTGGGCGTCATCTTGCAGATGGTCAGCCTCGACGAACGTGGCGACGCGCGCCCGCCCTTCGACGGCATGACGCTGCAGTTCATCTTGCACCGTGCGCACTTGATGCACGGTGATGCGATGGAAGCTGGTCTCCTTCTTCACGAATTCAGAGTCATCGCTCGGTCGCCTGACCACGTGCACATCGGGATGCAGGTCGTTGGCGATGCGCGTGCACGTGCGACACATACCGCACGGTTCGTTGTCATCAATATCGGACGGACACAACAGCGCCGCAGTCAACCACTGCAACACCGTGGTCTTGCCGATGCCGGGCGCGCCTTCGATCACTAGACCGTGCGGCAATTGAAGCTGACGCGCAGCGCGCAACCAGCGCTCGAACGCTTCGCCTTGCCCGAGCGGTCGCACCAACCGCTTGCTCATGCGCGGCTCGGCATCCGGCTGCTGTTTGGAAGCCGACTTGCGCTTCGCCTCACGCACCCACTTCTTACTCACAAGAAACTCCTGATGACCGCGCGCAACTGATCCTGCACGACATCGAACGGCTGCGCCGAATCGAACACCTTGGCGCGAGGCTCGCGCTCGGCGGCCTGCAAGTAGCCATCTCGAACGCGTCGGTGATAGGCCTCACCGCGCGCTTCAATGCGATCATCGACGCGACTACCGCGGCGCTGCACCGACACTTCGGCTGGCACGTCGAGTACGAAGATCGCATCCGGCAAACACGCGCCGTGCACGCGCCGAGTCAGGTCTTCAAACCACCGCGCATCGAGCACGCCTGGTTGTGGGGTTTCCGTCGCGAGGATCTGGTAGACCGCCGTCGACAAGTAGCAGCGCTCGGCCACAACAACTGCACCACGCGCCCGCGCTGGCGAGATTACACGCTGCATCAACTCCGCGCGGGCTGCCGAGAACAGCAGCACTTCGGTGATCGGTTGCAGTTCGCCGGTCTCGTTAGACAACAGTAAGTCCCGCAGCGCCTCGCCGACCGGCGTCGAGCCAGGCTCCCGCACATGCACGACGTCTTGACCTTCAGCAGCCAACCACGCGGCCAACGCGACCGCCTGCGAACTCTTGCCGCAACCATCAGGGCCATCGAGCGCGACGTAAGGGCCCCACTGAGATTTGCGCTCTTCGAGGCCGCTCACGTCAACTCCTCAACCTCGAGCCGCAACTCAGGCGACTTCTCGAGCTCGCCCTGGAGCGACAACAGCATGTAGCTGACCGCCGCACGGGTACGCCCAAGGAAGCGGCCAATTTCACCACCGCTCAGGCCCTGCTGCTGGCACATCAACGCCATGATCTTGCGAGCGCGAGACAGCTTGCGCCCCTGCCCCTTGCCAACCAAGTCGTCAGCGGCCACATCAAAGCGCTCCGCGACACGATCGCGCACGCGCTGGAACACACGACTCGGATCGATCAGTTCGAGATACCGCGGCGGCAACTTGTGGCCACGCGACGTTGCCCACGCAGCGCGCAATTCGGGGTAACTGCCGACAACTTTCTGAGCCAGCTCTTCGATCTGCGGCGCGCGGCCGTTGCGCGACGGGGTGCCTTCTAAAGCACGCAGGTAGCGAAGTCGGCCGAGTGGACCCGGCCGCTCAATCGCAGCGACAAAGCCAGCCAACAACGACGAACTCAGTGACGCATCGAGATCGCGAACATCCTTCGGATGCCAACGCGACGACAGCACCGTGGGCGAGACTAAGTTCTCGCGAGCGCGCAACACGCCCTGTAAGAACGACTGCAGCCTTGGCTTCCTAGCGATGCGGTGCATCTCATCGATCACCAATGGCAGATCGGAGCACAGCTCGTCGTGCAACTGACCGACACGCTTGTCTTGGTGCACCCGCTGAAAAATCTTCAGCAGCGTCGGCAGATCAAACCACATCGCGCGTCGCGGCAATTGCTGCCGCCACCACTGCAGCAAGAACGTCTTGCCGACGCCGGATGGACCGTGGAACACGTAAAGGTTGCCCGGCACCAGACGGTCGGGCTGCACGTCACCGCCAAACTCGAGGCGCTCGGCACCGACAAACGCATGGTCCGCGCGGGTGCGATTCGATGGCAACAAACTCTGCAGGACCAGCGACGCCGTGCGGTTGCCATCGTCGATGACCGGCCGCTGCGGCGAGACCTCAAGTGCATCGAAGCGTTCCTCTTCGCGCGCTTGGATTTCGACCTTCAGGTCGGTGCCAAAGTCTTTCGACAGAACTTCGGCAAGCGTTGTGCAGAACAGCGCACGGACACGGTCGGCGGCGAGTTTGGTCTCGGCTTCTAGGTAGACCTTGCCGCGTTCAAGCAGGACCGGACGCAGGCCCTTGAGCCACGCATCATACGTCGCGGTGCCGACGCGTTCGCACAGATCGGTCTGCACGCGGTTCCAGCAATCCTCTAGCAACAACAGCATGTTCGTCGGCGGGCCTCTTCAGAGATCCTTCTCCGACTTCATGCCGCCCGGCGGGGAAACCGTCGGGCAGAGTCGGAGGGCCAACGCTACCACCGTGTCACTTGCCTCGCCACTCTTGCTGCAGCTCGCGCGCCTCGGCCTGCATGTCACTGGCACGATCCTCTTGCAACACACGCGCAAGCAAGCTATCTCGACGCTCCGAGTCATTGAGCTGATGCCGCAGCTTCGCCGCCCGCAGCCACAACGCACAGCGTGCCGACAGCTCTTCGGGGTTGTCGGCGGCGGGCGCCTTGGCCGGTGACGACAAATAGGCACGATCGACCGTCGGGTTCACCGCGGCCGCGACCTCAAACTCTAGTGCTGCCTGCGCGGGTTGCCCCAACGCCTCGTAGGCATCGCCCATACGAACGTGCATTTCGCGGTAGAACGGATCGATGCGGTTGCACTCGATCAGGTATTGAAGCTCGCCGCGCCGGTTGTCAGCTTCCTTCTCGAACTCTGCCAGCGTGTAGCGCGGCGCGAATGCACGCGCGGTCCGGCGGCAGTAGGCCTTCATTTCCATCTGCGCCTGGGTGCGCTCTCCCTGGTCGCGATAGAGCTTCGCAAGTCGCAGCTCGGGCGCCGTCGCCTGCTCGGTGCAGGACGGCCAGCACGCCTTGGCGCGCTGCCACTGGTCGATGGCTCCCGCCTCATCGCCTTGCGCCAACATCACGTCGCCACAGCGGATCCGAGAATCAAAATCATCGGCGCCATTTTTGAAGCCGCGCTGCCACATTTGCAGCGCCTGATCGAGCTTTCCGCGACGGCGCAGCATCTCGGCGCGAACCAACAGCCCTTGCGGATGTTCGGGATCCGTTCGCAACACATCGGCTAACCAGCGACCGGCATCGACGGGGTTATTGCGCTGTAGGGCCGCCCAACAAAGATCGATGCGCGATTGCAAATCACTCGGGTCGCGTTTGGCGGCCACCATGCGCCGGGACAACGTCGCGTTGTCAAAGCGCGGCACGAGCTTCAAGCCGCGCAGCAGATCCTTCTCGACGTAGTCGAGAAAGATGCCATCAAACTTGCGAGAACTCATGCCAAGGGCGCGATTGAAGACTTCCTGCAGCGGTAGGTCATCACCGAACCCGCGCAACAGTTCGAGCGCATCGCTGAAGCCAAAACGCTTCTCGATCAACTCGACAATCAGGCCGCCCTGGTAGTAGCCGAACAGGATGCGCGGGCCGCGGAACAGCCGGTTCATCAAGTGCACCGGCGGAATGTCCTGGTTGTGGAAGGCATCAAACAAGTCGCGCTGCATGCCGCGTTCCCACGACTTCTCGCGCGCCCGTTCCTCGTAGACCGAGAAGCCTTCGGTGAGCCAACGCGGCACGCGGTTGTTGCTGACTCCCAGCGTCAACACGTGCGTGTATTCGTGCCACGCCGTTGCTTCCCACATGAAGTCTTGGCGGCGCAGATCCATGTCCACTGGTGACACCAACGTGATCAAGCGGCCGAAGCACGCGCCCAACGCAGTAAAGCCACGGAAGCCAATCGTGCGCACCGAGAAGTCATCCCACGTATGAAAGACCTCAACGGTCGTCTTGACCTTCGGCTTCCAGCCATACTTGGTGCTGAGCACCTCGACAGCTTCCAGGTGGATCGGCAACAGGTAGGCTCGCAGCACTTCACTGTCATCCTTGTGCAGGAGCATCGTGAAGTCACCGTTCTCGATGGTGTCGTATTCTTGCTCCAGCAAGTCCTGCACGGCGATCGCGTTGTTGCGCCACGGATCGACAAGACCCGGCTGCAGCTTCTTCGCCTGCTCCAACAGCAAACGCGCTCGCTTGCCGCCACCGGTGTAGATCAACGACCGCGCCAAGCCATGCAGCGACGGCACGTGTTCGGGGGCACGAACCAGTGCCGCTTCGTAGAAAGGCACGGCGGCGGCAAAGCGATACAGCGCGGCGAGATGGTCGCCGATGATGCGGTCGCACTCGGGCCAGTCGGCATCACCAGCTAAGGCGCGCTCTCGATTGGCGCGGAACTCTTCGTCGTTGTGCAACAACATCGCCGCCGCGGCGCGATGGCAAAGTGCGATGCGGTGGTTTGGGTCGATGGACAGAACCTCATTGAGCCGACGCACAGCTTCTTCAAAGCGACGGTCGTCAAGCACATTGGACGCGCGCTCCAGCAACGCGGGCACGCTGCGCGGATTGCGATCGAGCACGCGACTGAGAAACTCCTCGGTCTTGTTAGCATCGAGCACCATGTTGGCACTGCGGATGCGATACATCGCCAGTAAGGCGTCCTCGTCATCGCCGTTCTGATCGAGAACCTTCTTCAGATCCTTCTCGCCACTCGGGAAGCCAGCCGCCTCGCCGTAAGCGAGGAACTTCAACTCGCCAAGGGTCGTGCGCGCTTCCGGCCGCTCAGGTGCGGCCTTCATGCTGTCAATCAGCAAACGGCTCGCTGCTTCATAGTTGTCGCGGCCAGCCAAGCGAAACATCGAACGGCCGACGTAGGCGAGTTGCAGCGGATCCTGTGGTCGCGGCATGCGATCGGCGTTTTCCTGCCACAGAGCTTTGGCTCGTCGACGCAAGCCGTTGTCGTGCAGCACGGCACCGAGTTGATGACGCGCGTGACAATCGGCTTCGTCAGCGACAACCAACGTCGCCAACAAGCCCATCGCCTGGTCGTAATCACCGAGACGGCGCAGCACGCGGGCCTTCAACAGCACGACCTCGCGAACTTGCCCGACACTCTTGGGCAGCGCCAACAGGCCATCGCGAGCCTTCTCGTAGTTGCCGCGCCGCAGCGCGATCTCGTTGAGGCCAAGCTCGACGCCGATGCGATAACGATTGCCTTCCTCGACGCCGTCTTCGATCAAAAAATCGAACAGCTCCTCGAGCTTGGTCTCGGCGGCCAGCACCTCCCCGCGCAGCAACTTGCGGTTGGCGTCTTGCAGCATATCTTCGTATTCGCTGCTCGCATCCGCCGCCTCACCGGCACCAACTTGCGCGGGCAGAGCCACCGCAAGCAACGAGAAGAACAGCAACCAACTTACCGACGACATTGCACGCATCACGGATCACAATACGTTCGTTTGCGCCAAGCTGATGCAGGAACCACACTGGATGCGCAAGAAACGCTGGTCAGGTCGCCGGCCAAATTTCGAATGGGCTTCGACTCGGGGTCGCTACCGGGCTTTGCTACTCGATGCCGAGCTGCTCGAACTGCATCAAGGTCTCGCGAAAGTCGTCAGGAAGTGCCATTGGCTTCATCAGACCATCGACGTATACGAGCACCATGGTTGCCTTACAGAGCACCTGCTCGCCCGACCGAACTTCGTAGCTCATGTGAAAACTTGTCGTGCCAAGTTTTGTCGTGCCGGCCGCGACCTGGACCGGCATGCCAAGCTGACCAGGACGCAAAAACTGCATCGTCGTCTCGGCTAAAACAAACGGCACATCATGACCCGTGAGCAACCCTAGGTGCGTGAAGTAGGCGTAACGCGCCTGCTCCATCAAGCTCAGGAAGACAGAGTTGTTGATGATGCCGGCGGAATCCACGTCCACCCAGCGCAGCGGGACCTCGGTATCGAAGCGATAGAACATACGATGGCATTGTCGCAGGCGCGGCCTCTCGATGCGATCGGTGGTATCCGGATCTGACGACTTAGGTTTCCGTGCATTGGCCCGGAGCAATTCCCCCACTCGTTCGTAAAACGTCTCATGCGATTTCCTACCCTGCTGTTGTCACCGGTCCTGTGCCTGACTGTTTTGGCGCTACTGCCCGCGCAGGATACTCCTGATCTGGGTGCTGCTGATCAGGGTGCTGCTGCCGGCCAGGGCAAATCCTTGGTCGATCGCAGCTCGCCACTTCAGGTAGTGGAACCGGACGAAGGCGACCGTGCGCTGCGCATGACGCCAGTCGTTCGAGCAGTGCAACGTGCTGCCGACAGTGTTGTCAGCATCTACCTGCAGAATCAGCTCGCCAGCGGCGAGCCAGTAACCGAAGGCCAGGGATCAGGCGTGTTGCTCGACGACTCCGGCCTGATCATCACCAACTGGCACGTCATCGCGCCGGTGCTGCTAGGCGAGCGTCGCGGCCGCAGCTACGGCGTCATCGTCAAGCTACGCGACGGCCGCGAACGCAAGGCACGGATCCTTAGTTCGACACCGGTTCGCGACCTGGCACTGTTGCAAATTATTGTGCAGGGCAGCGAACGCTTCCAGCCAATCGAGATCGCGCGTTCTTCGGATTTGATGATCGGCGAAACCGTAGTAGCCATCGGCAACCCGCAAGGTCACGCCAACACCGTGACGACTGGCGTGCTATCGGCAATCGGTCGTTCGATTCAGGTGCGCGCGCCGGATGGCCAAATCCGTGAATACAAGGACTTGCTGCAAACCGACGCGGCGATCAACCAAGGCAATAGTGGCGGTGCCTTGCTTGACATCACTGGCCGTCTAATCGGTATCAACAACGCGATGTCGGCAAGCGCGGAGAACATCGGCTTCGCAATCCCAATGGACATCGTGCGGCAAGAGTTCACTCGCGAGTTGCTACAGAGCACTAGCTTTGTGGCGTCCGGCAACGCGCCTTGGCTCGGCTTGGAAGTTGCCGACCGCGACGGCAAAGTTGTGGTCACGGAGATTGTCCGCGGTGGCCCCGCCAACCTGGCCGACATTCGTACCGGCGACGTGCTGTCCAAAATTGGCAGCCACGATGTGCGCACGTCCATCGACTACCTGCGCCACTTGTTTGGCTTGGCGAACTCGCGAACGGTTCCGGTAACCGTGCAACGCGAAGGTCGAGAAGTGATCGCGCAGACCGAACCGATCCCGCGTCACGAAGGCACGATCCTCGCCACCATTGGCGTGCGCCCGTCGGAGATCACTGTCGATGCCAATGAGCGGCTGGTGCGTAAGGCAACGGAAGCTTTCTACCGAGGCAGCGGCCTGCGACGCGTTCGCTTGTTTCCTAGTGTGATCAAGCTCGGCGCGGTGCTAGCTGGATCTGCCGCCGACGCGACCGGCTTCGAACCAGGAGACCTGTTGCTGGGCTACATCGCCCAGGGTCGATATGGTGATCGCGAGTTGCCGATTCCTTCACTGATCGACTTTGCAAACCTGCTAGAGAGCCAACGCGGCAACAAGTTGCGCTTCATCATCCTGCGCGGCGATCGCGATCTTGTCGGCACGCTTGAGGTGCCGAGCAAAACGGCAACCAGCGTCAACCGCAACCGCTAGGAGTCTGCGTCACGGGAGGCGAATCGACCAGGTGCGTGACTTTCGCACCGGGTTGGTTTGCCGAAACGCAGTCGAATCGGTGGCTTCGGCGAGGATTTGGCGGGCCGACATGGGGTGAAGGGTGCGTGCATGGCGGTTTGCTCTCCCGTGGCGCAGAC
>JBNMNW010000039.1:0-27939 GCA_051278165.1 Planctomycetota bacterium | reverse complement strand
TTTGAACCGGGTACAGTACGCAGATCTGTGTACCGTACCCGGTTCAAACCACAGGGTGTGGTTACTTTGGCGGCTGGAGCTTGCTGAGGGCGGTGGTTTGGGACGGCGATAGCCAGCGCTTTGGATCACGCTGCTGTGAGATGTCGGCGTGCATCTTGGTGCGCTGCATCGCTGACAACTTGAGCTTTGCGTAGGGCGTGCCGCCTAGCGAGTGCTGTTGGTCGCTGGCTTTGGCGACGCGGACCGTTTCGGCGGTGACGGGCTTGCAGCTTTTGGCTTGGGCGGCTTCGGTCAGCTTGGTCTTGCTGATGACTTCGGGGCGGTAGAGCACCTCGACGACTTCGGCTTTGCCAACCCAGGCTGAGGTGGTCTTGATGACGCCGTCTAGCGCGCCTAGGTGGGCTTCGCCTTCCCAGTAGCAGTGCATCTCAAACACGGCTTTTTCGGTCTTTGGGGCCGTTTCGGCAGCTGCGATGGCTAGGTATCCCGGCACGGATTGCTTGTTCTTCTGCAGCGTCGCGATCATGCGCGCAGCAATGCCGTGTGCATCCCAGACACGATCCTTGCGCGGTAGGATGTCTAGGCCTTTGGCGTCGACAAAGCGCACGACTGGGTTGTTCCAGCTCGGTTCGTTGTAGCGCTCGCGAATCTCTTCTTCGGTGCCCTTGACGTTGTTGCGCACGACGATGGGCACGAACTGGTGTTCAATCGCGTCCTTCAGCAGCGGGTGGCTCAGCACATTCTTGCCGAAGCCCGTACAGGTGTCGCAGCCAGGGATCTCCTGGAACAACAAGAACACTGGTCGCTTGGTCGTTGCGGCGCGCTCTAGAGCCCTGTCGAAATCGCGCTCCCACGTGACGGTGCCGAGTTCGGGCACAGCCTTGCCGGCAGGTTTGCTGCTGGCTGGCTTGTCGCCGTGGTCTTGGGCGATGCAGGCGGTGAGGGATAACAGGGCTGCGGCCAGCTTGTGCATGGGGGGCATGCTACGCGACTTTGCTGGGGTTGGTGCCGAGGTGCCGGAGAATCTGGCGGTTGGGCGGGCTGCTAGCTGGCGAACATCGCCAGCCATTCGGCTTCACTTTTCGGCTTGAAGACCGGGTTGCTGCTGCGCGTTTCCCCGAGCGGTGCGTGGCCGCGTGGGTCGTAGCCGTGGCCGGGATATAGAACGGCATCATCCGGCACGTGCATCAGTTTCTGGGTCAGTGACTGGTATAGCTGCTTGGCGTCGCCGCCAGGGAAGTCGGTGCGGCCACAGCCTTGCAAGAACAGCGTGTCACCAGCGAGCAAGCGGTTCTCGACCAGGAAGCACTGCGAACCTGGGGTGTGCCCCGGCGTGTGGATCAGCGTGATTGGGATCTCTCCGACCATCACCACGTCGCCGCTATCGTGTAACTCGAGGTCGGAGGCGCTGCAGCCGGTGATGCGCTGGATCCACGGTGCCTCCTCTTTCTGAGCGTGCACCTTGCACGGGCAGCGGGTCAAAAGCTGGGCCACGCCTTCGAGATCATGGCCCATCATGTCGCCGCCGACGTGGTCCGGGTGGTAATGCGTCGCCAGCGCTCCGGTCAGTTTCATGCCGTCCGCCTCGACTTTGTCGATCAATTCGTCGACGGCGTAGCACGCGTCGACCAACATGACTTCTTGCGTCACCTTGTCGCCTACGGCATAGACGTAGTTGGCCATCTGGCCAGCGATTGGATTCTGGACACCAAAGTCACGGCCAGCGAGCCACTGTTGAAAATACAAACGGTCCTCAAGTGAGGATGGGGTGTTATGCCGATTCATCGATGGCAAGGATGGTAGACGAACAGCGGCAGCGCTCCGAGTGGCTTTGGAGCAAGGCTTTGGTGACCCTTTTGGTGTGCACCTGGTTCGCTGCGTGCCAACGCAACAGCACGTTCCCGAATGTGGTGTCGGTGCTGCCCGAATGGCGTAAGGCGTTCGCCGAGGAGCAGCGCGTGCGCGGCGTGCTGATGGACCCAGACCGGCCGTTGCCGCGTCTCGATCCACGCAGCACGCTGGTGATCGTCGACCAAAATTGGCGCGTTCCCGACGCGATGGCGTTTGAATCGCAGCGTCTGGCGCTGCGCGAGTTCGTTGAGCACGGTGGCCGCTTGCTGCTATTCGGCCACGCCACTCGCTTGGTTTCCGATCTCGACATCGAAGCCGAACGCCCCGAATGCTCGGTCTACCGCTGGGGCTTTGATCGCCGGGCGGTGCAAGGCCAAGCGGAGTTGACGATGCACGTCACCTCTGGTGACGAACCGGAGCTATTTGATGGCATGACTGCCACCGTTACAGAGAACTCCTACCCGGTCACCGGTGGCACGCCATGCATCGTGCCGCTGTGTTCGTGGCGATATGGCGCGCCGAAGTCCGGTCACGTGCTGGCCCATCTCGGAGAAGTTCTCGACGGCGAAACCGCCGCGGCACTCGGCCCGCCGGTGCTGCTGCAATGGCGCGTGGGCAAGGGCCACGTGCTCGCCTGCGGCTTGTTGCCGGATCTTCACCACGCCGAAGAAATCGTGCGCAACAACGCTCGGCAGTTCGTCAACCGATGCGCAGCTTGGGCTGGACGTCATGGCGGCGACGAGCTGGTTCTGCTTGAGGTTCCGGATCGTAGCCCCACGGATGTGGTGCTCGCCGAGAACGGCCCGCCGATCGTTCCATGGCTGGCGCACTGGGGCTGGCAGGTTTCGCTCTACGATGGCGACCAACAGGAAGCTGTTCGACCGCCTAGTGAACTCATCCGCGATTCGCTGTTGCCTGGTTGGCAACATGGTGCAGACGTCGTCGAACTGTCGCTGACCGATGTGCAGCACGGCGCGCCGCTGTCGTGGTCTGAGGGTGATGCGATTCAACCGCCTGAATCGTTCCGCGGCAAAGCGCTCGGTGGTGCTTGGGCCAGCGGCGGCTTCCGTTCGTTCGCCGATGAGGCGCACACGCGTGGCATGTTGGTGTTCGGAGGCATGGATCCACTTCCCGTTGGTGATCGCCCGGCCGAACGGCTGGTGGCACTGCGTATGCATGCGCGCGAACTGGCTTCGGTGCGGCGCTATGGCGCAGGTGCCTTCGATGGCTTCGGCTTGCGACAATGGTGGCAAGACCAGCAGGGCTACGGCCTGGCGATGGTGCAGGACTACCAACCGGCGGCCCAGTTGTATTGCGTTGGCGAACGAGTGCCGCAGCTTGCCGGCAGCCTGCGCGCCATGGACGCTGATGATGGTGGCTTGCGGGGCTTGTCGTTGACCGGCATTGACAACGGTTGGCGCGCAGGATTTCCCGGCGACCTCTATCCAGTCGGCGTGCTCGATGCGCGCGCGATCAGCGATCGCTGGCCTGGCATTGGCGTGCGCGGGGGCGGCAGCCACGGCGACTGGCTCGTGCGGCAAATCAATGAGTTCGTTCGTGAGCGTCGATTGAAAGGTGGCACGGCGTTGTGGCGTCGCCACGATCCGCGCACCCTCGGTCCGGCTACGGAGCGCTACGTGCATGGTCTCGGCCTCGAGCCGTTGCGCGCGGCAGTTGCCGTGCCGCTGGCGACGACCGGTCTCGACGGCATTCGTGCCGCGGCCCGCGCATTGGTGGCTGGCGCCCCGGCCACATTCGGTGGCGAAGTCAATGCACCGGCGGCGGTTCACGCTCTGCAAAACAACTGGTTCCGCTTGCTTGGCAGTGGCGGCGCGTTGGAATTTGATGCCAAGGGCTTGGCCCAGTTCGACAACAACGCGACAACGATTAGCAAGGCCTTCTGTGAGACGCGCCTGTTTGGTGGCCGCCCCGACGGCACCGAGTTGCGCACCGAACGCGTCGACTTTCTGACCCACGGCTATCGCGGCGAGGGTGGCTACGGCAACGTCGCGCGCGTGTCATTAGGCAGCGACGGCGAGCATCGTTCCCCGGCCTTGCTTGGCTTGGACCAAGAGCCGCGCTGGCCGTGCTCGTCTGCGTACGGGTGGCAGCCGACTACCGGCTACCACGAACTGCGCGTGCAGTTACGCAGCGAGCGGGGTGGCAGCTTGGTAGCGATCTACCTCGACGACGTATTGCTGCGTTGCGTTGCCAATCCAGGCAACTCGCGCGCGCCCGAGATCATCGTGCCCGTGCACATTGTTACTGGCGGCCTGCGGGTGCTGCGGCTCGAGATTCTTGAAGGCCACTCGGTTGCGATTGACCGCCTTCAGCTGTCACGCGTTGGCGATATCGGGGTCGAAGCCGAAGTGCTCGTGCCGGCCGGAAGCCTGGCGCAACTGGTCGAACGTTCGAGTTCGAGCTACCACGAAGAACATGTCACACTGACAGCGATGGCCGACGTGCCTGGCTTTGTCATGCATACCCGCTGCGTCAAGGCGGCGCGCAACCTTCAGATTGAGAGGCGCTTGGCACTGCCAAACTACCAGCGTGTTACGGGAACTAGTCCGGGCGACGATGAGAACGCACGCAGGTTACCGTTCGTGTTGACGTCGGCTGATCGCAGCGTGCCCGACCTGTGCATCGTGCCGCTGCAGATGTCGCGCTATGACCGCCTCAAGGTTGAAGAGGGCGCGGTCGTTTGGCGCAGCGCACCCCAATCCGGGCTCGCCTCGCGCGTCGCATTCATGTTCTGGCCGCACGGTCGTGGCCACGAAGTGCTGCAGTATGCGAAGCGCCTAATGGACGCCGTAGATCATCCGGTCGAAGTCGACCTCGGACCCGACGGCAAAGCCAGTTTGGTCAGCGACCTACCTGTCGCTCAAAACCGGTTGGTGCATGTGCCGACCGACAGCGAGATGCCCTTCTTGGTTCGCGAACGCGGCTTCTGGACCTGGCGCGGCTGCCAACCGGCAACCGGTGGTGGCGTCTGGTTGCGCATCCATCAGGATCCCGGCGATGTTGTGGAGATCGTTGGCGGCCCGTCCGTGCTTGCGCGCACCCGTCCCGGTCCCGGTTCGCTGCGCGTGGTAGCGCTGCAAGAACCGCTGCCGCGAAGTGTCACCGCGATCGTCATGCAACGCAGCCGTTTGCGGGCCCCGTCGGTGGTGATGGCAGCGGACTTCCAAAAAGTGCGCGTCGATGGCCAGCCGTGGTCGTGGTTCGATGGCCGCACCATTTACTTGCCGGATGTTGCTGGCACTTACCGCATCGAGACCACGCCGGTTCGTGGGGCTTTGGCGCCAGGGACTCTGGCGCGGGGAACTCAGGCGCGGGGAACTCAGGCGAATGGCATGCAGCCGCATGTGCGCAGCACGGCGGCACCATTACGTTCCTGCAGGTTCGATCAGAAGACCAAGGAACTGGTCTTCGAAACAAGCAGCGATCATCAACGTCCCGCTGGGTTGCCGTGGACGGCGATCTTGATGGGGCCGATGCCGGACGCCATTGAGAACGGTGAGATTGTCGACCCGGAAACGTTGCACCTTCCCAATGACGCAGCTCGCGCCGCCGCCGCGCGCGGCGGTGTGCTAATTCGATTCCGCTCAGGCAAGACAACCGTGAGGTATGCAGGATGGAACGCAGCAGCTGGACGCTAATCATCTTGGCAGCACTTGGTGCCGCCGCGATGGTCTTGGCCTTCGTGCCATCGGTGTGGCCCAATCCGCTCGCCGACAATCAAGACACCATCCATTATGAGTCTGTGCCAATGCTCGAAGATGCCGCTGCCGCCGTTGACGCAGCCTGCCGACAAGGTGATGGCAACGCGTTTGCGCAAGTGACGACGGCGTCCTATCGGCGTGGCCTCGAGCGACGACTCAGCGCCGTCGATGCGGCCCTCAACGGACAGACGTTGCAGGCGATGGGGTCGGCGACTGCCGACTATCAAAGTTGGTTCCAGAAGCCGGTTCTGGCGACGCACGTTTCTGGTCAAAGCGCCGCGATCGTGGTGAAGCGCGATGGCAACGGCACAGGCGCGCAGGTGTTGGTGTTCACGTGGAATGGCGGGCAGTTCTTGCTGGATGACAGCCGCCATGCGCCGCGGGTGGCAACGAAGCCGGCTGCCAAGCGGTTTGCCGCTGAGTTGATTCGCAGCCGCGAGCGCAACGCGACCAGCAATCGTTGAGCCCATGGGACTGCTGGCGCTTGCCGCTTGACCATTGGCGCAGTTGACGCGGCGCGGTTGACGCGATGTCGAACGGGTTCGCGCCACTGTGGTGCCTGCCACTGTGGTGCCTGCCACTGTGCCGCCTGCTACCGTGCTATCTGCACAATGCATCCTGGCCGCGGATTCGCTAGGCTGCCGGCATGTCGGCGTCGAGTGCCAATCCATCTCCAGCCCCAGCTGAGGCTGTCAAACCGTTTGTAACGCCCGCGGCGTGGGCGAACGCCCAGCTACCGCACCTCGACACGTTGTTGTTGGAGCAGGCACATCTCGAGAAGAAGGCCGCGTCGTTTGCGATCCAGTTCTTGTTCCGACTGCCGCTGCACGGTGCGCTGCACCGCCAGTTGTCCAAGCTCGGGCGCGAGGAGCTGATGCACTTCGAACGCACCATCAAGCTGCTCGACCAACGCGGTGTCGAGTTCGCACCGATCGAGGCGTCCGGCTACGCGTCCGAACTCAAGAAGGCTGCGAGCAGCAGTCTTAAGGGTCGGCTCTGCGATGAGCTGCTGCTGGCGTCCATCATCGAGCATCGATCCCACGAGCGCATGTCCCTGATGGCGGTCGCGACCAGGGATGTAGCCCCCGAAGTCTCGAGTTTCTACGCTGATTTGTGCCCATCAGAAGAACGGCACGAACAGCTGTATCTCGACTTGGCCACCTTGGTGGTCGATGCCCAAACCGTGCGCACCCGACACGCCGAACTCGTCGAAATCGAACGCCGCGTCCTCAGCGAGCTACCCTTCAGCAACCGCCTCCACAGTGGCTTGCCAACCGCCTGAGATGGAGGATTCCACCGCTGTGACCGAGTCCTCGGGCGTGAGGCCCAAGAGCAAACCCATGGTTCGTTGGTTTAAGCGGCTGGTGTTCGCTTCAGCGGCGTTGCTGGTTTCGTTCCTGATTGGTGTCGTGTCCCGCGGTCCAGTTTGTTGGCCGTTCGATTTCGTGTGGAACCTCGGCCCAGTCGTCGATGCGCCGGAATTACGGGTTCCTGATGATGGCAAGGTGCGGGTCGTGTTCTTGCAGCACGGCATGTGGCGCACGTCGATGGCATTGGATCGCATCGAGCGAACCCTGCGACACCAAGGCTACGAGGTGATCAATACGGGCTACCCGAGCACTAGCGATTACCTGGCTGCTCATGCCAAACGGCTTCGCGATGTTGTCGAGACCCGGTTCGCTCGCGGCCGGGTCGACGAAATATCGTTCGTCGGACACTCGATGGGGGGCGTTGTCATCCACGAGTATCTGCGTCGCACGGATTCTCGGCAGCCGAAGGCTTGCGTATACATTGCCACGCCACAGCGCGGGGCCATCCTGGCGGACAAGCGCCGCAACTGGTTCCTATTCGAGCTCGCCATGGGCACGAAGTCTGCTCGGCAGCTGGCGACCGTCGACCCGATGCACAAGCTGCCGATCCTCTACGGGGACCGTTCTGGGGCGATCATCGGCGACATCGGGGCAGGAAACGGCGACATCCCGGGCCACGATGACGGCACCGTGGGGGTCTCAGAGGCCCGCTTTGACGGAATCTCGGACACCATTTTGGTGCCATATGGGCACACCAGCATCGTCGTCAGGGATGAGGTCTTACGCCAGATCCTTCACTTCCTTGGCAGGGGGGCCTTCGCGGAGCCCGGCAAAGATGGCTAGAATGCTGGCCCCTCCCCGCGATGAAGAACTCTTTCCAAACCCTCTTGCTCGGTGCCGGCTTCGGCGCTGCGTTCCTGATCGGCCAGTGCTTTCCGCGCTCCGCTGATGCCAACCAGTCGACCAGCAGCCTTTCGACGGCAGCTACTCAGCCAGCTTCTAGCCACGGTATCTCGGGTCAAGCGGCAGCCGGCACCCTGACCCTGGACGCACAAGGCCGCGGCCCGGTCAACCCCGCACCGCGCCCGATCACCCCAGCAGACCCCGATACGAGCGTCAATCAGACGATTGCCTATACCGAGAACTCGAGCTCCGCTAGCAGCAACAACGGCTTCCTGGCTGTGACCGGCAGCTACGGCATGGGCACCCAGGTGCTCTATGTGATCGACACCGAAAACCGCCAGTTGGCGGTCTACGAGGCCCGGGGTGGATCGACCGAGCAGCGCCGCATTGTCATGGTTGGCGCCCGGCGCATCGACCTCGACCTGCAGCTGCCGGGCTACAATGACCGCTCCGAATACGAATACGACGATCTCGAGAAGCTGTTCGCCAAGCGCAATAAGAAGGACCGTTCGGTCAAAACCGGCCTGGAACGGAACAAGCGTTAACGTAAGTAGTGGCTTCCCAACGGCGAAAGTTGCGGTAAGCTCCCTTGGCTACTCATCACAAGAGTGGTCTCCGTTTTGCCCTCGGAGCATCCGGTTAGCCTTCGGGCAGCCCGGATGGAGCCGGCGTAAGAATCCCTGCAAGACCCCACTCTCCCCTGACTCGTCCCCGCGACGCAATTCGAGGTAAGTCCGTGTCCCAGTCCGAAGATTTCCTTTCATTCGAAAAGGCCCTCCGCGAGCTGCAACTGCGCAGCGAAGAACTCAAGAAGCTCGTCTCGGAGGGTGAGATTCGTGCCTATCGCGATGGCGACTCGATGAAGTTCCGCGCGGAAGACATCGAATCTCTTAACTCCGAGAGCGAAGGCCACACCAAGCTGTCGTTCGCTGATTCTCTCGAAGACGACACCGGCATGGTCACCGAGCAGATTTCCGATGAGGATACTCTGCTGGCTGAAGACGACATCGTCGAAGAGCCCACGCCACGTCGCGCCACCCGTTCGCCTGCTCGCGTTGCGACGCAAGCTGCGGAGCAAAGCGCAACTCCCGCTTGGGTCAGTGTTGTAGCCATTCTTGGCTGCATCGTGCTGATCTGGGGCGCTGCCGTTGGCAATGCCATCGTCGGCGAAAAGGATCCGGCGGACAGCTTCTTCACGTCAGCGTTCGCTCAAAAGTAGGCCAATTAGGTCTTTTGAGATCTGGGTCTTTTGAGATCGGGGTCTTTTGAGATCTGGGCCTTTTACGACCTGGTCTTCGGAGCGTAGGTCTTCGGAGCTACGCGCACGAGTCGCTGGCCTGCATCTTTGCATCAGGCGGGCGCTGCATATACTCAGTGCTTCGGACACATCTAGGTTGTCGCTGCACCGGGTAATCCCCCAGAAGCCACGGGTGGAGCTATACGCTCTGACCGTGGCTTTTGCGTGCCTGTAGCGCTAACGTGTTCGCCGGTCGCCGATGGTCAAGGTCGGTGACATTCTTAAGAGCCAAAGCGAATACGCGAGGGGGCAACGAATGAAACACACCATGATGATCGCGGCGCTAATATGCGCCAGCGCTTGCGTCAGTCCAGAAGCACACCGTCAGCTGCAAGGCGAAAACGATGCGCTCAAAGCGCATATCGCCAACCTGGCGGAACAGCACCGAGCCCTTGCGGCTCGTTCGGGTCAGCTCGAGAGCGAGAACCAAGAGCTGGGTGCCCGCGCGGCTGATGCCACGTGGATTGAGCAACAGAAGAAAAAGCTCGGCAAGCTGCTGCAGCAATACGGCGGCGACGGCACGCCAACTCAGGTGCCTGGTGTCGAACTCGTGCAGACCAGCGAAGGCTACGCGTTCCGGGTCGCCGGCGAGGTCCTGTTCGCATCGGGTCAGCACGCGCTGTCCGAAGGTGGCAAGCGCACGCTGGCAGAGCTTTCGAAGTCGATTCAGAGCCAAGACCGCTCGGTTCGGGTCGAAGGGCACACCGACGACACGCCGATCAAGCGCAGCCGTTGGGGAACCAACATGCGCCTGTCCGCCGAGCGCGCCTTGAGTGTTCTGGACTTCCTGATCTCAGCGGGCGTTCCGGCCAACAAGCTGAGCATGGCTGGCTACGGCGAATACCGCCCGGCTATCGAAGAGATGACGGATGCGGCACGCAAGACGAACCGCCGTGTCGAGATCCTGATGCTCAACCGATGAGTCTCGTGTGACGCAGGTCGGGCAGGTCCAATTGCAGTCTGTAGATTCACAGTCTGTAGATCTGTCGCATCGTTGCGTCCGCGCGCTCGTCTGGGTCACGCTGCTGCCGCTACTGCTAGCGGCATGCGGCGACAATGGAGTTGCTGATGCTGAGAAGCTCACGCATCTTCATCGCCGCGGCCAGTTCGGTTCCCTGCGCGACTTCGTGCTGTATGACCGGCCGCAAGACCCCGCTGGCAGCGCCTTGCTGGTGGATCGCTTTGAAGTCACCCAGGATGACTGGGCTGCCTTTGCCACCACCAAGGAAGGCATTGCCGTCGCCGCGCGCGCCACGGGCGCTAGCGAGAATGGTGCCCTGCCGGCTTCCAACATGAACCTGCAGCAAGCCCGCGGGTTTGCGCAATGGCGACTCGGGCGCTTGCCAACTGATGCCGAGTGGCAGCGGGCGACAGTCGCTGGCGGTAGCAGCCTGTTCCCATGGGGGGGCACAGAGTTCGCTACCCACGCGAACTCCGGCAACCTCGGCCTTGGCGAACCGACGCCGGTCGGCACCTTCGAATCGGGCCGCCGCGCCGGCCGTAACTCGCCCTACGACTTGATTGGTAACGTGCGGGAATGGACCGAAACGGTGCCAGCTAGCTGGTGTGGAGAGACGGGCCTGGCCTCTTCATTCACCGCCAATCGACGTCGCGTCCTAATCACGCCGGTGCTTTCCGTGTGGTCGATGCTTCGGTTAATCCCGCCGGCGATGGCTGCAACCGTAGGCCCGGGCGAAGTCCCGCGCCGGGTGGTTGGGGTCGACTTCGAAACCCCGCTGAGCGACATCGTGGACCCGAAGGACGACTCCCAGATGGCTGGGGAGCGGCGACTGCGCACGGGCATGCGGGTCTACACCACTGTTGACGAATTACTGGGTCGCTTGCTCGGCATGACTAGGATGGCAACCGCTGAAGAACGATTGCAACTGGTGCGCTTCGTCGCCCGGAAGGGCCATGCCAAGGTGCTCACAGCTGCATTCTCGGCCTCTAGATTGGGCGACCAGCGGTTTGCCAAAGGGTCGATTGCCGAGGTGCTCAGCACCGCGTTGCGGACCGCGCTCGCGGAGTCGAAATGACGGATCAGGCACCGGGCAGCCGCGACCCGTTTTCCCGTTACCGCGACGAATTAGCGGCTGTCGGCTTCAAGCCCAGCACTGGTCGCGGTCAGAACTTCCTGCTCGACCCGAGCCTGCATCGCTGGATTGCTGAGCAGGCGGGACCGACCGAGGCGGACACGGTCGTCGAGATTGGTGTTGGCCTTGGGTTTCTAACTCGGGAGCTGGCGGCTCGAGCAGGCAAGCTGCTTGCCGTTGAGATCGAGCCCCGCTTGCTGGCCATCGCAAAGCGTGAGCTCGCTCATGCTCAAAACATCGAATGGCTCGAAGCGGATGCGCTCGGTGGGCCGGGTCGCACGCTGGCGCCGCGCATCTGTGAAGTTGCGGAAGCCTGCACTGGCCGCCTGTTGGTGGTGGCCAACCTGCCGTATTCCGTGTCGGGCCCGATGCTCGCCGAGCTGGCACAGCTGTCTCGCATGCCCGATCGCATCGTCGTGCTGGTGCAGAAAGAGCTTGGCCAGCGGCTGGCGGCGACGCACGGCACTGGCACGTATGGGGGGCTCAGCGGCTTGATGCAGAGCATGTTCGTGGCGCGTTCTCTGCGCGACGTTTCGCCATCAGTGTTCCGTCCTCGCCCGAACGTTTGGTCCTCGGTCATTGGCTTGGACCGGCGTGCCGAAGTGCCTGCCCAGCTGCTGCCATCGTCCGCTCGTCGTCGCTTCGCGCTGTTTCTGCGCAAGCTGTTCGGTCAACGGCGCAAGATGCTGAGGCGCACGTTTGCCCTCGCCAGAGAGGCACTTGATCGACCGGATGCGGCACTGCGAGCAGATTGGAGCGAGCTGCGCGCCGAGCAGCTTTCGCCGGTGCAGTTGGTTGAACTCTGGACGGATTGCGAAGGCCAATCGTAGAGCTGAACATGGCGGGGGACGGCTTAGTCAGGTTGCCGTGCTATCAGGCCACGGTGTTCTCAGGCCACGGTGTTCTCAAGCCACGGTGTTCTCAAAGTTAGATCCTTGCTAAGGCTTTGAGGGTTGACGGGTAGCCAGAACGTGCTACACTTCTGAGTTCTCAAACTCGCAACGCCCCCGATATCGCGATATCATCCGGGTCTTGGAGGGGCCGACTGGCTGTCGGCGCCCCTTCGTTAGGCGGGCAAGTTTGGCACTGGTTTGGATTGCCGTTTGGTGTGGCTGTAACTGTGACTGGTCTCTTGAGCGCGTTAGGGCGCAACTACCCTTTAAGACAAAGGCCCCGATTGGGGCGCGTCTTGCGATGGGTGCATCAAGCTAGACCGACAGTGCATTCACCGGACATGGCACCCATGCATCCTCACGCTGGCGATCCCGCCCGCGTCAGAATGCTGGGGTAGTCTTGTCCGTCTTGGTTGCCTGAGTTGCATGGTTGGTTTGGGTCCGTTTCGGACTCCTACTAGTGGTGCAACAGAGGCTGTCGGGGCCGGAATTACGTCGTATCCCACGTCATGAACTTGACGGCGATGTTGTTTCGACGGCGATGTGTGAGGTCAGTCATTCGTCGGCATTGTCATTCATATGGAAGGCGCACGTCCCAAAGTGCGCGTTCCTGAGAGCTCATTCCCCCTGCAGCTAGTTCCCCACGAGCTAGCTCCCAACCAGCACCAACCCAGCAAGCTGTTCTCCAGCAGCGCCATCTAGCGCGCTAACAGAGAACCTCACCCCAAATAATGGATCGATTCGAGGACGCCAAGCTGCGGATCAAAGAAGGCAACGACCTCGTTGCCCTGATCGAGCAGTACCAACCGTTGCGCCCTCGCGGCCGCACGCTGGTGTCGTTGTGTCCATTCCACGCTGAGAACTCGCCTTCGTTCACGGTCTTCAAAGAGACCCAGCACTTCCGCTGCTTTGGCTGTGGCAAGACCGGCGACGTGTTCACCTGGTTGATGGAGCGTGACGGCCTGAGCTTCCGCGAAGCGATGGAAACGTTGGCGGAGCGAGCCGGCGTGACCATGGAAGGCGTCTTCAACAAGGGGCCTGGTCGCGACCAGCAGCAGAAGGCCCGCACGGCCTACGAAGCGCTGACGGCGGTCGCCGATTTCTTCCATCGTTCGCTGCTGACGACCGAAGGCGAGGCCGCTCGCGCCTACTTGGAAGATCGCAGTCTCAATGAAGCCATCGTGCCGTGGACACTTGGTTATCATCCATACGGCGGCGGCAGCTTGCAGGCTTTCGCGCGCGAGCAGAAACTACCGATCGAGATCCTCGAAGAGTCGGGCCTGGTGAAGAACGGTCGCGAGATCTACGCCGGCCGCTTGATGTTTCCGATCGTCGACGAACGAGGCCGCACGGTCGGGTTCGGTGGTCGCTTGGTTCCGGGTGGTCTCGGCAACGAGCAGCGCGGCGACTACAAACCGCCGAAGTATCTCAACTCACCGGAGTCGCCGTTCTTCAGCAAGCGTCGGGTGCTCTATGGCTTGCGTGCCGCAAAGCAGGCGGGCGAGCGCCGCCTGATTGTGATGGAGGGCTACACCGATGTCATCGCTTGTCATCTAGCTGGCTTTCAAGGCGCCGTCGCGTCGCTGGGCACGGCGTTCACAGCCGAGCATGCGCGCACCGTCGAGCGCTATGCCGATCAAGGCGTCGTGTTGATGTTTGATGGCGACCGCGCCGGCAAGCAGGCCTGCGAACGGGCCCATCGCGAGTTGATTAACAGCCGTCTTTCCGTGCGCATCGCGATGGTGACGGACGGTAACGAAGACGCCAAGGATCCAGCCGATGTCGTGTTGGCGCGACCGGGCGAAGATGAAGAGATTGTTGGCGAACGCCGCGGTCGCTTCGCCGACACCGTCGAGGGTGCCCCGGATGCGATGAGCGTCTGGTTCCGTCTACTGCGTCAACGCTTCGACTTCCGTCAAGCAGTTGGTGTTGAGCAAGCGGCACGCGAATGCGCGCGGCTGCTCGAGCAAGTTGAAGTGCCGGTGCGTCGTTCGGCACTGCTGGGCGAGATGGCTCGGCACCTCGACGTGCCGAAGCAGGATCTCGAGCAATTGATGCGCGACGCGCCACGTCCTCGCCGTGCCACCGACGATCAGCCTGGGGAACCGCACTTCGACGAGCACGAGATGGTCATGCCAGACCTCCCGGACGCGAAGCCGACCCTGCTACAGCGAACCGAAGCCGAGATGCTCGCGTGTATCCTCAAGCAACCGGATCTGCTCGTATCCCTAGACTTCGATGAGGTGCCGTTGCAAGTTGCTGAGATCAAGCAGCTGTTTGACTGGTCTGCCGAAGCCCTTGCCGTTGGTCGCGATGCAGGTCCGGATCTGTTCCGCTACCTGTTCACTCGCTCCACCGAGCGCCCTGGCTTGCAGTCGATGCTCGCCCTCGCGCACGAACGCGCCGAGCGCATGGAAGAGCCAGGTGAGGTGTTGGCCGGAATCGTCACCGGCCGCCAACGTGTCGTCGGTGGCTCGCAGCGTCGCACCTTGCGTGAGAAGTGGTTGCAGGCAATCAAGTCGGGCGACACCGACACCGCCTCCGAACTGCAAAAGCTGATGCTGGATAGCAAGCGTCGCGAGCGACCGCGACTGGGCCAATCCGGTGCGGACGCGGATGCTGCGGCAGCGGCAGCGGCACCGACGAAGCGTCCGCCGCTCAGGTTTGGTCTTGCCGCTCTCGCAGCGGCGGAGGCCAAGGCAGCTGGTTCGAAGCCCGCACAGGTTCCAGCTGAGCCGCCAACACAACCGTTACCAGCAGCGGCAGCAAAAGCCCCTGCAAAGGTCGAAACGCCAATTGAAGCCGAACAAGCAGTAACGCTCGAACAGTCAGCACAGCTTAAGCAGCCAGTGCAGCTTAAGCAGCCAGTGCGATCACAACAGCCAGTGTACCCACAACAGCCAGTGCAACCCGACTACATCGAGCATTCCGTCTTGCCCGACGTGCCATTTGAAGCGGAGGGCGGGGCCTGATCGGCACCGCGCTTCACGCGACTTACTTAATCCAACTTTTTCAGACCTCAGAAACTAGCGCGGCGCAAGCCGTCTGAACTTTCGCCGCGACCCAATACGAGTTTCCAGAATGACCGCAAAAACCGACTTCGATAAGAAGATCAAGAGCCTGATCAAAGCCCAACGCAAGGTGGGTTCGATCACGCTTGCTCAGCTCAATAGTGTGTTGCCGGACGACATGACGTCGCCCGAAAATATCGAGGCGGCCATCGCTTTGATTGAGGACGCCGGTCTAGAAGTCGTCGAAGACGAGAAGGCGCAACAGAAGGGTGGCAAGAAGGGTTCTGCCGCTGCGGATGACAAGGACGAAGACGTCGACCTGACGCCGGAAGCCGAGATCGCCGAGCCGAGTGAAGCGGAGCTGGCGGCGCCGGCGGTCGATATCACCGAGAAGATTGATGACCCCGTGCGCATGTATCTGACGCAGATGGGGGAGATCCCACTGCTGACGCGCGAAGAGGAAATCTCGTTGGCGCGGAAGATCGAGCTGACGCGCAAGCAGTTCCGCAAGGAAGTGCTGTCGTCTGGCTTCGGCATGAAGAATGCGATCGAGATTCTTGAGGACGTGCTCAAGGGGGAACTGGCCTTTGATCGCACACTGAAGGTCAACCAGCAGGATCCGGAAGTTGGCAAGGCCGACCTTTCCGATCGTCTGCCGGGCAATATCCAAACTCTGCAGCGCATCTATGACGCGGCCCGCGAAGACTTCGGCAAGCTCTTCCTCGGCAAGCCGACCGGGGACGAGCAACAGCAATTGAAGCGTCGGATCTTCTCGCGTCGTCGCAAGGCGGTCGCGCTGATTGAAGAGCTCAACCTGCAAGGTAAGAAGGTGAAGCCGATGATCGACTTGGTCGAGAGTCGCATCGCCGAAATGTCGCGTCTGCAAGCCCGCTTGGCACGTTATCGCGGCGCCCAGTTGCAGAACCCAGATGCAATCGAGACGCGTCGTCGTCTGACTGAAATGCAACTCGATGGCCTTGAGTCAATCGAGCGCTTGCACAGCCGCTTGGAGTTCTTGCGTCGTGCCTACGCGAACTACGAAGACGCCAAGCGCAAGCTGTCATCTGGCAACCTTCGCCTCGTGGTGTCGATCGCCAAGAAGTATCGCAACCGTGGTTTGTCGTTCCTGGACCTGATTCAGGAAGGCAACACCGGCTTGATGAAGGCCGTTGAGAAGTACGAATACCGTCGTGGCTACAAGTTCTCGACGTATGCAACGTGGTGGATTCGCCAGGCGATCACCCGCTCGATTGCCGACCAAGCTCGCACGATCCGCATCCCGGTGCACATGATCGAGACGATGTCGAAGCTGCGCAACGTGTCCAAGAAGCTGACCCAGCTGAAGGGCCGCGAGCCAGCGATCGAGGAAGTCGCGGAAGCCGCGCAGGTCTCGGTGGACGAGGCGAAGCGCGTCATGAAGATCAGCAAGCATCCGATCTCGCTCGATCGTCCGATCGGCGATTCGGAGGACAGCTACTTCGGCGACTTCATCGAAGACGAGTCGGTCGAGTCGCCAGTGCAGTCCGCCAGCCGTGAAATGCTGAAGGACCGCATCGGGAACGTGCTCAGCACCCTGACCTTCCGCGAGCGTGAAATCATCAAGCTGCGCTACGGCATCGGCGATGGTTACACCTACACCCTCGAAGAAGTCGGCCGCATCTTCCGCGTGACGCGTGAGCGTGTTCGCCAGATTGAGGCCAAGGCCGTGCGCAAGCTGCAGCACCCGGTGCGCGCTCGTCGCCTCGGTGGCTTCTTTGACAGCGCCGTCGGCGAGCACGGGTAGCCAAGCAAATACCCGAGCAAAGACGGCCACGGCCGGAACGTTATCCATTGCTGGGGAACCGGTGCGGGTGCGGTTTCCGGGCCGTTGGCGGGCCACAACCGGGCCCTTTGGCGGTCAGGTGGGCCGCACCCGACGCTGCTTGATGGGAAGTTGGGTGGTCATAAACTTGAGCGTGCAGACGAGGCCGCTACACTGCTGGCCTCTGATCGCAGTGATCGGCGACCCCACCAAACTCCGTGCATCCACACGTTCAGAAACTACTTGACCTGCAAAAGGTCGATTTGGAAGTCACGTCCCTAACCAAGGACATCGACCTGTTGCCGGAGGAAGAAGCCAAGCGGAAACGCCGCTTAGACCAATTGGAGCAAGCCTTCATCGAGGCTGCCGCTGCGTTGAAGAAGGCTGAGGTCGAGTCGCGCGAACTCGATACGGCAGCCCGCGACGCGGACGCACAGATCAACAAGCTCAATGAGCGGTTGAACATCGTGCGCAACAACGCGGAATACCAAGCGACGTTGTTTGAGATCGAATCGGTGCGCAAGGATCGCGATACGACTCAGGACGACGGCCTCAAGCTCCTTGAAACCCTCGATGGCTTGAAGGTCGCCGCCACAACAACGAAGGAATCGTTCGAGGGCGAGCGCACGATCCACGAAGGGTTCTTGCAAGAGGCAGAGAAGATGCGCGGCGAACGAGCCGCGGATATCGCTGTCGGCCGCAAGAAGCGCGAAGATGCTGCCGATGGCGTGCCGCCCGACCTGTTGCGCGAATACGACGGTCTATACAAGACTCGCGAGAACCTCGCTGTGGCACCTGTCTCCGACAGCTACTGCCGAGGTTGCTACAACAAGGTGACGCCGAACGATGCCGCTAGAGTGATGGGGTCTCAGTCCATCATTCGTTGTGGCTCGTGCCAGCGCATTCTTTACCAGGGCGGGTAATTTCACGCTGCTCTGCAGGCTGCTATTGGCTGCTTCTACACGGTGCTGCTACACGGTGCTTCTACACGGTGCTTCTACACGGTGCTGCTACAAGCCACCGAAGTTGTCAGAGTATCAGCAGCAGCCGTCTGATTTGCAGTAGACCCCGCCGGCCAGATGGCGATCTAGCCACTGGTTGAGCCTCGAGGCTGAGACCGGAGTTTGAACCATGGCGCGCCAAATCCATCCAGTTGTCGTCGGCACCGCTGGCCACATTGACCACGGCAAGAGCAGTCTCGTCACCGCGCTGACCGGCATGGACCCGGACCGTCTCAAGGAAGAGAAGGACCGCGGCCTGACCATCGATCTCGGCTTCGCACGCATCAAGCTTGGCGATGGCCGCCTGCTCGGCATGGTTGACGTGCCCGGCCACGAACGCTTCGTGCGCAACATGGTTGCCGGCTCGACGGGGCTCGACTTGGCCCTGTTGGTTGTTGCCGCCGACGACGGCGTCATGCCGCAGACGATTGAGCACGTCGACATTCTCAATCTGCTGCAGGTGCGCGGTGGCCTAATCGTGATGACCAAGATCGACATGGTCGATGAATTGCTCGTTGAGGTCGCCCAGGAAGAGGTTGTGGACTTGGTCAAGGGAACCGTGCTCGAGGGGGCCGAAGTTTGTCGGGTCAGTTCGGTCACTGGCGAAGGCATCCAGGAGTTGCGCGAAAAACTGGAAGCGCTGGCCATGTCCGTTGAGCCGCGCCAGAGCCACGGCCCATTCCGCATGCCGATTCAGCGAGTCTTCTCGTTGCCAGGCATCGGCACCGTGGTCACCGGCATTCCGCTGTCAGGCACCGTGCGGCCCGGCACCGAACTCGAGGTGCTACCGCTCGGGACTAGAATCAAGGTGCGCGGCATCCATGCCTACGGCGGCAAAGTCGAAGAAGCTGTCGCTGGTCACAGCACCGCGTTGTCGGTGCCGGATGCCAAAGAGGCGGGCGTGCATCGCGGCATGGTCTGCGCCGAGCCCGGAGTCTTCTCTAGCGGGGACGCCGTCGACGTCGACCTGACGCTGACACAGCGTTCGCCGAAGCTGACGCACCGCGTGCCGATTCGTTTTCACACCGGCACGGTCGAGGTTCGTGGCCAACTGCTGCTGCTCGATCGCAACGATGCAGGTCCAAAGGACTGCTTTGTCGCGCGAATTGAGCTCGACGAGAACGTCACTTGCCACCCGACCGACCGCTTCTTGCTACGCCTGCAGAATCCGGCTGTCACCATTGGTGGTGGCCGCGTGTTGCGCCTGGAGGATTCGGGGCGTTATCGCCGCAAGGATCTCGGCGCCGAGCTGCAAGGCATCGTCGATGCGGGCGACAAGCCAGAGGCTCGCGTTCTGCACGAATTAGAACAGGCCGGTCCGATTGGTTGCGCGATCGATGATCTGTCGCGCGCGCTGTCACTAGGTGACGGCAAGGTCCTCGAGATGGTTGAGGCACTGCCAGAGGCTGAAGTGCACGAGAAGGCAATGCGGGTGTTCTTACGCGAGCAGGTTACCGTTGGCGAGCGCGAGCTGATCGAGTCCGTTGACCGCATGCTGGCGCGACGGCCTGCTGCCGCATCGATCAAGCGCGCGTCGATTCGCACGACACGATCGTTGCCTCAGCAGCTTGTCGAGTTCGTCTTCGAGAAGATGCAGGCAGCGGGCCGCGTACGCGCCGGCCGTCAGGGCCAGATCCTGTTCCTCGACCGTTTGAAGCCACTGCCGCCGGCTGAGCAGGTGCGTTTCGACAAGATCCTCTCGGAATGCGAATCGCGTGGGTTCCGTCCGCCGCGCATTGAAGAACTGTCCACCGCAGCCGGGTTGAGCGGCGACGCGTTGTTGTCCTTGCTCGATCGCGCGCAAGACGAAGGCCTGATTGACAAGGTCGTCGAGCACTACTACGGCGCCTCGATCGTGCGGGGCATGTTGCATGCCGTGCGCGATAACTGCCTTGCCAACGACGAAGTGCTCGACATCCCGAAGCTTCGCGATGGGCTCGACACCAGTCGCAAGTTCCTGATCCCGTTGCTCGAGTATGTCGACTCGCTCGGCCTGACCGTACTTCGAGGCGGCGTCCGCCGGTTGTTGCCTTCTTCGGCAATCAGCCGCGAGCTCGGCGCCGAGAAGTCGTGATCGCTCGGTCGTCGGCAGCCTAGCGGCAGTTGCAGCCATCAGTCTGGGCGGGCCGGACCTCAGTCAGAGCGCCCCCGCGGTCGATAAGCAGAAGTCCCACGGACCGAACGAATCAGCCCGGAGCAGCCATGACTGATAGTAGCCATAGCAATGACGATGCAGACTTCCTTGACGAGGACTTCGTCATTGAGGATCTCGTTGGCAAGAACGACGACCTAGAAGACCTTTTCGATGAGCCTGCTCATCCTGAGCATGATTCTACGGACGTAGATGAAGAGTTCGATGCAGAGGCAGTTGCAGAGACTGCCGAGCAACCGGCGCCGGAACCTGATGAGGACGACATGTTGTTCTCGGATCACACCGAGGGCAGCGAAGAGCCGGACGAGTTTGAAAAGCCGGTCTTTGCCGAAGACGGGACCAATGATTGGGATGGTGACAACCTGGACCTCGAATCGGTTGGTGTGCCAGGCACGACGATCGAAAGCGAAGAAGAGGCCGCCGATCCGCAGTTCGAAGAGGCTGAAGAGAGCTTCGCTGCCGAGTTGGACTCGTTGTTGCACGAGGAGGAGGACTTCGCACTCGATAGCGAGGCCGACCTCGAATTTGTCAACCTCGCGGATGAGGTGAACGACGGCATCAGTGAGTTTGAGCAGTCCGGCCCGTTCGTGCTTGATGACGGCGATGACTTGTGGGCAGACGAACTTGCCGAAGCATCGAGCGAGACACCTGGGGAAGCACCCGGTGAGTTCTTGGTCGAAGCATCCGGCGATGACACATCCATTGATGCTGCGCCTGCGGATCGCGCCCCGACCTATGAAGAGCTGATGCAGCAACTGGAAGCTGTTGGAGCTCAGGATGGCTTCGAAGATGTCGAATTGGGTCGCACCGATGAGCCGGAGGCTGAGTTCACCTTGGCCAATGACGACGAGTGCGACAGCTTCGATCTCGAAGTTGATGCCACCGACGAAGAGGGAGTGCTGCCAGAGCAAAGCATCGAAGAGGAAGGCATCACGCTTGTCTCTGCCGGTGACCAGATGGTTGCGGACGCGTTTGGCGAGGGTCACACAAACGCATCTGACGGCCCGATATCCGGTGACGATGAGGTCGCAGCTGACGCTGCTGAAGGCGAGTTCGAGGACGAGAACCTCGAGACGATGCCGCTGCTCAATGCTGCCGCATTCGCCGACGGTTCGGTCGAAGGTGAGGCCGGCTGGGAGCCGCTGCCGACGACTTCGATGGATGAACTTTCCGAGGTCGATGAGGTGCAGCGCACCGACGACGAAGAGCAATACGACGTCTCAGGCTATGAAGAGGACGAGCCAGAGTCGCTCGACGAGCAAGGTAACGAGAGCTACAGCGAGGAATACGCCGGCGCTGCTAGCGAGACCGATCTCGACGACGTCGACGGTCACGACATCTACGCTGAAGAAGGCACCGACAAGCGCGGTGTGGTCCTAGGTGGCCCAGGTAGCCGCCGCAGCACAGCAAGTTTGTTGCTGTCGGTAGCCGCCTCGTTGCTGGTGCTCTTCGGTGCTGCCACAGTTGTCTTGCGCCCCGAGTTGTTCGGCCTGAGTGTCGAGCCAGAACGGGTTGCCAAGGTCGATGTCGCACGCCCCAAGGTTGAGGTTGCCGTCGTCGAGCCGCCCAAGGTCGCGTTGCAGAACGAGATCCTTAGCGAGCCGAACACGGGCGAACCCGCAACCGGCAACCCCGAAACCGGTAACCCAGACGCGAGCCAAACCAATGCTGGCCAGCTAAAGCAACCAGCCTCGGCAGGCGACACGCGACCGGAGGCGGTTCCGGCTGTGCCAACGAACACCGGCGGCAAGCCAGCCGAAATCAGCACGACGCAGCCTGCCGAAGTGCTCGCATCGGGTGGCAACGACGTCACTTCGGAATCGACAGCCACCAGTAACACGCCGACTGTCGTGCAGGTTCCCGACACCGCTGGCAGTGACGCCAACAGCTGGCCGGTAGCGAAAGCGCCCAAGAACCAGACGGCTACCACCAAAAAACCAGTGCTAACCCGCTTCGGTGACGGCTTGTTGGTCGGCGGCGTGGCAAGTGGCATCGCCGAGGCCAAGGCCATGGACGGAGTCATGCCAGGCAGTCGTGCGTTCGCACAATTGCACAACGGCAACTACTTCATCGGCAAGGTCAAGCAAATCGCGGCTGAGACCATCACGCTGCGTGTCGAGACCGGCGAAGTCACACTGGCGACGGCCGAGATTGCCCAGCTGACTCGCCTCGGCACGACGGACTACGACGAGTTGCAAAAGGCCACCAAGGGCTTCGTGCGCCTAACCAACAACAACCGCCTGGTTGGTGGCATCCTAAGTCGCATCGCCGACGATCACATCGTGCTCGAGTTCCGTAGCAACCGCGTCATGCTGCCGAGATCGGCGATTGGCGAGATCGTTTCGGGCACGAACAGCGTTAGCAAGGTTCGACTCGGCACGACCACCGAAGAGGATACTTGGATCCGTACTTTGGCAGAGCGTGAGCTAGGAACCGGTCAGGGTGCCCCGGTTAACCAAGCCACGCCGGGTAACCAGGAAGCGCCAGTTCACAGCGGACCGCCACGATAGCTTGGTCGGTTGGCGCGCCTTCGCCAGCCCGAGGTTAGAGTTAGCGGCTGTGGACACCTGTCCTGAATGCGGCAACCATGACATGCGACCGGTCAAGCTCAATAGCGGGACCGTGATCGAATGCGGTCTGTGCGGTGAGCAGTTTGGCGAACGCCGCGCGGTGACCAGCTCGGTTCTAACCGGTGAGGCCGAACGGCGCCGCATCGACCCGGTGATCTGGCCTTTGGCTCGCATTCTCGAGCGCCTGCCAGGCACGGACTTGGGCGCAACGAGCGCCGGTAGCGGCGAGGCATTGCCCTATGTGGATGTGGTCGTCGTGGGGCAGGCCGCCCTGATGCAGATTGAGAACCTGGCCAAATCGATGCGTTTAGCCGAAGGCTCGCTGCGGTGCCGCTGGCGCATTGAAGCGCGGTTCGAACACACCCTGGTGTTCTTGATCACCCCCAATGTAAAGGGCAGCACGCTGCGAGATGCCCGGATCGACATCGAAGTTCTGGCTCATGCAATCGAGCGGGACATGCGTCTGACGTGGTGGCGGCATGCCAATACGGCCGAGAAAGGGTAGTCTGAGAACAGCTAGACCCCGCTCTGCTTCCACCTGATGTTGCGACTACTGTCCCTGTTTGTTTCTGTTGCTCTCGCCACCGGCCTGTGCGCTCAAGAAGACCTCGATGCGCGGCTGGATGCCGTCAAGGAGTTCACGAAATACTTCCGGAAGGCCAAGCAAGAAGCTCTGCAAGTCGAAGCAGTGATGACGTTAAAGGGCAACGAGTGCGTGCCGGCGTGCAAGGCCTTGTTGAAGCTGCTGAAGCACAAGACGGCCGCAGTGCAAAAGGTGTCGTTGCTCGTGCTTGCGACCTACACCGAACAGGAGACCTTCCAAGCGTTGATCGATGAGCTGCCGGAGGAGAAGGACAGCTTCAGAGTGGCGGTCTCGATCAAGCTGCTGGGGCGCTCCAAGATTGCGGGCGCGGTGCCGGCGATTGAGCTAGCGGCGGCCAATACAAAAGCGTCGGCCAACGTGCGCTACGAAGCGGCGCGCGCCTTGATGGCCATCGGCGTGCCCGGGAAGCTTGGGCTGCTCGGAACGTTCTTGAGCGATCCGGAGCCATTGGTTCGACTCGCCGCGTGTGACGCCATCGCCGAGATGAAGGTCACTGAGTTTGGCGCAGGCGTGACCAAATTGCTGGCTGACCCGCTATGGCAGGTGCAGACCTCGGCAATCGAAGCGGTTGCGCAGCTGCGCCCGCAAGCGGCTGTTCAGCCGTTGATTGACCTGATGCGCAAGAGCGGCCGGATGCGCGTCGAGTGTGCCGATGCATTGTTCCGCGTTTCTGGTCTCGACTTCGGCTTGGACGCAGATCGATGGCAGGCGCAGTGGGACACGCTGATGAGCATTGAAGGTTGGCGCATTCCTACCGACGCAGAGCTCGCCCAGAAGGCTGCGAGTCGCAAGAAGTACGATGCGCTCTATGGTCGCACCGGCGAAAAAACGAATGCCTTCGCTGGCATCCCGACGACGTCGACCAACGTATTGTTCATCATCGATGTGTCCGGATCGATGGACAACCTCATCGTCGAAGTCGACAAGTTCCGCGACTACAAAGATCGCAAGCGCTTCACGATCGTGCAGACCGAGTTGCTCAATACGATTGAGTCCCTGACGTCGGATACCAACTTCAACATTCTGTCGTTTGCGACCGACCTCAAGTCGTGGAAGCCGCAACTAGTGGCGGCCAATGTCGTCAATCGTGATTCTGCGAAGTCGTTCGTAGAGCGCCTTAAGCCGCTTGGCGGCAATGAATCACAGGAGCTGGCGATCGCGGGTTTGGGTGGCTCCGCGAATCTCGAAGCCGGCAAGACCAATACGCTGAAGGCACTGTTGTATGGCTTTGGCGTCAACCCCGACAAGCCGCCGAAGCCGACGATCACTGGGTTTGACAAAAAGGCGCTCAATAGGCCGCTTGACACGATCTACTTCCTCAGTGATGGCCGACCGTCAGTTGGCAAGTTAATCGAGCCGGCCGAGATCCTCGCCGAAGTGCGCAAGCACAACGAACAGTACAAGCTGGTGATCCACACGATTGCGATTGGCGACTTCCAGAAGGGGTTCTTGCGGCAATTGGCTGAGACCAATGGCGGCGTGTTCGTCGACCTTGGTCGCTAGTCGATCGCGCCGCTCGGCATTGCAGCTGGGCAGCATGCCTCTGGCGGTGATTCGCCGAAGCGCGCTATTCAATCGGTTGCTTGCCGCGCAATAAACCTCGCGGCCTAAACCACAGCACGCACGTGGTTGCGATCGCGCCGCAGACCGCAGTCGTGACCAACGCGGTAGCCAAACCGGCGCTCGCCTGAAGATGGAACAGTTGCAGGTTCACCAAGGCATAGACTGCGCGCGCGCCAAGTGAGATCACCGACAGCACGGTGGTGCGCGCGGCCGAGCTGATGCGATGGTTGACGAACTCATGCAGTAGCGACCAGTGCATCGCGAACGGCACCTGCTGCACGAAGAACATGCTGATGCCAATCCAGCACCACGTGCGCGATCCTTCGCCATTGGCGGCGAGCATGCGTTCAAACGCCATCACCACCAGCGAGACACTGAGGGTCAGTGGCATCCACCAGAACAAGGCTCGGCGACCAAAGCGGTCGACCAACTTCGGCACGCAGGAACTCAGCGGTGCCGCCACCAAATTGAGCAAGGCGAACACGACACCGACCACGATGGCGTTCGCCAGCAGCGGTTCAATCTCACCGGCCGCCTTCAGATACGGCTGGTAGTTGTGAAACGGAAACCGCAACAGGGTGAACAGCACAACCCAATACAGCAGCAGCCACCGGACGGCAGGCTTCTTCAGCTCTTCGCGGGCATGCCCGAGAAAGACGTCGGGTCGCTCTGCTGGCGGTGTCTTACAGCGGTTCGTAAGTCGGGTCGCGAAGCACGCGGCTAGCAGGTGCAGAACGCAGGTGGCTGCGATGGCGGCGGTGTAGGCGTTGCCGGACGCATTGCCGAAGTAGACCAGCAGGCCGCCGAGCAAGAAGGCGCTGCCAGTTCCGTAGAGTCGGCGCGCATGGATGCGGCTCTCCTCGGCTAGGTATCGATGCTCCTGGCCGTGCCGCTGCAGGGTGTCATAGAGCGCGACGGTGGGTGGCCCTGACAGTACCGAGTGGCCCAAACCGAGCAGGATTTCGCCGACCAAGAAGCCGGAGTAGCACGGTTGCGCGACCATGATAGCGAACCCCGCCGCCAAGATCACTGGGCCAAGCACCAACATACCTCGAGTACCGAAGCGATCGGCCAACATGCCGGTCGGGACTTCGGCCAAGAACATGGTGACGTAGTAGGCCGTCAGGATCTCGCCATATTGGCCTGCGCCCATGCCGTGGTCGGCAAAGAACAGGAACAAGAACGGCACGCAGGCGAACGGGTAGGTCACCGACGCATAGGCGCGCAGCCATTTGAGTTCTTGTGCGAGAGCCAAGCTGTGAAGGTGGCTGTTCGGGTCGGCAGTTGCAATCCTTCGTCCGTCTGGCGACCGTTGTGTGCCATGAGGCGTCGACACTGTTGGCTCGGACTTGCACTAGCTGGATGCGCGGCTGTCGCTCCATCAATCGACCGCCAGATCGAATACGACTGGGCCAAGACCGTGCTGCTCGGCACCGAGGTTGGCGATTCGAGAGATGCCGTGGTTCGTTGGCAGCATCCGGTGCGTTACCTGGTGGTCGAGGCGCCGGTGCGAGTGCGACAAGCCGTCGATGCAGCGTTTGTGCAGCTCCAAGAATCATTGCAGGGCAGCCTGCGACTTGAGCTTGAACACATCAACGAGAGCGATGAACGCATCGGCAGCGACGGCTTCATCACGGTGTTTGCCAAGGCGCCGCGCCACGCTGGTGCCTTGGCGAAGCGCTACGGTGCCCAGGTGCCCCATGCGGAAGCGGATGGGTGGTTCACGATTATTTGGAACCGCTCGTTTGCCTTGACCCGCGCGTTGGTCTTTGTTGCCCCCGACCTAACCGACAAGTGGCTGCGCCATACCGCCCTTGAGGAGATGTTCCAGGCGCTCGGGCCGAGCAACGACTCGCCAAGCATTCGTGACTCGTTGCTGTTCGAGAGTTCGACGACCGCGGGGTCGCACGACCGGCTAGCACGTGTCGATCGACAAGTGCTGTGGTTGCTTTATCGATGCCTGCAACCGGGCGATCGCGCTGGCGAAATTGAGCAAGCGATGCGGCAATCGTGGGTGTTTGCCGAGGCCGCGAGCAGCGGGCAAGGCTGAGCTAGACCGCGCCGTCGTCGCGGCGACGATTCGACCGCTGTGGCTTGCATTCGATCGGCACTCGGGCATTCTCAGCCACATGGGTCAGCCAGCCGATTTCAGAAGCGATACGATGACCAAGCCCAACGACGCCATGCGACGCGTCATGTTTGAGGCGGAGGTTGGTGATGACGTGTGGGGCGAAGACCCGACCGTACGCGCGCTTGAGGAGCACGTTGCCGGCTTGCTAGGCAAGCCAGCCGCGGTGTTTGTGCCGTCGGGCACGATGGCCAATCAGTTGGCGATTCACGTGCACTGTCGGCCCGGCGACGAGCTGATCTGTGAAGAACGTTCGCACGTCTTCTACTACGAAGGTGGGGCGGTCGCGCGGCTCTCTGGCACGCAAATACGCACGCTGCAGGCGCCCGATGGCTTCCCGACTCCGACCCAAGTGCAGGCGGCACTGCGGGTCGACGATCCGCACTATCCGCGTTCGCGCCTGCTGGTGTTGGAGAACACGCACAACATGGCTGGCGGTCGTGTCGCCGATGCCGCGCGCATTGCGGCCTTGGCAGCCACGGCCCACGCGGCGGGCATGAAGGTGCATGTCGACGGCGCGCGTTTGCTCAATGCCGCAGTGGCACTCGGGTGTGCCCCCAGCGAGTTAGTTGCCAACGCGGACTCGACCACGCTCTGTCTGAGTAAAGGCCTGGGCGCGCCAGTTGGTTCGCTGCTGGCCGGACAAGAAGACTTTATCCACGAAGCCCGACGAGCGCGTAAGGCCTTCGGTGGCGGCATGCGGCAGGCGGGCATGCTCGCAGCAGCGGGCTTGCTCGCGGTCCAGGAAGGACCGGCCTTGCTGGCCGTAGACCATCAGCGAGCCAAAGCGCTGGCAACCGGTCTCGCCGAACTCGCGTGGGCAACTGTCGATGTTTCGGCCACCGAATCGAACATTGTCATGCTCGAACCTGGCCCGGCTTCGGTGCAACCTTTGCTGCAAGCGCTGGCTGACGGCGGGGTCCACGCTGCGCTTGCCAGCCCGATCCGGATTCGTTTTGTTCTGCACCGTGATCTCGACGATGAGTCCGTGCAGCGTTGCCTGACGATATGCCGTGCATTCTCAGCCCGTTGAACGACGA
>JBNMNW010000038.1:0-27985 GCA_051278165.1 Planctomycetota bacterium | reverse complement strand
AACAAGCTCGGATTGCGCGAGTTGGTGGCGTTGGATGCGATGCAAAAGGTCGCTTCACCCGAGCAGATCCTAAAGGTGGTGGCGCTCGTGCAAGGCATCGACAAGTTGGGCATCAAGGAAGATTCGCTGGCGGTGTATCTGCTGACGAACTCCGCGCTGTGGGCGCAAGAACACCTGAAGGATGCGAAGCTGGCAAAGGCGTTCGCCGAGAAGGCAATCGCTCGCGGAGCGACTGGGAAAGAGCGCGCGCAGTTGAAGAAGCTGCTTGAGTAGTAACAGCTCTGGGCGATGCGGGCTGGGCGGTCAGCGGAAGGAGGCACACATGACGTCCCATGCTACAGGGAATGCGAGGGTCTGATTGACGTTACGTGAACCGCGCTTCCTGCGTCGTCGCATTACCTCTCGCATGTGACCTAAGGCCCTGTTGCGATTGTGGGCGGAGGCGTGTCGGCACGATGACGTGGTGGCGTTTTGGGTGGTGGGTGGGGGTCGGGTGGTCTGAACCTCAGTTTGCATGTCCAGCACCCCGACGCATCATGTCCTCGTAACTTCAACGAAACCACACGTGGTCCGCCCAGGGTCGGGTGGTACGTGGCGTCGCGAACGGGTTTCTTGAGTTCGATTCGTAACGCCGGGGATCATGGCACTGCAGACATGATCAAACGCATTGCAACCACGTGAAGCACCAGCCGAAAGACGATCCCACCGCCGACATGCACAGCCAGGGACGCGCCCTGCGCGCGCTGGCGCGATCCATGCTGCGTAGTAGTGCTGACGCCGACGACATCGTGCAGGAAGCGTTCGCAACCGAGCTGGCTTGTACCGCGCGTCGCAAAGATGGTGGCGCGGCGGCGAACAACCGGCAAGGTTGGCTGAAACGAGTCGTGCAGAACCTGGCCCGCCGTCGCCTGCGCGATCGCGACCGCCGCCAACAACACCATCAGGCAATGCCGACGCCGTCGCCGGCACCAGCTCCTGACGACGTGCTCGCCCAAGTCGAGACGCACCGCATGGTCGTTGAGGCCGTGTTGCAACTACCCGCCCCGTACCGCCGCGTCGTCGTGCTGCGCTTCTGGCACGACTTGCCGCCGCGCACGATCGCGAAGCAACTCGGCATTCCCGTCGCGACGGTCAAGACGCACTTACAGCGCGGCATCGCCGAACTGCGAAAGCGACTCGATCAACAGAGCGGCGGTCGCGGTGCCTGGATCGCCGCACTGGTGCCAATTGCGCACCCTTATCTGCTATCGGGCGTGGCTGCCGGGTCGCTACTCACGCTGACGACCACCGCCGCGCTGATCATCATGAATACGAAGCACCTGTTGTTAGCCCTGTTCGCATTCCTGTGCCTAGGAGTCATCGCATGGCAGCCTTGGCAGCAACCCCATGCCTCCCCCAACCAGTCCGTGACCGACGGCATCGTCGAGCCACAACGATCCGATAGCGTTAGCAGCGCCGCGCTCGACATGGCTAGCGACCGGAATGTCGAATCGGACCCGGCCGCGATCGCGGACTCAGCACCGATCCTACGGGCACTGGCGCAGCCCGAAGGCCCGAACTGCACAGTACATGGCCGGATTGTGTCCGCCGCCGACCGACCGATAGCTAACGCGCGCTGCCGACTCGTGAATCGCTCGGAGGAACCGGACTGGGTGACGAGGGTCGCCACCACGGATCGCGACGGCAACTTTAGCCTTACGGTTGCGCGCCCGCACAACTGGATCCCCTATCGCTACGCACTCGCTGATGCACCTGGTTGGGCCGTGCGCGAACTCGAACTCAACGCACAGCCAAAGGACTCGATGGTCGACGGCCGCCTCGACCTCGGCACGATCACGCTCGAGCGCGGTGTCGCAGTCACCGGCCGCGTGACCGAGTCCGACGGAGCGCCCTTGCGTTCGCGTGCGCGCTTGTTGGCGTGGGATCCTACCCGCCAAGGTAGCTGGGTTGCGATGTCTGCGGGCCGCACGGTCGGGTTCACCGAGCCCGGCGGACAATTCAAATTGGCGGATCGCATGTCGGCCGGCACGAACGCCGTACGCTTGTTGGCAGCAGTGTCGTCGTCAGGTGTCGGCTGGGCGGAGCTTGAGTTTGCTGCCGGCCAGCAGCATCTCGATCCAGTCGCGATCCGTCTGCTGCCAGGCGGTTCGGTCGACGTGCAAGTTGTCGATGCCGACGGTGCTCCCATCCTCGCTGCAGTTGTGCGCGCAGTCCCCCATTTCCGGCCGATCGGTCTGGCGCCGATGTGGACGGCGGAGCACATCGGCGCAGACGTGCCAAGCTTGGCCGAGGTCGCATCGTTGTTCGTGCGGCAATCGGCTGAGGATGGCCATGCCCAATTCCGAAACCTACCGCGACGGCACCAACCGAGTGTACGCGACGCCAGCCGCCGGC
Source organism: Planctomycetota bacterium (assembly GCA_051278165.1). Classification (GTDB taxonomy): domain Bacteria; phylum Planctomycetota; class UBA1135; order UBA1135; family UBA2386. The sequence goes on along the minus strand of JBNMNW010000038.1, from coordinate 25,591 downwards.
AGCCGCGGGCCAAGTCCATCATCGTTCTCGCCTGGAAGCCGGGCTACATCGCCAACAGCGCCACGGTTGAACCCATGGTCAACGGTGTCGCCGAGGTCACGATCACACTGACCAAGCCCCGACGGGTCGCGTTCCACGGTGTCGTCGCAACCGTCGACGGCACGGGGTTGCCAGGGGTCAAGGTGCAGCTCTATGGCCCTAGCCAGATTTCCGAGACCGATGCCAACGGTCGCTACAAGCTACTCAAGCACTCGTTCGAAAGGTCCCTTGCGTCATTCGTGATATCCGGTGGAGACCTACCGTTGACTCATAGGCGCATCGACATCCCGCCAACTGGCGATCGCATCGAACACAACTTCACCGTCGAGCTGAGGGCGCCGGTGACGGGGCAGGTTGTGGATCAGTTCGGAAAGCCAGTCGCCGGCGTCGCACTGCACCTAGGTGCCAAGCACGGCAGTCACCATATGAGCACGCCCGAACACACCGGCCAAGACGGTTGCTTCACGTTCCCTGATGCGATCCCAAGCCAGGACGATCTGTGGGTCGCGCCGCCCGAACCACAGTCTGCCTGGCGACACGAACGCTCGCGAACACTGACCATGCGCGACGGCGAAGTGATCACCTTGCAGCGCCTCGATTCGCCGCTCGTCGATCTGGCCATCGTGGTCGTTGACGGTAGGAATGGAACCTTGATCAGCCCGACCGAGATCGAGCTGCAGCGCCTGCACGGCAGCTCACGCAATCATGACATTCCCCATCTACCAGTGGTGTTGGCGCTCGGAACCGGCACCGTCAAGCAGCTACCTACTGGTCGCTACCGAGCAATCGTGCGCGCTACCGACGGTCTGCAAGCGGAGCATACCTTCACGCTGACGGCAGATGAGAAGACACACTCCGAGCGAGTCGAAGTGTGGCCGCCTTCGGCCGTCGTTTGCACCGTCGACGCAAGCGCTCTGCCGGCGGCGACGCTGGCTCTACAGACCAGCATGGCGGACGTCCTGCTCGATCCGCAGACTGAGCAGAGCTATCTCGTCGATACGCAGGGCAAGCGCGTGAACTACCGCCCGAACACCGGCCGATTCCGCATCGGTAGCGAGATGATATTCCGCCTTGAGCGCGTGACCGCCAATGTGCCGCTGCGGCTGAGAGTGCTCGGAAGCAGTCTCTTCGGCGAAGTCTGGTTCCGCGCCCTACCTGGCCAGGATGCGCACGTGACCCTGCGCCTGCAACCGTTCGGCAAGCTAGGGTTCCGCGTGCCCGACAATTGGCCAGCCGGCACGATCGAAGTCGAGACGCACAACGGCACCAAGTGGCAACCGCTCGACCACTGGCGCCACGCAGTGCAAGCCGAACCGGACGAACGATCGCCGCAGCGCCCCGTGGGCGAGGTGCAATGGCGGTTGCGTTTGTGGCCGCATGGTGGCGAACCGATGATCGAGCACACTGGCACAGCCGAGATCACGGCCGTGGCTACCACCATGGCAACCTTCGACTGACCTATGACTCGCCTAGAGTGTGCCAATCGTTAGCGCGATGGCATTCGTGCTCGACACCGCGGTGATGGTGTTCTGTGGATCGAGTTCCAGTGCAACGACTTTGTGATGCAGAACGAAGCCCGTGCTATCCACAAAGTCAGCCGACGCGATTTGGGTGCCAATTGGCCATTCGAAACATGCCGATGACCAAAGAGTAGTTGTTGGTTTCGGCCGAGTCGACAGACCGCTGGCGCGTTTCGAGGTCGGCAACCGGTCTGGCAACGAGGACCGAGGCCGTCAGGCCGAACGACGGTAGCTGCGTAGCAATCCGCCAAGTCGCTCATCAACGACGATCTCGCCTTCGGTTGGCGGTTCACCTGGCCGGGGCTGGATCGGGTTGTTGTCTAGCGACTGGTGCGGGCGATCTTGGTGATAGTGGTCGACGAACGCGCTGAGTGTGCGCCGTAGATGCTGCTCGCCGAACAAGATCATCTTGTTCAGGCATTCGCTCTTGGCGGTAAGCACCCATCGTTCCGCCAGAGAGTTCATGTTCGGTGCCTGGATGGCTGTGTGAACAACCTCGGTGCCAGCGTCTTTGAGGATGCGCACGAACTGTTTGGTGTACAGCGCATCGTTGTCGAGGATCAGATACTTCATGTCGCGCAGGAAGCCGTCGACTTGATCGGTCAGGTTGCGCGCAACTTGAGCCATGCACGCGCTGTTCGGGTTCGGAGTGACGCCAGCAATCTCGACCATGCGCGTGGCGTGGTGGATCACGAAGAAGACGTAGTGGGTGACCAGGCCACGCTTCGTCCACACGTCGATGGTGAAGAAGTCAGCGGCACCGATGACGTCAGCATGAGACTTCAGAAACGTCGACCAAGTGGTCGGGCGATCAGGGCTCGGCGCAATGCCATTGTTCTTCAGCGTCGTGGCGATGGTTGTCTTCGCCACGCGATGGCCGACCTTCTTCAGTTCGCCACGGATCCGCAGGTAGCCCCAGCTCGAGTTCTCGGTTGCCATGCTCACGATCAGTTCGCGGATGGCCTTCATGAGTCCAGGGCGGCCAACACGGGTTATGTGCGGGTAGGTATGGTGCTCCGCGATCAGCCTGCGATGCCATCTCATGATCATGTCTGGCGTGACGATCGTCGCGACCTTGTCGAGCAGTCGTCGGCCGAGTGGCTTGCCTTTAGCTGCGAGGCGTCGACGTTGATCGTCGGTCAGTCGTGGCCGCTTGTCGCCGAGTTGCTCCTTGAGCACACGGTTCTCTTCGATCAGGTAGTCGATAGCCTGAGTCTGCTGTCTGTTGACCCAGCCAGCTAACGTGGCGAGTAGGAATTGCAGCGCGTGAGGACCATGCATGAGCGAGGTCATCGGCGAAACGGTTGCCGCATCCCACGGACCATGAGTCACATCGCTGCCAGACCGAGAGTCAAATCACCACAGTGATGCGACATCAGAACCGGTGCCTACTCGGGGGCGTCCATCTTTGGCATGCGACCACGAACTGCACTCCACACGGCCAGCACGAAGACCGTGTCTCCGTCCGGAGAGGGGGCGTAGTAGACGTGATATCTCGTCGATCGAAGCAAGACGCGGCGTAGTCCCGGGATCGATCGATGGCGACGTTGGCGGCCGATGCCCGGCCACGTCTCGATGAGGTCCAGTGCTGCCGCTAGCTCTTGCTCGAATAGCTCGGGGGCAGCGGTGCGATTCTCGCGCCACCACAAGTCGATGGTGTCGATGTGGCGTTCCGCCTCAGGCGTGACGAGGAGATTCACTTCCGTTCGCGTAGCTTGGCAAGAACCTCATGCGGTTGACGCCCCTCGCCCTTGCTCGCTTGTTCCCACGATCGTTCCAAGGAACTGTCCCGCGCCGCTCGCTCCGAGGCTTCGAGGTCATCGCCTTCGTCATCCAAGACGAGGTCGAGAATCGTGCCTTCTGGCAGTTTGGTCGGCTCGTCGAGAATGATGCGGCCGTTGCGAACCGTAGCGCGGACACTGGTCATGCAAGCAAGTCTAGCATGCTTCGCTGGACTCGCCGAGTCCTGGGCGGATGAGTCGGGAGGAGCGGTTCGGCCCGAGTGTGCAACGGAGTGTGCAATGCTCTCGGTCACACCCTGACACAGCCTGACACAACCTGGCACAACCGCGCCGCCCAAATGCTGCCGCAACCGCGGTCACGTGGCACACCTAGGCACAACCTGACACGATGTGACACAGCCTGGCACAATCGGGCGCTGCGTCTTCGAGTCCTGCAGGGCCTACCACCTTTAGAGGCGTTTCTAGGGGTCTAGGGGCGGTTTTGAGAGTTGGGGGGTGCGAGTGTGCAATGGACTCGTTCACAACGTGGCACGAGGGAGCACGGTCTGGCACAACCTGGCACAGCGATTCGGGGTGGTTGCAGGGCGAAAACCTGCAAACGGGGTGTTGGCGGTCTGGTGGACGCTGGTGTGGCGACGTTCTGCGGGGCTCGCCTACGTCTGTGATTGCTGGCACTCGCGGCCACAGCGGTGCTGGCATAGGTGCTTGCTGGTTGGGAGCGTGATTGTGAGCCTCAGGTGGTCAGGTGGAGGCCCGACATTCTCCGCCATCACCATGGACGCAGCCGCAGGGTCTCCCGCGCCATAACCAAGCACGGTAAATCTACGATTCGACTGCCGCTGCTGTCCTCGGTCGTGACTCGCACAAGATAGCGACCCGACGGGATCGTGCAGCGAAACGGGCGATTCGGAATCAGTCGTGAAGCGCCGCGCAGAAGGATCGGGCTGCCGTCGGCATAGCGTACCTGTGCGTAGCACACTGCGCCGGAGGGGATTGTCGCCGTCAGCTCGATCGTTCCATTCTTAGGCAGTTTGACCACCGCATGGGCCGGCTCATCGCTCAAACGGAGCGGACCACTGCGGGCCATTTCGATGCCATCAACCGTCACTACCGCAACCGCTGCTGGCAGCTTTGGAAGGCTCTCCAGTCGAATGCTTACCCCGGGATGCCATTCTTCGGCGACGATCTTGGTCCCTAGCTTCCCCTTGGCAGTCCCATCCCATGAATGCGCGGAGATCATCACCTTCGTGCCAATGAGATCCACCAGCCCCTCTCCTGTCACCACGCACAACAGCACAGCGTTGCCGCGCATGGCTGCGCCGCGGAGTGTGATAGAGCTTGTCTCACCTGCTATCACGGTGGCTTCGGCACATTGCTCGTCACCCTGGAAAACGAATACGTTGTAGGCCACTCCGCGCATCAGACCTCGCAGAACAAAGTGCTCGTTGCCAACCGAGTGTAGCTCTCGCATGCCAGCAAGGTTGTCATCCACAGGGCGTGCCAAGATCCGTGTCGGTTGATCTTCGATCAAGCCTACCACCGTACCTTCCAGGGTCGCGGGTTCGGTCGTGTGCAGCTCCACCCACCCCGTGCCGGCGGCTGAGAGCACGGTCGCAACGGTAGGCCCTGCCGGTAATACCTCGGTGCCGAGCGGCGCCACTTCACACCTTCCGCCAATCAGGAATGGCATCTCGAACTTTCCTGTCGCATTCGTCGTCACCGTGTGGCTCTCAGTAAATGCATTCGATCCCTTGGCGGGTTGGTCCGCGTAGACTTCGCACGCCACAACAGGTTTGCCGCGCCAATCCAGCACGATACCACGTAACACGAATCGCCCTGGGAGCTCGATGCGGAGATGTCTAGACCCCTCCTCTCCGGGTTCTGTCTCTATTGGCCGACACGCAATGCGACCAACTCTTGCGAACACTGCGCACACACCCCAGGCGCGACTCGCCCGGAATGAGAATGACCCATCTACAGCAGTTCTCGTTTCGCACCGGACGGGACCGACCTGTGAACCGTTCGGCTGCGCGCGGTGAGATCTATGACGTGAAGACTGCGTCAAATGGACCACGGCGTTCTTCACGCCGCGGTCCAAATGGTCGACGACGTGGCCGCAGATCTCCGCATTAAGAGTCGACAACTTGATTTGAACACTAGCAATTCGTCCAAACCAAACAAACGCGCTGACGCCAACGCCGACCTTCGTGGCGGCAACGTTGGTTAACCCGGGCGCTACCAGCAGGCTCGCCATTCCCACCGCATTCGTTATCCCCGCGGACTCCGGCGGCGGCTCCCGATCAGACAGTTGCTCGCTGCCGTCGCGCGACAAGACGACGTGCGCACCCGAGACTGGCGCCCCATCCTCGTCGCACACGAGAACAGCCAACTTGTATTCCTCAAGCTCTCCAGCCAGGTCAGGTTTCGTCAGTGCTTGGCGCTGCAATGAAATGGGCATGTTGCTAGCGGTGCCGTTCGCAGGTGATCGCTCTGCTGATTGGTCAGGCTTCGCGGATGCCTCTGTGATTGATGGGGCCGACTCCTCGTGAGCGACGACGCCAGTGTCTAAATGGGCAGTGTGATTCGTGTACAGCGACTGCAGCACTACGGCCGCGGCGATAAACACGAGTGCCACGATTGCGACGGTGAGTTTCTTCATGGCAACTCCTGTGAGAACGAAGGTCGAGGTTGCGCTCGTAGCTACGGCGAAGGTAGCGGCCTTCGCCATGACGAACTGGCGGCAGTTGGCGAGTCCCTCCCCCGTCATGACCACGACGGCTAGCGAAGCGCCGATGCCGCCAGGGAGCGCGTCTCGCAGTAACTGCATGCCGCGCTGTAGACGCGTCTTGCACGTCGCAATCGGGCAGCCCAGGACCTTTGCGATCTGCATAGGCTGCAGTCCGTGCAGATGACGTAGCGTAAGCACTTGCCGGTAGAGCATTGGCAGGCCGTTCAACGCTTCACTGATGTACCTGCCGACCTCCTGCTGCTCTGCCATGTCCAGCGGATTAGTTGGCCCGCTCGTTGAGGTGCCCAACGGGGGCGATCGCTTCGCCCGTTTTCGTTCTCGTCGAACGTGGTTGACCAAGATGCCAATTAGCCACGGTGTCAACTGCTTGTCAGGGTCGTAGCGTTCTGCATGTTCAATTGCCTCGACGAACGTCACCTGCACGAGGTCCTCAGCTTCGACACCCGTCGGCATTAAGTGAGCTGCCACAAGGGCCAGCTCCTCTGCGACGGCATCGAATACGTCGCCAAGTGCTTTGACGTCGCCGTGGTTGCGGTAGCGCAGAAAGGACTCCTCTATGGTCATCATGCTTACTTCACTTGAGTAGCTTCATCGGACTCAGGATCGTGACAGATGTTTGGCGAAAAGTACCAGGTGGTTCACGGAGCAGCGCCTCACAGGCACTCCAGGACTTGGGCACAACGTGGCACGAGTAGGCACAACGTGGCACAACTTGGCACAGCGATTCGGGGTGGTTGCAGGGAGAAAACCTGCAATCGGGGTGTTGGGCGGGTTCGCGAGACGGCTGCTCGTCGGGGCGGGCGACGTGGCCGCCGACGTTGGCGCGTGTGGGGCGGTGTTGTTCTCCGGGTGTCGTTGCCGGGCTAACCTAGTCGACGTATGCCAGTCAGGACGCGCGTCACAGAGTGAAGTTGGCGCCGTTGGCCGTGATTGCCAATTGTTGCGTGCGGGCCTCGCCTTGCGTGTTGCGCACCGTGACCGAATAGCTGCCCGGCATTACCGCCTGCTGCCATTTGCTGCGCCAGGTGACCCATCGATTCAAGACTTCCAGGCCGTCGGCGGTTTGAACGATGAGCTGAGTTGGTCCAGTGAGATTTGCAGGATCGAAGGTGATGCTGGTCTCGGCTTGCAACGTCACTTCTAGCGGTTCATCGCCTAGAGAGCGGGCGTCGAAGTCGATACTGGCACCACCATTGCCGTTCAGTCGTAGGTGGTATCGCCCGTCGACGATGTTGGTAGTCAGCAGACCGTCACGCACTGTGAGCCGGAGAGCCGACGGTTTCAGGCTTGTATGCGGCGATCGGCCCAGCGCGACAAGAGATCCTCTGACCTTGCTGATGTCCGCGGCACCTACGGGTCGAATGCGTAACTCGCGCGTCGGCTGCATCGTTAGCGTGCCGATGTCGGTCGTCACTCCTGACCGCAAGGCGATGGTGTAAGGCGCGATTGCGTAGCCTTTGCATCGAACGGATAGCTTGTAAGAACCTGGCAGTAGGTTGGACTGTTCGAATTGGCCATCGGCGTCGACAGCCGTTGGTTGTCGATAGCTCTGTCGGTCATTGACGCCGATCTTTGCTGTCGGCAGTGGGCTGCCGGATGGGTCGACGACCTTGAGGCGCAATGTTGCGAGTTGCGCAAACATCTGCGCTGGGTCGATAGTCAGTTCAAGCTCTGTTTGCTCGGGTTCTAGCGGTGCCCGGGCGAGAACGATTTCTTTCAATACGACAGCCGTGAAGCACGCGCGGCGCTCCGGGATTTCGAGCACGCCGGCATAGCGCGCCGCCAGCTGCTCGGTACTTGGTCCTCTTCGGTTGCCATTCGCAGGCTTCCAGGTTGCGATCGTAATCGGAGTCGCGCTCAGTTGCGTTGGCGGCAGCTCTGCAGGGATTTCGTGCCCGAGTGCGATCACCTGTACACCATCGCTCCAGTCCACGTGCCGCAAGGAAGGATTCGCTTTGAGCAACTCCGTCAAGGTGTCGTGGAAGCTCTGGCCTGTGGGGGTCTTCAAGAGCACTTTGACCAACCACTTGGCTTCGAGTTCCACGTCGACGCGATGTGCTGTTGCACCTTCAGGGATCGTGATCGGTAGTGTGACGTCCCGCATCGAATCCGCGCGAACGCTCAATGAGTAGTCACCAGCGGCAACGTCGGGCCATGCGAAGTTCAGGTTTTCGCCGCGGAGGCTTGCCGAGAGTTTGGCCTTGGTTTCGCCGGCGGCAGTCAGGCTGAGTTGGGTGTAGTTAGGCGTCGCGCCGTTGGCTGGAATCTTGACGACTCCGTGTACCAGGGTGCCCAACTGCAGGGTGTCTGCGGGAAAAGCATCAGGCGCCGGCTCTGGTGCGAACGTTGGGGTGTTTGCTGCTGTCGGGAGAGGATCCTGGGCTGTCAGTGGTTGCTCGGTCAGGTTCGGGGACGGACTCGCGGTTGCCTTCGGAAGCAAGGCGGTAGACATGGCCTCAGCGCTGTTGTCCTGGACTATGAGCCAAGACAACAGAGCGATGACGATGGCTTCGACAACGGCTATCAGCAGCCACAGTGAGCGAGATGCGTTCATGGCAACACCTTCTCGATTGCGGCACCCGCTACGTGTAGTCGCTCGCTGGCCAGCTGGTTTCCCAGGCCGTCGTAGACCAACATGCGATAGTCGCCGTCGGGCAAATTCACGTTTCCCTCGGGCCAACGTGGTTCGACTCGGCAAACCTGGAGCACATTTCCGTTCGGATCTGTGATCACCACGGCGCGTACTTGCATGCGTTGTGTTGCTCTTAGTTTTACGGGTTGGGTCGGCCGCACCGTGATGTTGAAGCGCTCTGAGTTGGCAATCGCGCCGTCGACGATCGCGAAGCCGACTTGTTTGTCAGCGCTGCGCGCGCTGACGGTATAGCGTCGCTGTCCCGTGCCGTACAGTTGGAAGTGGCCGTCTCCGTCCGCACGTGCGCTGCGGCGACTCATCAGTGGATGTGGTGGTCGCCAGAGATCGAGTGCGGTCCACTGAATCGTAGCTCCGATTGCTTTGCCATCACTGGTAATGACACGCCCCATTACCTCGCTTGCTGCTGTGAGACGAATGTCGCCCAAGTCGAGTTTGGCTCCCGGCGCGATCGTTAGGTGGGTGGAGTATCTCTCCGGACTCTTAGCCATGATCGAAAACGCCGCGAGGCCGGGCATGACGTTTTCGATGCTGCACGCGCCTTGTTCATCGGTGCGACCGGCTTGGCCGCCTCCTTGCGCCGTTGACAGTCGGACCCTGGCAGCAGCCACCGGTTGACCGTCGGCGTTCAATATGCGCAATCGAACGGTCGCGAAGCGTGCGTGCACAGCGGCGGGGTCGACTTCAAAGTGCAATTCGGTCTGGCCTGGATGAATGCGCTGTTGCGCGATCACCATGTGCCGCAGCAGCAGCGCCGCGTTGGCCGGCGGCGGTTCATCGAGTTCTAGCACACCCTCATCACCGTCCGGGTCCGAGCGTTGGTTCAAATCCGACGGCTGGCGATGACGGCCGATGCCGACGTCGCCTACCGAGCTGCTTTCGGTTGGCATCAGGTCACCGGCCAGCGGTGTCGCAGTCGCAATCACACGTAGTCCTTGCCAGATGCCGAGCTTGCTCAGTTCGGCTTGTAGTCGCGCGCCGTCAAGGGTGCGCACGAACACCTTCAGGACAGTCGCTGACTGTAGCTCGATGTCGAGGCGCTGGATCTCGCGGTGGTCGAGCGTGTATTCGAACTCTTGCTGGCGACAGCCGTTCGCCTGGCAGCGCACCAGCCAAGTGCCGGCCCTGAGTCCGGCGATTGCATAGGCGCCGGTCTTGGTGACCTCTGCCTGGCGCCAACGATTATCTTGTCGCAACGAGAGGCGAACCGAGTCGGTATCGGGCAGTGGGGTTACGCCGGTCAGGCGACCTTGCAAGATGACGCTTTGGCCTGAGCTTCCAGCATCGACCGGCGTGATTGCACGGGTGCGTTCGATCAGGCTCGCCGCTGGGGTGACCAGGCTGCCGGTGTTTGTCTCCGTTGGCGCTATTGGTTTGGCCGCGAGCACTTCCCCGGGAGGTTGCGGAGGCGCGACCTCGCCGTGTTGCCACCAGACTCCCAGTAAGACCAGGAGCACGATTCCCTGGACGCCAACGATAGACTGCACCATCCGCATACCGACCTCCTGATGGCCCGAGTCTATGGCTTCATGCGACGGCGCGCACGGATTCGCTTCCCTGTCATGCCCGCGGGCGTTGGGTCTGCCGCGTGCAAGCGCGTGCTCACGTGGAAGGATGGGGCGTCGGATGTGGGCTGACTTGGTGCCCGAAAGCTGTTCGCTAGGAGGGACTCCTACGCTCGATCAACGTCCCATGCTGCACGTGATGCGACGGTGCCCGACCTGCTTGGCAGCCTGAAGTTGCCGGGTAGGATGGCGGTGAGGCCACTGCTTTCGGGTGTCGAACGTAGTTTTGCCGACCAAGACGTTGGGCGTGCGCTTGTCTGGGGCCCAAACTGAAAGGAGTTCTCATGAAGAAGTTGACGAGCGGCGGAGTGGCAATCATCGCTGCCTCGGTTCTGTTGCTCGCGGCAATTCCGCAAGAGGCCTCATCAGCCCGGCTCTCCCTCAAATACGGCGACCGTCTGCAGAAGCTGGTCGGGAAGAGCTTCGGCATCACGCCCGAACGAGACGCGGTAGTTCAATACGTAAAGGGCGGCTACAGGCTCGTGGCGGTCGGCGTGGACTTCGCGGAGTTCCACTCGGACGACGAACAAGTGCTGATTCCGCTGAGCGTGTTGCGAGTCTCGGCTGAGATGCCGAAGTAGAGATCCCGGTTACGATCCGCTGCCAGATCGCGTAATCCGCCGCCCAACTGGACAATGCAGACTGACGATGCTTCGCATCGCAGCTGATCGTGACATTGGGCGGGCCATCGATGCGGGTCACTATTGCAATGACTACAGATAAGATAGGCGTTCATCGTGCAGCACGAGTTGCTCTCGTCGTTGCCGCGTTCGGGGTTGTTGCTCTTGCCCTGCTTGTCGCGCTCGGTGTTTTCGATGTACGCAGTTCGCTCGTGACGGCCCTTGGTGGGCTGCTGCTCGTGGGCCACGTGATCCTTCAAGGGCGTGCTATCCGGGAATTGCGCCGAGGCCGTTTCAGGTCGAATTGGCCGGTTCTGATTCGCCGATGACCAAAGCGTAGTTGTCGGTTTTGGCCGAGTCGACAGACCGGTGGCGCGTTTCGAAGTCGGCAACCAGTCTGTCAACGAGGACCCAGGCCGTCAGGCCGAACGACGGTAACTGCGAAGCAGACCGCCAAGTCGCTCATTAACGACGATCTCACCTTTGGTTGGCGGATCACCTGGCCGCGGTTGGATCAATTTGTTGTCCAACGACTGGTGCGGGCGCTCTTGGTTGTAATGATCGGCGTAGTTCGAGAGCACGCGCTGCAGATGGCGATCACCAAACAAGATCAGGTTGCTCAAGCACTCCCGCCTCACGGAGCCGACAAATCTCTCGGCCACAGCATTCATGTTGGGTGCCTGAATGGCTGTGTGAACAACCTTGGTGCCCGCGTCCTTGAGGATTCGCACGAACTGCTTGGTGAACAGCGCATCATTATCGAGGATCAGGTACTTCATGCCGCGAAGGAAGCCGTCGACCTGATCGGTCAGGTTGCGCGCAACTTGAGCCATGAACGCGCTGTTCGGGTTCGGAGTGATGCCAGCGATCTCGACCATGCGCGTGGCGTGATGGATCACGAAGAAGACGTAGTGCGTGACCAGGCCACGCTTCGTCCACACGTCGACGGTGAAGAAGTCAGCGGCACCGATGACGTCAGCATGAGACTTCAGAAACGTCGACCAAGTGGTCGGGCGATCAGGGCTCGGCGCGATGCCGTTGTCCTTCAGCGTCGTGGCGATCGTTGTCTTCGCCACGCGACGCCCGACCTTATTCAGCTCGCCACGGATACGCAGGTAGCCCCAGCTCGAGTTCTCGGTTGCCATGCGAACGATCAGATCGCGGATGGCCTTCATGAGTCCTGGGCGGCCAACGCGCTTCTTGTGCGGGTAGGTGTGGTGTTCCGCGATCAGCCGGTGATGCCATCTCATGATCGTGTCTGGCGTGACGATCGTCGCGACCTTGTCGAGCAGTCGTCGGCCGAGTGGCTTGCCTTTAGCTGCGAGGCGTCGACGTTGATCGTCGGTCAGTCGTGACCGCTTGTCGCCGAGTTGCTCCTTGAGCACACGGTTCTCTTCGATCAGGTAGTCGATAGCCTGCGTCTGCTGTCTGTTGACCCAGCCAGCGAACGTGGCGAGCAGGAATTGCAGCGCGTGCGGACCATGCATGAGCGAGGTCATCGGCGAAACGGTTGCCGCATCCCACGGATCATGAGTCACATCGCAGTTGATGCCATGTCGGGCGTCACATCACTGCTGGAATGTGACGTTGCTCGTTAGACGCACGCAGTGGATCTGCGAAGCGATTCGCGTCCATTGCTCCGCGCCACGTCGGCGGCGACATTCGAGTGTCCGACCCGGCCACTCATCGGCTGACAATGAGCGAGCCCCGGACATACCCCGAAACCGGGGAGCAACGGCAAGTGCGAGAAGACCGTGCGGCAGCAGCTCTGGTGGCGGGGCTCTGGCGCGGGTGTCTCGCTGGCGCAGTCGTGCTGACGCTGGTGTTAGCCGTGTTCGGGGGAGCCGCCGTCGGCGTGGTCATTGCTCTGCCGATCTTGGCGATACCGGTGTTCCTTGTGCAATTCGCCTGCATGGTGCTCGCTCCGTGTTGGTTGGTGCGGCGCCCATGGCGCCCCCCATTGCTGGTCCTGGTCTCGCACTTGTTCTCGATCACGATCTGGACCTTGCTGTGGTCGGCCACCGAATACGGGGCCGCCTGGCGCGACGTGCTCGGGTTCTTGCTGTTGGCCCACGCAGTGCCTGTTGTTTTGCAGGCGCAGCAGGTCATCAGCAGGATGCGTAGGGTCGCTAGGGTGTAGCCAGTCGCGGCACCGCACTAGACGATTGCGTTGGGCGTTGCCCACCCCAGAACACCGTGCGGCTGCTTGGTGCCTGCGGGTGCTCCAACCCCGAGTGTGCAACTGAGTGTGCAATGCTCTCGGTCACAACCTGGCACAGCCTGGCACAACGTGGCACAACCGCGCAGCGCTTATGCTCGCACAACCGCCGACACGTGGCACAGATAGGCACAACCTGACACAACGTGGCACAGCCTGGCACAACCCCGCCCTGCGTCTTCGAGTCCTGCAGGGCCTATTCCCTTTAGAGGCGTTTCTAGGGGTCTAGGGGCGGTTTTGAGCGTGAGGGGGTGCGAGTGTGCAATGGAGTGTGCAATGGACTCGGGCACAACGTGGCACGAGGGGGCACGGTCTGGCACAACCTGGCACAGCGATTCGGGGTGGTTGCAGGGCGAAAACCTGCAAACGGGGGGTTGGCGGGTTCGCGAGACGGCTGCTCGTCGGGGCGGGCGACGTTGGCGAGTGTGGGGGAATGGCAGCCGGCGGGAGCCGGAGAGCACGGTCTCGTATCGACTCGTACAGGCCGATTGGGCAACGTCGGAGGCGCTGCTGGCCGCGAGAGACCGCGCAGTGCCACGGTTCTGCCTGCGAGAGGTCGAAGCATTCCTGCGTTGCGGGATCTTGGCGCACGGCTTTGCGCGGGTCTGGTGCGAGGCATGTCGTCACGACGACGTAGTGGCCTTCTCATGCAAGGGCCGCGGCTTTTGCCCGTCATGCGGCGCACGTCGCATGGTCGACACGGCGGCGTTCCTGGTCGATCACGTGATGCCGGATGCTGCGCTGGTGCGGCAGTGGGTGTTGTCGTTGCCGTATCGCGTGCGGTTTGTATGTGCGCACGATCTCGCGCAGGAAGCCGTCGACGCTGTCCCTGGGGTGAGATCGAAGGGTGGTGGGGTTCGGGTGGTCTGGACCGCAGCTTCTTTTACCTACACGCCGAACTCACTTGAGGTGGATGATTAGGAGTTCTTGGCCTTCACGAATTGCGGTGTCTTCGCTGCGATTGCGGTGACTGCCCAAGTAGGCGAACGCGGTTGGTTGCACGTTGAGCCATGGCAGGAAGTGCAGCGTGGCCTCCCCATCGGCGTTGGTCGTGGCTCGCCGTATGTGAGTGGCGAAGGTGTTCCAGCCAAGCCCGGCGAGCACGGCTGGTAGACCGGGCGCGGTTGGGAGGCCGTATCGGAACGAGCCTGCTCCGAACTTCGCACCGGCAACCGGCTGGTCCTTGGCGTCGAGCACACGCACGCGTCGCGAGAACATTGGATCTAACTGCAGCTTCATGAGCTTCGAGTCGGACCAGTCAGCCAGGTCGGAGCTCACCCAAGTGGTTTCATCCATCGCGAGAAGCGTCCACTCGCCGCGCTGCAATAGAACATCTAGACGACCGGCTTGATCGGGAACCAGAGGCGCCACGTGCCAAAAGCTGAGAGTGCTCGGGTCGCGCGGCAGAAGCAGCACCGACGCATTGCTTGCCGGGCCACCGCTGACGTCGAGAAGCTGCAGGGAGAACACGTCGCACTTGGAGACGTCGGCCTCAGGCAACTCGGGGCTCATGGTCGGCAGCATCATCACGCGGCGACCTTCCACGGGCGGCAAGCTCAGAATCAGGTCGGTCGCCGTCGGCGAGATCGGCGGCATCGAGAAACCGCCTTTTGTATCTAACGCCACTTCGTAGCTGCGATGCAGGAAGTAGTTCATCACCATGCCGCCATCCGTCTTGTGCACGTGTGTCATCGCGAACAGTTGGGCGCGCTTGCCGGCGAACTCAGTGCTCACCACGTTCTTCTTTGCTGGCGCAATGGGCTTGATGGCCTTCAGCGGAATGAGAATTCGGCGTCCCTTGTGTGCTTTCACAGCCCACGCAATGAATGGCTCATGGCTAACCCGGCCGGAGGCTCCTTCGAAGAACCCGGGCTTGCTCGCCACGACTACGGAGGAGGTTCCAGACGTTTGATCGATCGGGTGCTCATGCGGCTGACACCGCAGCGTGGCCAAACCCTTGGCATCGGTTACCGCTGAATCGCCGCGGAAGTAATCGTGGGTCACCACTGTGGCGAAGTCACTGCCGCGACCTTGGCGCTGCAGGTGCACTTCCGCCCCCTCAATCGGCTTGCCATCTTCGTCAACAACACGAACGTCGAGCTTCGCAAACGTCGGCACCATGACCTCGGCCTTGCCAGCGGGCGAAACCCAGATGCCACCTAGCCGCCGACCCGAGGCGCTGTAGAGGTCGAGGCTGCCAACCACGCTGCTCGCTGGCACATGCACACGCCATTCTTGGTCGAACGGCAAGTCGACTGAATACCCCGGGCAGTTAGGCCAACGCAGCCGAACTCTGAGCTCATTCCGTTCGCCCCACTCCTTGCACCTCTCCAGCAGCACCGGTCGCGACACGCCAGTCACCGCCGCCACCAACTTCGCCTGCCGACCGCACGCAAGATCCAGAACCGGCTGCGCCACCAACGCGGTGCCATCAACTTCGGGCCCAACCGCGAACGCCGAATACCGCACCCCGCGCAATGCCGACGCCACAAAGCGGCCGCGCTGATCCGTCGTCACGTGCACCACATCAACGGGATCGAGCCCGACGAGGTCCGCATCATTCTCGACCAACGTCACCGTCGCGCCGGGCAGAGGCTGGCCGTTCGCCCGCGTGACCGTCCCCACCAGCGGCTGCCGAACCTGCGCCGGAAGCCCCCCAACGGTCGCAAGGCACAAGACGATCACACACCAGACAACAAACTCCTTCATGCCAACCAGCATAGAACGCCGGCCCTTGAGTTTGTCAGTACGGTGCCAGGACAAGAATCAACATTCCCGCGCCCGCGTGTAGGTAATTCAAGCTGCGGTTCGGAGCCCCGAAGCCCACTCAGCCACGATTCGGCTCCAACGACACCCGGTCAACCCACCCGTTTCACAGTGACCCCACTGAGCATTCCGGCCGAAACCCCACCTATAAACACAGCCTTCGCTCCCATCGACACGACACGCTACTGGAAATGCGATGTAGGCATGCCGCAGCGTCCTGAAAATTGTCCGAGTCTGCTTGGCACTAGATTGGTCGCTACGAAGTCGCTGATGACCAATGAGCAGGTGGCGGCATTGGCGTGTGCGAGTGTGCAATGGACTCGGGCACAACGTGGCACAACCTGGCACAGCGATTCGGGGTGGTTGCAGGGCGAATCGTGCACGTCTTACCCAACTCGACGTGGATTTGGCGGTTACCGGAGTCCCGTCCTATCCGGAAAATCGGCCGAGACTGTTTTGCCTCGAATTGGCCAGTTCTGATTAGTCGATGACCAAAGAGAAGTTGGCGGTTTCGGTCGAGTTCGCAGACCGGTGGCGCGATTCGAAGTCGGTAACCAGCCTGTCAACGAGAACCCAGGCCGTCATGCCGCGCGGCGGTAGCTGCGTAGCAGTCCGCCGAGTCGCCAGTCACATCACCACCGATATGCGACGACTAACAACCACTCTCGTGCAGCCGGTTGACGATCTGAGGCGTGGTATAGAAAGCCCCATACTTCCGAATATCTGTCGGTAACTCTATCCCTAGCGAACACCCGGCTACCCCCATCCGTCGAGGCCAGACCACTTACTCGACAATGGTGCCCCGCGCAGAGCTGCTGCGATCGGCATAAGGAATGGCACGAGTTCATTGCCGACGTCGGCGAAGCTTGGCGGTGAGTCACCAGTCGACGGTTGTGATCGCAGATAGGCGCGCCACCTCTGAGTAAGCGTGTCATCTTGATAGAAGTCGGCATCGAGGACTTCGTCTAGGTCGGCCAGGTTTGCGTCGCGTTTCGTGAACGTGGCGCGGACGGCTTTGGCGAGGAGCGGCCCGTCGAACTCGCATCGCCTGGCGAAGGTCAGCAAGTCGCGGAAGTCCTTCATTCGGCTGTTGCCTCGCCCCAGGCGAGTCATGGCCTCGAACTTCTCGGCAACGACCGTTTCAAGCGGATACATCCGCATCCGTGGCGCGGGGTGATCGAGCAGCGTTGGAAAGTTCTGAGTGGTCGGGTTTGGCGTGATGGCGTCGCCATAACCGACGTCGACCTGCATCGGGATGCGCGCCTTGCCAAGGTAGGCGGCAAACGTCACGCGCACACCGCCGTATTCGTGGGTCGTGCGGATCTCCTGAGCCGTCACGGAAGCGGCATCAAATCGCAATGCGTCCTCTGAGCATGATTGCTCACAGACCGATCGAAAGATCGTCTCTAGGTGGTTTGGATCCGTTTCGCCGAAGCCTTCAAGGTCCACATCGCGCGTTGGCCGGTACAGTTGGTCTTCCCAAAGCAAAAGTAGCAGCGCACCTTTCAGGATGAACTGTTCTGCATGCGGCGACTGGCTCAATCGAAACAGTAGGCGTTCGGCTCCGTACCGAAGAAGCGTGAGTTGGAAGTCCTCGCCACGTTCGCGAGCACCATTGAGCAGCCGGCGATGAATCGAGGCTGCCAGGTCTTGCGGGGGCTTGGTCATGAACTGAGAAGTTCGATGTCGCGGCGCATGAGGTCGAAGACTCCGCAAGCCTTGGCCATGCGCAGCAGGGCGTTGGTTGTGACATGTCGATTGTGCATTCCTTCGCGCATGGCCTCGATGGCCGTCTCGCGGTCAACGATGCGTGACAGGCGAACGCAATCGACGATGGTCCGAGCTGGGTTGGTGATCTTAGTTGGCACTCCGTCGATGCGTGTGCGTTCCACGCCAGTCGTGAGCAT
Source organism: Planctomycetota bacterium (assembly GCA_051278165.1). Lineage (GTDB taxonomy): Bacteria > Planctomycetota > UBA1135 > UBA1135 > UBA2386. The sequence continues at coordinate 7,815 of JBNMNW010000038.1, read as the reverse complement.
GGAGCCGGAGAACTTGACCGTCCGCACGCGAGCAACGGTCAATCGTGGTGCTCGTGATCCGTGGGGAATCGCCAGCCAAACCTCTGGCGAGAGGCGTGTTCCGATACCGTGGATCTGGAGGGCGGTAAGCAGGCAGACAATGCCTTGCGGAACGCGAGCGCATGTAGCCGCGATGGTGTAGTGCTCGGAGATCTCGGCGGCTGTTAGCCGGTAGAGGCCGCGAGCTACCTTCTCAACCGTGCCGCGCCGAATGAGGGTGCGAAGCGCGGGTTCGCTGATGCCCAGTGGTTCGAGGTCCTTGGGCCGGAAGAACGTGCCGATGCCGGCGCGCTTTGCCTTGCTGGGCGTGAGTAGCTCTTTTGGCGGCATGGTGGAAAATGTCACCATCAAACGGGTCCGTGGGTGCATTTTCCACCATCGCTTCTTGAGCTTTGGGGAGCTGGCGGAGCGCGAGCCTCGGCGTGCTCAACCCGAGTGTGCAATGGAGTGTGCAATGAACTCGGGCACAACGTGGCACGAGTAGGCACGGTCTGGCACAACCTGGCACAGCGATTCGAGGTAGTTGCAGGCCGAAAACCTGCAAACAGGGGGTGGCGATCTGGTGACGTGTGCAACGTGGCGCCAAGCCGCCCTGTCGTCTGCGGCTCAACGTGTGGGTAGTTCCACCACGATTTCCTTCATCGGCCTGGCACCGACATCCTCAAGTCGGATCTCTAAGTCGGTGCCCGCGTGACGGCCATCGGAGGTGGTGGCTTCGAGCCGATAGTTACCGACGGCCAGCGTCGTCTGGACACGCAACGGATCGCGACTGCCGAGAAACGTGCCGAATAACCGCGCGAGTTTTCCATCGCTCGTGCTGCAGCGGTACTGGACCGTGATCTTGGGCGACCCAGGTTCAGGATCGCGATGGCGCACGTTCACTCTGACCCATGGTCGGCCCCGGATCGCAATGGCCGTGGCGTCGCCGCTGTGCACCTCAAAGTCGGCGGTCAGGATCTGCGGTGCCGCGCGGCCCCGCCGCAACACCTCGACGAAGTATCGGCCTGGCTGCAACGTCGCGAAGTTGCCGTCGCCATTCGCTATCGGGCACGAGCCTGCGTGGTCGCCGGCATAGGTGCGCAGGTGAGCCGTACCGGACGCGAGCCGAGCGCCGTCGATGCCGGTCACGGCCAGAGCCGCACTGCCGGTCGGTTGCAGTAGGAGATCGTCGAGAACGGTCTCCTGCCCCGGCTCCAGTTCGACTGTTCCCATCGCGATCTTGCCCCAATTAGTAAGGTACGCCTCCACGGCGTAGCTGCCGGCGGGGCCGGGACCGAACGTGAATGTTCCGGTGGTCGCGTCCGTCTGCAGGCCGACCAAGTAGTCCGCGCCCGTTCGCTTCAGGCTGACCGACCCTTGTGCAGGCTGCCCGGTGGGGTCGAGAATGCGTCCGCGCAGCCGCGCGGTGGGCAGGTCGTCGGCCGAGAGCGCGATGATCACGTCGCTACTGTCGGGCGCCACCTGTTGCATCTGCGACAGCACGACCTCACCGTCGGCGACGCGCACGTCGCGAGGGTCGTCGCCAACGTTGAGCAACTCGAACCGACCATGGGCATCGGTCACAGACCACCGCTGAGGGCGCTGATAGCTTGGGTGCACCGCGCCGACCCGCAGGCCGGCCATAGGGCGTCTCTCGGGATCGAGCACCTGACCGCGGATCGTGCGGCCGTTGTCGAGCACGGGATTCCACTCGGTCACAGCGCCGGCCTGCAGCACTGGCCGCTCGTTGACCGACTGCCCGCTCTTGCCCGCCACGAGTTTGGTGCCGCCTGGCGATGCCGGCAGATCGCCGAGCCGGAACCTGCCGTCCGCCCCGGTGCGGGTTTGGGCCTGCGGGAAGTTGAGGAACTCGTTGCCGAAGCGGATGCCAGCGCCGGCAATTGGCTGCCCGCGAGCGTCGCGCACGACGCCCGTCACGATCGCGGCATCCGGCAGCGTTAATTGCAGCTCGGTTACTGTGCCAGCCGTGACCTGCACGAGTTCCCGCAGTGGCCCAAAGTTCGGCGCCCAGACCCAGAGGGAGCTGTTGCCCGGGGGCATCTCGGTGGCGGTGAAGCGACCGTCTGCGTCGGTGAACCGTTGCTCGGGGTTGGGCTGGGTGAATTGCACTCCGGGTGTGCCACTCTCCTGGACGCCACCACCGGACGGGCCGAGCAGCACGCGCGCCCCGATCACGGGTTGGCCGCGCGCATCGCTGACTTGACCGTGGATGCGCGCCGCAGGGCCACGAAGTTGCAGCACGAGGCCGCGATGTGGCCCTTCGGTTGCCAGTAGCCCGCGGGTGTAGGAGGGAACGTGGCCGTCGGCGCGGGTACCGATGTAGTGGTACCCGCGCAGCGGCACGCGGAATGAGCCGTTGGCGTTGCTGCGGCCGGCCTCCCACCCCGTACTCCAGCTGGACGTCGCCGAGACCCATATGGTGGCATCGGCAACGGGTCGGTCTTCGGCATCGACGACGATGCCCGCCGCTGTCGTCGTGCGCATCGCGATGGCCTCGACCGTCTTCAGGTCTCCCGTGGCCAACTCGACTTTGTCTTGGCCTGGCATACTTGAGCCAGGTGCGCGAAGCGGGCCTTCGAGGAACGAACCGGTGACGCTGTAGACGCCGGCCGGCAGGCGGGGGAGCATAGCCGACCCCTCGTCGTCGGTGATCGCCTGGCGCGCGAACGCGCCCGACAGTTCTCGGCATCTTGCACTGAGGCCGATGCCGCGCGCCGGGCTGCCGTCATCCTGCCAGCGAACGATCACGCGCAAAGCCGCGAAGCCGGGATCCACCTCGGCCGCGCGTTCTTCGGTGACGGCTATGCGCTCGAGGGTAGTGGCACTCGCGTCTTCGGAATCATGGTCTGGCAGAGCCGGTCGCTCGAAGCCGCCACTTGCGCTGTCGGGTCCGGTGCGCGGCATCGCGACAGGATTGGAATCGAACGCAAGCCACGCGGCGGCACCGCCGAGCAGCGCGAGGGCCGGGATGGCGAACAGGATCTTCTTGCCCATGAGTATTCCTCCGAAGGTCACCGCGGCAGTCGCCGCAACGATAGTTTCGCTCGGCACCGCAGCGTTCGCTGCCGTGAGCACGACGCGGCGCACGTTCGCCAGCGCCGCACCATCAAGCGCTGTGATAGCGGTGAGGCCGGCCACGAATCCACCCGGCAATTTGCGTCGCAGCAATTCGAGTGCGCGCATTAACTGTGTGCGTACGGTGCCGGCCGGACGCAGCAGTCGCGATGCGATTTCCTTGGCGTTGAGGCCGAGCTCAAGGTGTAGCCGCAGAACTTCCTGGTAGGGCTCACCGAGGCGTTCCCGCACGGTTTGCACGGCTGCCCCGAGTTCGTTGGTGGCGGCCTCGACCTCGGGATCGACCACCTTGTCGGAGACCTCCCGCGGCAGCGCGGTGCGCTCGCGGCGGTGCTTGCGTGCCTGGTTGCCGAGCAGCCCCATCAGCCACGGCAACGCCGGCTGGCCGATCCGGAACTGCTCGCGGGTTTCGATTACTTGCAGGAACGTGCGTTGCAGCAGGTCCTCGGCATCGGTGCGGTTGCCGGTCAGCCACAGCGCCACACGCATGAGCCGACCCGCGGTGCGGTCGAACACGTATGCGAGCGCGTCGGGGTCACCGGTGCGGCAATAGTGGCGAAAGCGCCGGTTCGTGGGGTCGAGGCCGAAAGCCATGTTGGTACGAATGACCCGAAGCACCCGTTCGTGCTACGGCGAATTGGTTTTTGCCGAGATTCTTCGGCCGGTCGCTTCGATATCTCGAGTCGGGGTAGCGGCTCGGATGCCCCTGGGGGCGAGCCGCAGCTCGAATTGTCCATACGCCGGAGATTGGTCGCTTAGAGTTTGTCGACGACCATAGAGTTGTGGTCAGCACCGGCCGCGTGTGCATACGGGTGGCGCGATTCGATACCGGCAACCAGCTTGTCAGCGAGGACCAGGCCGTCAGGACGAACGAAGGTAGAGGCGAAGCAGTCCGCCGAGTTGCTCAACGACGTCGCATGCTACAGGGAATGCGACGTCTCGCGGGCCAAGTCGCATCACCGCTGGAATGTGCCGTCTGTTGCCGAGGAGCTTACGGTGTTTGCCGAGTCAGCGTCGCCGCGGTTGATGACTCTCAGGCCGACTAGCTTGTGCTTGCCAGGATGTAGACTCGCCGTGGGTCAGTCGGCCCTTGCGCGATCTCAACTACCAGCCCGTCATCGACGAGTCGCTTGAGATGCGTGCGCGTTGTTCGCGACGTTACGCCAATTGCTTTGGCAATGGAGGCGGTCGAACGCGACTTGCCATCGGTCAGCAACTCGTAGATAAGGCCCGCGGTGCCGGTTGGTTGGTGTGCGCTTTGTCCTTTCGTTGCGTGCAGGGTGACGCGAAAACACGTGCCAAATTCCTCGAGTGTTGGCGGCGGTAAGCCCATTTCTGCGCAAGTCTGCGTGATCCTTTGGATGCCGCTGCCCCACTGTTCGATGAGGCCAAGAGCATGAAAGCATCTTCCTATGACGCGGTTTCTTAGTTTTGACACACCGAGCCTCACCTCCTCGATCGTCAACCCGAAGGGGAGTAGTCCCGGATTCTCGACTTCGATTCGATCGTCGAAGACCGCGATTCGGATGGGGCTACCGACTTGCGAGTAGTCCGCGTGCGCTACGGCGTTGATGACTACTTCGCGCAGCGCGGCTGGTGGATATTGAGGCAGGTCGCGTCGACGGGCACCTTCAATTGCCATCCCTACGGTTGTGCTTCTGCCAAGGAACGACAAGGTCTCTTCGATTGCCTGGATCAGATCGCATTTCAGCTCAACGCGATCGACAATCGTCGCGCGGTTTGTACCGGCGAAGCGAGCAAGCAGAATGCGCGCGTCAGCGAAATGCTGCAACCGGTCGTGGCCGAAAAGGATGACTGCGCCCACGGTTGGCACGAATCTTCTGCCATGGCGAGTCAAGAGGTTGAGTGAAATCAGTTCTTTGGTTCCGAGCTTGGGGCCTTCGGCGAAGTGATTGCGAGCGAGCTTCAGGTCCAGATCGCTGCGAGAGAGCTTGGGCATGGGCTCCTCGTCGAACGCTACGTTCCTCGAGGTTCGCTCTAGCTCGGCGAGGATCTCTGCCGACGCTCTCCGGTTGGTTGATCCGACGCGCACGTAGCTGCCGTCCTTGCGGCCAACGCTCTGCACGTAGTAAGGCCGGGATGCTCCAGGGAAGACCGTGACAACCACCAGGGTCGCGTTTCGGTACGTGACGAACTCGACCTCCGGGAGGATCTGTGGGCGGATTCCATCTGCCGCCATGTTCATGATCTGCTCCTCGACCCGGAGCGGATCCGTGATGCCGGTGACCGCACGTGTGCGGTCTTGGATCCCAAGCACCAGGGTTCCTCCAGCGGTGTTGCTGAAGGCGGACAATGTCTTCAGGATCGGGCCAGAGGAGCTCGCGTCACGCTTGAATTCGAGGGTCTTGCCTTCGTGCCTAGTGAGCAGGGTTTCGGCATCTATAGTTAGGAAAACTACTCTGAAGGGTCGGGGGCGGTAAGCCTTCAGAGTTCGTGGCGGCCACGCGCGCGTTGGGCTCCAAGTCCGAGTGTGCAACGGAGTGTGCAATGCTCTCGGTCACAGCCTGGCACAACGTGACACAACGTGACACAACCTGGCACAACCTGGCACGAGGGGGCACGGTCTGGCACAACCTGGCACGGTTGGGAGGGCGCTGAAGGGGCTGAATGTCGGCTGGTTGCAGGGCGTTTCCTGCAGGTCCTACTCGACGGCGGTCGTGATTCTGGCCGCGCTGGCTTGCTGGTTGACGGCCATCTGAAGGGGTGTGGGAGTCGGTTGGTTGAGTTCGGGTGGTCCGAACCGCACGCTGAATGACCGAAGATGTCGGTCATCGGGCTGAATCATCGGCCTTCAAGTGACCGAGGTAACTCGTGCTGCTTGAACGCGATCCTATTTTCGGACACCACGGGGCTGGGGAGGGCAACCTCCCTGGTCTACCCGACCCCGTCCGGATGAGATTTCGGGTGCTTGAGGCCACGGCCTTTGCCGGATTTCGATTCACGCACCAACGCCGTGCCGAGGTGAACCCGCACTGCCGAACACCACGATCAGCGTAGCCACGTGGGAAATCGCAGATGGGCGTCACAGTCTTCAACTATGCTTCGCTACCTATGACCATTCGTGATGCCGCACGCAAGTCATGAAGCCGACCGCGATCATCCTGACCCTCGGTCGACTCCGGACGCCCTTCGCCAAAACCGCCCACGGTCTGATTCGTGGTCCAAGTCGCTACGAGCTCGTCGGCGTCGTGGATGGCCCCGACTCTAGCGGTGATGCCGCCAGTGCAATCGGCCTGCCGCCGCGCGACTTGCCGCTGTTCGCCTCGGTCTCTGCTTGCCTCGCAACGGGCCGGCGGCCAAGTCACTGCGTCATCGGCGTCGCCACCCCAGGCGGTGTGCTGCCGCCGGAGATGCGCGCGGAGATCGAAGCCGCGCTCGCTGCCGGTCTGCACGTCGTCAATGGCTTGCACCACTTGATCGGCGACGACCAGGAACTCGCAGCATTGGCCAGCCAACATGGCGCGACCATCCATGACATCCGCCGCCCGCGGCCGTTCGCATCCCTGCACTTCTGGTCGGGTGCGATCGACACGGTGCGCGCGCCACGCATCGCCGTTCTTGGCACCGACTGTGCCATCGGCAAACGCACTACGTGTCAGGCACTAGCAGAGGTTTGCCGAGCTGCGGGCCTGCGCACCGAGATCATCTACACGGGCCAGACCGGCTGGCTGCAAGGCATGACGCATGGCTTCATCCTCGATGCGACGCCCAACGACTTTGTCAGTGGCGAACTCGAACATGCGATCGTGTCGTGCGATCGCGAGCTGCGTCCGGATCTGATCCTGCTCGAAGGGCAATCCGCGCTGCGTAACCCATCGGGTCCGTGCGGCGCCGAACTCCTGCTATCCGGTGGCGCCCGCGGTGTCGTGCTGCAGCACGCCCCCGGCCGCACCTACTTCGAAGACCTGGAACACTTGCAGCGACGCATCCCATCGGCGCGTGATGAGATCGAATTGATCGCGCGCTACGGTGCGCGCGTGCTCGCCGTCTGCGTCAACGGCAGCTGCGACGATGGTGTCGACTTTCAGACCGCGCTCGCCGACCTGCGCGGTTCGGTTGACGTGCCGGTACTGAATCCGCTCGGGCACGAACTGCAACAAATCGTGCCGATCCTGCGCGAGTTCGTCGCCCAACAGCAGCCATGAAGATCGCGCGCATCAATACGTTCACAGAACGCATCCCACTGACTCGACCATACGCGATCGCTTCGGGGGCCGGTGCCAGCACCGATGCCGTCGACATGCTGGTCGTTCGCATCGAGGCTGATGACGGCACGGTCGGCCTCGGCAGCGCGAGCCCAGCCCCCGAGATCACCGGCGAAACGATCGCCGCTTGCGCCCACGCACTGGCCCCGTCACAGACACAATGGCTGCTACAGCGGGACGTAGCCAACTATGCCGAACTCGGTCAGATGGCGATCGCACGATCCCCTGGCGCGCCAGGCGCCAGCGCCGCGCTCGACATGGCATTGCACGACCTGCAGGCGCGCTGCCTCGGCCTGCCACTCGTCGAAATGCTCGGTCGCAAGCACGAGGTGCTGCCAACGTCGATCACGATTGGCATCAAGTCGCTCGATGACACCCTGGCCGAAGCCGACGAGTATCTGGCGCGTGGCTTTCGCTGCTTGAAGGTGAAGATCGGCCAGGACATCGACGCAGACATCACCCGCCTCGTGCGGTT
>JBNMNW010000037.1:0-28821 GCA_051278165.1 Planctomycetota bacterium | reverse complement strand
AAGTCGAAGTCGAGTTCGTGCGCGATCGTACGGATGGCGTCGGCTGATAGTTTGGAGCTACTCACATCATTACGCCGATCGGTGTGTCGACCAAACCGGCTGGTTGGCCGTCGATCAGAATCTCGCGCACGAAGATCTCACTGTCTAGTGCTGGGTAAACACTGACGGTTCCTGCGTGGTAACTGGTCACCGTCCACATGTGCTTTTTGTCGTCTTGAAAGCGCAGTCGTGAAACTCCGTCGTTGGTGCACAGTTGCGCCGCGAGCTTGACGATCTTCTGGCACAACTCTTGGCGCGTCCTCTTGTTGGCGTCAACGTAGTCGCGCACCAAAGTCTGTTGCGCGCATCGCGGCATGCCTGTCTCCAGTAACGGATGGGTCGCTTGCGTGCTCAGCTCAATCATTTCGTCGCTAGTCAGCGTGTTCATTCTGCGGTCGGCTTTAACGTTGCCGTAGCTGCGGAACACTGCTTCGAAGTCACGCATTTCGAACGGCTCGAGCATGCGGGTCTCACCTTGCAGTAGGCCGCTGGCGACGGCCATCGCCGGCCACGGTGAGTTGTGCAGACTCTTAGCTAGTTCCTTGCCGATGGCGCGAGGTGCCAGCAGTCCTGCTAGGTAGTCGCGCACGTGGCTGAAGAGCGGCGCATGGCTGCTGCGCAATGCAGCGCGTATTGCGACGTCGAAATACGACAGCATGACGGTGTCGTCTTCGTCGAGCGCGTGATTGGCTGCGGCATACATGGCCGCGAAGCTGACGTTGGCGATCTGACGTTCATCCTTCGTCGCTGCGGCCATGCGCTTCAGCAATTCGATCCCAGTGAGGTGCGGGTCGAGGCCGAACTCGGTGGCAAACGTCCGGTCGTTCTGCAGCGCAATCCAGGTGTCCCCGGTCTTGACCGCGATGTCGATCGATTGGCGCCACAGCAGGATGCGAGTGGCGCGATCTTGCGTGTCAAATGCAGCGGCTAGCACTTCCGAAGACGCGAGGCGGATGTCGCCACCCCGTGACCGCAAGATTCGTTCGGCGAGGCCGCGTACGGCTTCGGGGCGCGCTTTGTGGAGTTCTTCAGCAGTCGGGGCGCGATTGCCTTGGGACACCAAGACGGCCGACAGCGCCAGCACGGCTGGCAGGAAGTGAAGCATGGCGGGCCATGCTACTGCCAAGCGATGGGCGCGTCTTCCGACAGGCCGTTCAGCGCGCAACATACTCAACCCGGGGGGCGGCGCTCAAGGCGGCGCATTGCCATGGTCGATGCGATGCCAGGCTTGACGCCTAAGGACCGAACGCATGACCACTGATCGCAACACCGTTCTTGCTCCCGCTGATACCAGCTATGTTCTGCCGGCCCCGCCGCGCGGCTACGACCTGCTGGTAACGGATGGCGGTAAGCCGTCGCCGTTACTTAGCGCGGGTGCCATTGCCTCTGCTTTGGGGCAGCGCTTTCAATCTCAGGCGCAAAGTATGGACCTGCTGTTGATCGAAGTGCGCGGCCGCTTGGAACAGCTCGATGGTGCCATCGCGGAAGACTCGCGGGCGCAACTCAAGGGTGCGGTACGTGATGTTGTGCGTGTCGTCGATTGGTGTGATGCGTTGCGCAAAGAGCTTGACGCCGAAAGCTCAAAGGCCGTCGAAGGGCTCGAACCGATTGATTTGGTTGACTTGTGTGAACAGCAAGCGAACGCCTTGCAAGGCTTGACGGACCCGATCGCGGTGTTGTCTAGCAAGCAAGTCGTCTACTGGGGCGATCGCAACAAGCTGGCCTTCTTGATGCAGAAGGCACTTAAGTTGGTTTGGGCTCGCACCGGTGGTCAGGGGTTGCGTTGCATTGAAGTCTCGTCTGAAGAGGGCGTGCCGAGCATTCGTGTTTGTAGCCGCGGTGAGCCAGCTCGAGAGATTGACCCGGACGTAGTCGACGCGTTCCGCGAAGCCGTCGACTATGTCGGAGCTGCGGTTGTCCCGGATGAGCTGGGACCAGGTGGTGCAGGGCTCATGTTGTGCTTGCCTAGTTGAATTTGATTTCGAAGCGGAAATCGGCCTGACGCCCGGGGATATACGCTCAACCGATTCTTGCGCTTTGCCGTTTGCTGGCGGTTACTTTCCAGAGACAACTGGCTATGGCATAGTGTCGTGTGGCCACGGCTTCGAACGTGGTACCGACAGTCCCCGTCATGTTGCACGTCAACCACACCTCGGTCGATCGCGTCGCTCTCTGTGAGCGGCTCTTCGAGTTGTGGGAGCAGACCGGCAGCCCTGCCCTCGAAGCGTTGGCTCATGGACGTTCACCCTGCCCGGGTGCATCCGTGGACACCGCCCAGCAATTCATCGACTGGGTAAGTACCAGCCTGATGGATTGCTTCAAGGACAGCGGTAACAGTGCCGCGTTCGCGCTCCTCTTCGAACTTAACCGCGCATCGTTCCTGTACGCGATTCAGGGCAATCTCCGACGGTCGTACCATCACGTTGATCCTCAGGATGTGCTGCAGGAGGTGTTCTTGAACATCTACCGCTACCCACACCGCTTCCTGGCCGACAAGTCAGATGCGTTCCGTGGCTGGGGGCATCGCATTGCGCGCAACACGCTGCTGAAGTTCCTCAAGGGACAGACTCGATTGTCGCGCTTCCAGGCAATCGATGACGAGACGATGCAGCCTGAAGACTTACGGACGCGTCGTCCCGATCGCGCGGCCAGTGATGCGGAGAGTGCATCCGTCGTCAACCGCGCCTACTTGATGTATTTGCAGCTCTACATGCTGCATTTCACGCGTCTGTCGACCAAAGAACGTCGCGCGCTGACGATGGTTGAAGTGGATGGTCGGTCGTACCGCGATGCGGCGGCTGACCTCGGTATCCGCTTGGAGAACCTGAAGATGGTCATCTTCCGCGGACGTCGCAAGGTCTTCCGCGGCATGGAGCGCTCCCTTGCTGAGCTGGCTCCTCAAAGCGAGATGGCGGTGAACAGTGCTGTGACAACTTGTAGCACGACGAATGCGACTGCTGCAACTGGTTCAACTGCTGCGACTGGCACAACTGCCCATGGCAAATCGGTGCGGCATTCGGCCAGTGACCGACGAGTTTTGGCTCGAAACTGTAACTCAGCCAAACGGATGTGTGACCAGCACACACAGGGCATCTAGTCACGCCCTGAGTCCCATGCACTCTGCACAACATCATCATGATCCTCAGCCGCGCAAGGCTGGGCAGCTGGATCCTCGCGGGCCTTCGGTCCCGGGCAATCGCGGGCAAGACCTTTGCCTGCCGATCCAGGCTGACTTGTCGGCCATGATCGACGGCGAGTTGGATCCGGCCGGTGTCCGGCGGGTCACGATGCATTCGGATGCTTGTCCATCGTGCAGTTCGTTCTTTGAAGGGATCCGCAAGCAAGTCGGTTTGCATCGTCGCTTCTCAGCTGCGATGTCTGAATCTGAGGACGCGATGCCAGGCGCTGCGATGGCCGAGCAGGGCGCTGCCGCGCGTGACAATCAAGCGCTCCGCCGCCAGCTGACCGGTAACCAGCGCAAGCTGTCCCGCATCCTTTATGAGCTAGGGCGCAACTTCACGCTGATGGGTTTGTCGCCAGAGTTCTCGCGCGAAGTCGCCAAGGAGCCGATGCCGGTTCCTGACATGGCGATGCGCGGCCGGTCGCTCATTGATGAGGTCGCCCGGGCGGGTGTTGACGCGAACACGCCCGAGTGGGTCGCGGCAAAGGACCTATTCGACGGGCAGTTGCGCACCCCGGAAGAGAACTTGGCGCGCGGCCAGCGATTGCTCGCAGAGTGCATATCTCTCGACCCAGCGGCTGACGACGCGCGCATCTATCTTGGCCTAGTGCACTATGCCCGTGGCCAACGATCGCTCGCACGTAAGCAGTTCCAGGTAGTATTGGAGAGGTCTGATGATGCGATCATGCGCGGCTTTGCCCTCTCCAACCTGAGCAACATTCATCTCGACGAAGGGGATTGCGACGGGGCAGTCGCCCTGCTGCTAGAAGTGATCGAATCGGGCGTCGTTACACGTCAGCCTCGGTTGGTCGCAGCACTCTTCAACCTGGCCTTGGCACATGGTCTCAAGGGTAGCTTTGACGAGAGCTTGCGCTGGTTCGACCGTTTGCGTTCGGACGCACCGCACCGTTGCCGCTGGGTTGCCCAAGAACTGTCCCGCCGCAGCCACTTCTTGCACCTTGTCCATACCCACCCGGAAGCGCATGTGCTGGCAGATCGCCTTCGTGAGTGGTTTCCATCCGAAGCAGGTCTCAAGCTGAGCAATGGCAATCTGGTCACTGGTTCGCTGATGACTGGTTCCCTGAGGACCGGCAAGCAGGTGACCGGCACGCAGGTGACCGGCAAGCAGGGTTTCCCATCAAGGCAGCAGGGCTAGCTGGATCTACCGCTAAGACAAACCCTGGGTTAGACTTGTCTGAGGACGCCTGCGGGATTCCACTGACCTCCAGCCTGACTTCCGACCCGACTTCCAATACCTCGCGACTCATGTCTTCATCATTTCGCAACGTCCTAATCCTGCTGATCGCCTCGTTCTTGGCGATTCCGACGTTGTGTGATGAAGGTGGTGGGAACGGCGGTGGTGGTGTGTGGATCTTGCCATGCTGCGCGAACCTGGGTGGTGTTACGTCAACAGGCTGTGCTCAGCCACGATCGACGATGTCGGTGACCAACACTACGTTGGATGTGATCATGCGCACGGCTGGCCAAATGGGCGCTGCATCGGCGACCTTCGTCGACGACATGTCGGGCGTACCAGTCTCGTTGACCGTGTCCGGTCGATTGGTCACGCTCCCGAAGACGTTGCTGCAAGCGCTTGAGTCTTCGGTGAAGAAGACCGCCACGATCGTCATCACGGATGCTGTGCAATCCGGCTATGTGATGCGCGTCACGATCCTGCCGGACGGCTCGGTCAAGATAGCGATCTACTAGAGCGAGTCATCCCGATCGGGGGCTTCTGGTAGGGGGGGGCGGCAGTTGGCAGGCCCTCGGCAAGCACCTGTTTGGCTCGGATTCTCGAGTTCAAGCGGGCACCGCACGTTTGCTAGTCGCGCCACAGCGCATCCATCATCGCCTGTGGTTTGTTCGTGCACATCGCATCGAACCCCAGCGTCCGACCGTGCAACCAACCCCGTTCTTCGTCGGTTGTGTAGGTGCAGGCGAGAAGCCCTGCGGCGTGGATGCGATCGACGTGGTTCGCGGTCAGTTCGCGCGCTCGCCAGTGAATCAGCTCGGCCCCGAACGCTTGGATCGATGCGATGGCGTCATCGCTTGGCGACGGGAATGCCTGGCTGGGGCCAAGGGCGCCAATCGCGATCTCGGGAGCGAGGTCGTGCACGTTCTGTAGGAAGTGCCAGTCGAACGATTGCAGGATGACCTGATCGGTTCGCTGGCTCCTGCGCAGGAAGTCGACGTAGCGACTCGCCGAGCCAGCTTTGTGTTCGATCAACGGCAGGCACGTCGGCAGCATGACAGCAAGCGCTTGAGCGAGCGTCGGCACTCGCTCGCTGGCCTTGCCGTGTGCATGCCACGATCCAACGTCTAGCTGGCTTGCGGTTGCCCAGTCCATGTCTGCGACCAGCGCGCCGGCGCCCAGGACGTCCTTCGCGTTCGAGGTTCGGTCGAAGCTTGCGTCGTGCACACAGACGAGTTCGCCGCATGACAGTTCGCGCACATCGAACTCCTGGATGGCCACACCAAGGTCCGTGGCCGCCTGGAATGACGCGAGCGTGTTTTCCGGGTGGTGAAAACTGTCGCCGCGATGCGACACGACCAACGGGCGGGCACGTAGGTCGTTGCGAATGCGAGCGATTGCCGGGTGTGAGGGTGTCGTCAAAGTGTTCGGACTAAGAAAAGAAAGGGTGCCAGTGTGGCTTCCCCCTCATGATCGCACGCTATGAGTCCTGAGATCTATCGTGTCTTGCACGCCGCTGGTGCCTTGTTGCTTTTCCTGAGTCTGGGCGGAGTGCTGCTAGCTTCCGCGGACGCCAAACCCAGCAAGCTGGTGATGCCGCTGCATGGCATTGCGTTGCTGCTCATGCTCGTCGCCGGCTTTGGCGTGGCTAGCAAGAGCACGGATCCCGCTATCGAATGGGGCAACTGGCTCTACGCCAAGATTGGCTGCTGGGTGTTCTTGGCCGCCTTGCCAGTGCTGGTCCGCAAGGGCATGGTGCCGCGTCTGCTCGGTTTGTTGCTGGCGATAGCCGCTGGTGGCACAGCCGTTTGGCTGGCCGAAACCAAGCCATTTTAGTTCCATCTGTTTAGGAGCGAACGCCCGCTAACCGCGCCATGTTGGAACCCCCTGAGATCCTGTTGCTGGGCCCCGGCCCTTCTCCCAGTAGTCCGCACGTTCGGCGCGCCCAGTCGAAGCCACAGCTCGGCCACATGGATCCGGACTTTGTGCCGTTGTTGGACTATGCGCAGCAGGGTCTGCGGCGCTTGTTTGGCACCGAGAACAAGCTGACGTTGCCACTCGCGGGCACCGGCTCCGCGGGTATGGAGGCCATTGTGGCTAACCTCGTCGAGCCCGGGGACCGCGTGGTTGTGGGGGTGAACGGTGTCTTCGGTGCGCGCTTCGCCGATTCTGTGCGGCGAGCTGGCGGCGACTCCGTCGAGGTCGTTGCCGAGTTTGGGCAGTCCCTGGATCCCGATGCGATGCAGGCGGCGATCGCGGCTGGCCCAACGAAGCTCTGTGTCGTCGTGCACGCCGAGACCAGCACGGGCGTGTTGACGGATCTGCGACCGATCGCCAAAGCGGCGCGTGACGCCGGTGCGCTGTTCGCCGTCGATTGCGTCACCAGCATTGGTGGCGTGCCGCTCAACTTTGATGAGTTGGGCGTCGACGCCGCGTTCTGTGGCACCCAGAAGTGTCTGTCGGTGCCGCCGGGTCTCGCCCCGGTGACGTTCTCTGAGCGGGCGCTCGAACGGGTGTATGCGCGAACCCACCCGGTACCGTTCTACTTCGATACCAAGTTGCTCAACGGTTACTTCGGCGCGGAGCGTTCTTACCACTACACCGCCCCGATCAGCATGATCTATGCGCTGGTCGCGTCGCTCGAAGAAATCGAGGCCGAGGGCTTGGCGGCCAGATACGCCCGGCATCGGGATGTGTCCGCCGCCTTGCGCCGAGGGCTCACACCGCTTGGATTGACACCGCTGGTTCCGGTGGAAGAAGCCACGCCGATGCTGACGACGGTGTGTTACCCCGATGGCATCGACGACGCAGCGTTCCGCAATCACTTGCGCCAGCAGCATCGCATCGAAGTTGGGGGCGGCCTTGGGCCGCTAGCGGGCAAGGTGTTCCGAGTCGGGCTCATGGGCCACGGGGCGCGCCTGGAGAATGTTCTGCGGGCATTGGCGGCGTTTGGCGATGCCCTGGCCGCCGCTGGGCACATTCCGGACGTCTCTGCCGCGCTTGCAGCCGTGCACAGCGACTGATGCCGCGGTAAGGTCCGCTGCAAGTAATGGACGACAGCAAGATCCGCAGCACGATTGAAGACAGCATCGCGACCAAACAGCGCTTCCTCGCGGAATGCATGCTGTCACTGACGCAGCTTTGTGACCTGGCCGTCAGCACGCTTCGCGGCGGCGGCAAGATCATGCTGTGCGGTAACGGCGGTAGTTCCTGTGATGCGGCTCACGCCGCTGGCGAACTGGTCGGCTGGTTCGAACACAAAGAGCGTCCCGGCTACGCCGCGATGGCGCTCGGTCACCAAGTGCCGTCGCTGACCGCGATTGGCAACGACGCAGGCTTTGAGCATGTGTTCCGTCGCGAAGTCGAAGCGATCGGTAAGTCCGGCGACTTACTGGTCGGCATCACGACCTCGGGCGGCAGCAAGAACGTGCTGCTCGCGATGCAGCAAGCCAAGCAGATGGGCATCGCAACGGCGTTGCTCTGCGGCGAGAAGCGCGGCGCGTGCGTCGAACACGCCGACGTTGCGGTGCAGGTGCCGTCGACCAACACGGCGCGCATCCAAGAATGCCACCTCGTCTGCGTGCACATTGTTTGTGCCGCAGTCGAAGATGCCTTTGCGAAGCCGCAGTAGTCGACCCGTTCTGCAAGGCCGAGGTCGCCGACGCTGCCGTCCCGTAAGGCACCGTCCCGTAAGCCACCGTCCCTAAAAGCGACGTGCTCTTGGCCTCTACTTCGGCGGCTCGCTGCTGCCCGGCATCTTGATGGTCGGCTTGCCGTTGTCCTTCGGATCCTTCGGCTGTAGCGCTTCCTTGACGCGAACGCTCGACGTCCACACGTTTGGTAACGTGTCGGCAGCCAACGGCCCATTGACGATCGTCTCGGCAATCGTGCGATCGGCGGCGCGCTTGAGCAGCTCAGTCGGCAGCGGCAGGCGCGGTTTGCCCATCACTTCCGTGCCCGTCGGTGGGTTGGTGATCTGCATCGACTTGCTTGGCATTGCCGAGTTCGTCCAGCGCCGCAGGTTTGGCAGCAACGCCTCGAGTTCCGCAACCGGTTCCGTCGCCGCGACGACAACGAACGTCGTCGTCGCCAGGATCTCGGCGCGGTTGGTCCAGAACAGCACCTTGTCGCCATACGAACCGGGGAACACCGTGTTGCCGGGCACGACTGGGTTCTTCGGCCCGCCCCTGACGTCTGGGCTAGGGAACATCAGGATCGTGCCGTCCTCGGTGCTGTGACTGAACACGTAGATGTGGCGCGGCTCGGAACACGTATACGACAACCTGAGCTGCGTCTCCGGATCCAGCTCGAGGTAGTTGCCAACCTGGCGGTAGTCGGTTTCGGTGCCAGCTCGCCAGGTGGCGGCGGGTACGGGAGTCGGAGCTGGTTCCTTCGGCGGCAGCATCAGCCAAAGGCCACACGCGATTCCTGCGGCGATCAGCGGTAGAGCGATAGCGCGGACGTTCATGGTGCCAAGCTATCCTGGCGCACCGAGCCCCGTCGAGAGATGCTGTGGGTTCTGCTGCATCTCTAGCCCGGAGAAACCATGAACGTTCGTTGGCTGTTGCCCCTAATCGTCGTCTCGTTGTTGCCAGCTCAGCGGAAGAAGGCTCCCGCTCGCCCCGGTGCTAGCCGGCTGATTGCTGAGTTTCCCGTTCCGGATGTGCCGCCACTCGACGCGGCAGACGCGACCAAGACGGCCATCGCTGGCATTCTGGCGCTGACCGAAGAGGGCAACCAATGGCCCTACGAAGGTGTCTACCGTGAAGACCGCGGCAACCTGCCGGTCGGCTACCGCGTTGGCGGCACGTCGATCACGATCATGGGGTTGATCTCTGCGCCCGGTTATGGCGAAGACGAAACGCGCGTTGAGGCCGTGAACCTCGCCCTGAAGTTCGTGCTCAAGGAGCTTGACCACGAACGCATGAGTGCGAGCTTCATCGGCAGCTACGACGTGCGCGGCTGGGGCCACGTCTACGCACTGCAGTGCTTGCTGCACCTGCAGGACTTCCAGCTCGTGCCCGCAGAGCTCAGCAGCACGGTGACCGAGAAGGTCGACTGGTTGGTCAAGACGCTGGTCGAGTCGGCCATCCCGGAGGGCGGTGGTTGGAACTACTCGCGTCGCGCCGGCTACATGAGTCCGAAGAACAGCGCGTCGTTGTTCATGACGGCTCCGGCACTGCAGGCGCTGTTCCATGCCAAGGCCCGCGGCCATTCGGTTTCCGACGTTGTGGTTGAGGAAGCGCTCAGCGCGATCAACCGCGCCCGCACCAAGGCAGGCGGCTTCGCCTACAGCTCCGCTATGAGCAACCTCAACGACAAGGGGGAAGAGGATCTGCGTTTCATGGACCTCGCGCCAGGATCGGCCGCCCGCGCAGCGATCTGCGAAACGACGATGATGCTTGCCGGTCGCGGCGACGAGCAGCGCCACCAGAAGGCACTCGAGTTGTTCTTTAGTAGCTGGGACTACCTCGCGAAGCGCAAGAGCCAGCGTGGCACGCACATCAAGCCATACGGCATTGCGCCCTACTACTTCATGTTCGGCCATCTCTACTGCGCGCAGGCCATCGAGCAGATCAAGGACAAGCAGGCACGCGAAGGCTTCCGGGCGCAGATGCGTCAGGTCTTGGCGCGCTCGATCGACAAGCAAGGCACGTGGAACGACCGTCAGTTTGGTCGCTCGGCCGGCTATGGCACGGCTATGGCGCTGATGACGATGCATATGAACCGCTTGCCCAAGCCGCATGTGTGGCGCGCTGGCGCCGCCGATTTGAAGGGCAAGAAGTAGTCCGGTCTTGCTTGGCACGCCGGCTTGCCGGCAAAGCCTCTGCTCGGCCGCTATTCGGCGCGATGCACCATCTGCGGACTGGCTTGATCGGTCGGCATCACCAGGATCGTATCCAGGTTGACGTGCGCCGGCCGATTCGCCGCGAACAGCACGCAGTCGGCGACATCGTTGGCGACCAGTGGCCGCACGCCCTTGTAGACCTGCTTCGCTTTGTCTTCATCGCCACGAAAGCGAACGACTGAAAACTCGGTGTCGACCATGCCCGGGTCGACGCTGGTGACCCGCACGTTCTGGCCAAGCGTCTCCATGCGCATCGCTTCGCAGATCGGTTGCAGCGCGCGTTTGCTAGCGCAGTAGACGCCGCCGCCTGCATAGGCCTTGTGGCCAGCGATCGAACCGATCACGACGACGTGGCCGCCGCCGTTTGCGATCATGTTCGGCAGCACGTGGCGCGTGACCTCGAGCAAGCCGAGCACGTTGGTCTCGATCATCTCGCGCCACGCCTCGCCGGTGCCCTCGGCGATCTTCTCCGTGCCGCGAGCCAGGCCGGCGTTGTTGACGAGCACGTCGATCGGACCGTTCTTGGCGATCGCGGCCAACACGAACTGCTCGACGCTTTTGGCATCGGTCACGTCGAGTTGATGGCAGAACGCGCCATCGACCACTTCGGGTAGGCGATCGACGCGGCGGGCGCCAAGCGAGAGGCGGTCTCCCTGGGCTGCGAAGGCCTGTGCGCAGGCTGCGCCGATGCCAGAACTTGCACCGGTTACGACGATATGACGGCTCATGCCCAGACGGTAACGCCCCGGGCACCAGAGGCGAGTTCCTTCAAGCAGTTGGTGCGGAAGCGTCGATATCATGGGCATGAGCTACCGCGGTGCCTTCGATGTCACGGACCCGGCAACCGGCCTGAAGCACCCGGTCGTCTTGTCGGGCGGGCTGTGGCACGGAGATGTGTTGCTCTACGACTTCTCGCTGATGCATCAGGGCCTAGCCGGCCGCATGGAGTGTGATTGGCGTGGCACTGGGCCGTCCTACCACCTCGAGGAAGGAGAAGTGACCACGACAGAGCAGCGTCGCGTGCTCGAGGAACTCTCACAGGCGATGCGCCCGTATTTTCAAGGGTCGTTCCAAGGCATCACCGATGAGCAGTTGGCACAGCTATATCCCGGCGACTACCACGAGCGATCTGGCTACTGCGATACCGAGAGCGAGCTGGAACGTGAGTTCAAAGGCGCGATCGCCGACATGGTGGTCAACACTTTGCAGCCGAAGAAGGTGCTCGATGCCGGTTGTGCCGGTGGCCTGTTGGTGCGGGAGATGCGCCGGCGCGGTGTGACTGCGCACGGCTTCGACCACTGCCCTGATCTCGCTCGTATTGCTGTTCCGGAAGTCGCGCCTTGGCTTCGCCAGGGTTCGGTGACCAAGATTCCGTATGGGCCCGAAGACGGGTTCGACACGTTGCTCTGCATCGATGTGTTCGAGCATGTGCCGGAAGACCGCGTGCCCCAAATGGTCGCAGAGTTTGATCGCCTCGGCGTTCGCAACTTGGCTGTGCACATCTCGCACACCGAGTTGGAGCACTTTGGCCACATCACGTTGCGACCGTTGTCGTGGTGGGATGAACAGCTTAGTCCGAAGTTCCGGCGAGTAACTTCAATCGGGCCGCTACTGGCGTTGCCGCGTCCCTATGACCCCAAACGCGTGCTGCGCATCTACCAACGCGTCGAGAAGCCTGCGATTGTGCCGTCAGTTGCGCCGAAAGTTATTCGCCGCGCGGTGCCGGCTCCGACTGCGTAATTACCAGGCGCAGAGATCCTGCTTGCGCCGATTTGGTGCTGCTCGCAGAGGAAGCGGTTGACTACTACCCGTAGCGCCCCGGCTGCTACGGGCTGCCTTCCCGGACCAGCAGTACGATCTGCCGCAGCTGTTCGAGTAGCGCCAGCGATGCGATGACCAGCACGATGCGTCGCACGGTGTCGGCGCCTTGCTTGACGCTCCAATGGCTCGCCAGGTAGCTGCCAATGGCGCAGCCAATTGCCAGCGCGATGGCGGGCACCCAAGTGATGGCGCCGTCGATGGCAAGACTCGCGGTGCTGACCAATGCAGTCACCATGACGACGATGCACTTCGCTGCGTTGACGGCCAGCAGGTCACGGTCGTAGGCCTTGGCGAGCACCAGTGTCGCGACCAGCCCCGTGCCAACCTGCGCGTATCCCATGTGTAGGCCGATCACAAAACAGCCGAACACGCCGACCCATGCGGGGCTCTTGGTGTCGCCTGGTTTGATGCCGCGCAGTTGCTGGAACAACAGCAGCACCATAACCAGCGCCAGATAGCTGCGGAACACCAGCGGCGGCAGGCCAAGGGCGAGCTTCGCACCGAGTAAGGCGCCGGGCAGAGCCACGAGCGCTTGCGTGAATGCCTGCTTCGGAATCTTGCGGCCGGCGCGCACGAAGCCAATGCATGCAAACACGCCGATGGCGACGGCGGCGAGCCGCGTCGAAGGGTTGGCGGTCTCGAGCGGCAGGCCGAAGCCATATTCAAACGCGAGCAGACCGATGATGCCGGCGCCGCCCGCGATGCTGTTGATCGCGCCCATCGCCAATCCGGCGACCACCGTCAGCGCGATAACGAGGATTTCCAAGGCTGTCTCAGCGGGAAAAATATCAGTGGACCAAAGAGGCCTTACTTGCCCATCAGGTCTTGGACCATTTCGCGCTCGCCGACCAACTCCTTCCAGGTGATCTCAGCCTTTTGCTTGCTGAAGTCGTTCATCTCAAGGCCTTGCACGATCTTCCAGTTGCCCAAGCCATCCGTGGTGCACGGGAAGCTGGAGATGATGCCTTCGGGCGTGCCGTAGCTGCCGTCGCTGATCACGCACAGCGAAGCCCAGTCGTCCTCGGTCGTGACCGTGAACAGGCTCTTGGCGTGGTCGCAGGCCGCTTGGGCTGCCGACATCGCTGATGACTTGCCGCGGGCGTTGATGATTGCCTTGCCGCGCTCTTGCACCGTCGCGATGAACTCGCCGGCGAGCCAGTCATTATCATTGATGGCTTGGGCTGCCGGAACACCATCGATCGTGGCGTTGTGCCAGTCGGGATACTGCGTGTTGCTGTGGTTGCCCCAGATCGTGACGTTCTTGACGGTCGACCAGTGCTTGCCCGACTTGTTGGCGAGCTGCGCCTTGGCGCGGCTTTGGTCGAGACGCGTCATCGCCGTGAAGCGATCCTGCGGGACGCCCGAAGCGTTGTGCATCGCGATCAGGCAGTTGGTGTTGCACGGGTTGCCAACGACGACGACGCGCACGTCGGGGCCGGCGGCATCGGCGATCGCTTGGCCTTGGCCGATGAAGATCTTGCCGTTGTCCGTGAGCAGGTCCTTGCGCTCCATGCCCGGGCCGCGCGGCTTCGAGCCGACTAGCAGGCAGGCGTCGGTATCCTTGAATGCGACGCGTGGATCATCGGAGCACGTCACTTCCGTCAGCAGCGGGAACGCGCAATCCTCGAGCTCCATCTTGACGCCTTCGAGGGCGCCGAGAACTGGGGTTACCTCCAGTAGTTGCAGGGCAACTTTCTGGTTGGGGCCGAAGATGCCGCCACTGGCGATCATTGGCAGGAGGGAATATCCGATCTGACCGGCGGCTCCGGTGACTGCTACGCGCTTCACATTACTCATGCAGCCATTCCATCGGCCGCGCAGCCGCATTCAAGGCCTCGATGCAATCGATTGGCAAACAGTGGCCTGATCTGGCCGGAAAGCTGCCGGTTAGCTCTCGTCGACGCCCTTGGCGATCAGTTTTTGGTCGATCACCGGGTCGAGCTCTTCGCGCATGACCCGCTCATACTCCGGGTGGCGGAAGAAGATCTCGCACGCTTCCTTCGACTCGAAGCCCGAGAACAGCGCCAAGTTGTAGCCCTGTCGTTCGTCGGCGATGTTGTGCGTCACCGTCAGGTGAGAGACCCCGGGCATCGTCTCGATCAGGGCCTGCAGCGCCTCGCGCGCGGCCCGGACCTTGAACAAGGAGACGCCGGATTTGAGAGCGAATAGGATCGTGCAGTGAAACATCTTGGCCAGCGCATCGTGGCTGCTGGCCTAGATCCAAGCAAGAACGGCACTGGTCTTGTGATCTGAGTGCCGGTCGACGCGTGGCCTAAAATCAAACAAGCCCGGTCCCGGGCTTGTGCTCGGAGTTCCAGCGGACGCGTGGCCTAAAATCAAACAAGCCCGGTCCCGGGCTTGTGCTCGGAGTTCCAGCGGACGCGTGGCCTAAAATCAAACAAGCCCGGCAAGAACCGGGCTCGTTATCTCTCAGGCGCCTCTCGCGACTCTTAGAGGTCGTCGCTGGTGCTCTTCTTCACCCAGCGGGTGGCCGAAGCCAACGTCGTCCTCGCCTTCCTGCCAGCAGAAGACGACCTCTTGGCTCGTCGTCGTCGCTTGCGCGTTGACCAGTCTTTGGCCAGAAGCTTTCCGACCCTTAGCTGGAGCGCTTAGGCCCGGAATGTGGACGGTTAGTGGATTCGTCCGCAAGACGGTGAGGCCGAGGTTTTCGAGCTCATGCTTGCAGTTATAGAGAGCGTCGTCGTGCTCCCAGATCCTCGCGTCGAGCTCGGACAGCTCGCTGCGAAGCCCTTCGGGCGTTTGAGCCGCTTCCAGCTGATCCCTGCGGCGGGCCAGCCGGCGGCGGTCTGTACGCCGCTCGAGCATTTCGACGGAGATGACGCGAACCAGCTTCAAGACCTGGTTGGCTTCCTTGAGGTTATAGCGGATGTTCATCAGGGGCCTTCTTTCGGTGAGCAGTTTCGGAACTACGTGCTACGAGACAAACGTTAGAACGTGCGTTCGATTGTCGTCGTTGCAGTCAAGTCCTACAGATCTGTAGTGTGACGAGTGCACGCGGTTACCAAGCTGTTGGCGGACGAATCTCAATGACTGAACGTGACGTAATGGACTTCGATGTCGTGATCGTTGGCGGTGGACCCGCTGGCTTGAGTACGGCGATCCACTTGGCCAATTTGATCGAGCGGCACAACGCCGATGTCGACAGCAAAGGTGATGGTGAAAAACTCGAACCGGAGATCTGTCTGATCGACAAGGCTGCCGAGATTGGCGCACATTCGCTTTCGGGCGGTGTCATGGACCCCAAAGCGCTCGATCAGCTAATTCCTGATTGGCGCACGATGGAGCCAAAGGCGCCGGTCGAAGCCGAAGTCCACAAGGACTACGTGCTGTGGCTATCCGAGAAGGGCGGTAAGAAATTGCCGATCACGCCGCCGCCGTTGAAGAACCACGGCAACTTCGTCATCTCGCTCAACAAGATGGTTGGCTGGCTTGGCGGCATCGCCGAGGAAAAGGGCATCCAGGTCTTTCCGGGTTTCCCCGCAGCCTCCCTACAGAGAGACGGCAACAAAGTCGGTGGTGTGCAGCTCGCCGATTCGGGCGTGGACAAGCACGGCGAGAAAAAAGGCAACTACGAGCCGGGTGGCATTCTCGCTGCCAAGATGACCGTGCTGACCGAAGGTTCGCGCGGTTCGTTGACCAAGGAGCTTGTCAACGATCTCAACCTGCACGGTAAGAACCCGCAGGTCTACGGGATCGGCGTCAAGGAAGTGTGGGAAGTACCGGCCGGCCAATTCGAGCCGGGCCTCGTCGTGCATACGATGGGCTACCCGCTCGATACGAAGACGTTCGGTGGTGGTTGGGTCTATGGCATGGGCGAGACCGACGGTGGCAAGAACCTGGTCTCAGTCGGCCTGGTCATGGGCCTCGACGCGGCTAACCCGACGCTCGATGGCCACCGCGAGTTACAGCGCATGAAGCTCAACCCGAAGATCGCTGGGTTCCTGCGTGGTGGCAAGATGCTGCACTACGGCGCGAAGTCGCTGCCGGAAGGTGGCCTCTACTCGATGCCGAAGAACTACGGCGACGGCTTCCTGATTGCTGGCGACAGCGCTGGCTTCATGAACAGCATGCGTCTGAAGGGCATCCACTTGGCGATGCGCAGCGGCATGCTCGCTGCCGAGACAACGTTCGCATGCTTGAAGAGCGGCGACTTTTCGGCAGCGGCGACCAAATCCTACGCCGACAAGATCAAGGCCGACTGGTGCCATGACGAGCTTTGGAAATGCCGCAACTTCCACCAGGGATTCCAGAAGGGCCTGTTGGGTGGCTTGATCAACGCGGGCTTTGCGCAGGTCTTCAACGGCAAGGGCGCGTGGTTCTCGGATGAGCTGAAGGGCAACGCTGGCCACACCTACGTGAAGAAGGTGGACGACTACTTCGGCGGCAAGGGTAAGCCCGTGCCGGAGAAGCTAGCCGAGGACGGCGTGTTGACGTTCGACAAGCTGACGTCGGTCTACAGCTCGGGCACGATGCACGAGGAAGACCAGCCGTGTCACCTAGTCGTTGCCGAACCGGACCTGTGCGCCACTAAGTGCGTCGAAGAGTTCGGCAACCCGTGCCAACACTTTTGCCCGGCGTCGGTTTACGAGATGGAAGAGAAGGCCGGCACCAAGCACGGCATCGATCTCAAGATCAACGCGAGCAACTGTGTGCACTGCAAGACCTGCGACATCATGGATCCCTACCAGGTCATCAACTGGGTGACTCCGGAAGGTGGCGGCGGTCCGAACTACACGAATCTGTAGTGCCGCTGAATGGCGGGCGCAGGTTGCGGGCTGGTAGCGATGGCGAGATCACCCTCGCTTGAACTATAGCTGGTTGAGGAACCCCGAAGTCATCGGCCTCGTCGTGGAATCACTCGGCTGCGGGCCGCGCGCACCATTCGCTGAGGATTCGTCATCGTGGGGGGGATTCGCTGCCATGTGTAGGTGTGGCGCGTGATGCCAATCGCAGCCTCAGGTCTCGGCGACTCGGCTCAACTCATGCTTCATGGCCTGTGCCTGGATTGCTGTGCGTGGCAATGGCCTGCGCCAGCGTTTCGTAGGCCAGGAAGCCACGCTTCTCATAGTAGAGCTTGCCTGCATGTGGCCGCTGCCGCACGCGCTCCACTTGCACCGCCTGCATTGATTGGCGGCCGCGCAACAGCATGGCGAGTGCCACAAACGGGAAGAGGCCGAGCCACGTCTTGGCTTGCGATGGATAGCTCAGGCAGTGTCGGAGGTAGCGCAGGCGATTGCCGAACTGCAGTCGCTGCACCGTGATCGTGCCGTTTTCCTTTAGGGGCTGCAGCACGCGGAAGAATGGTCCAACGCACCTGTGCGCGTGGTACAGAGCGAACTGTTTGGCGCGTCCGAGTTGGCCTTGCTTGTGTAGCAGCAACGCGGCGACGGCGTGCAATCCGTCATGATCGTGATGGCCGCCCTCCCAAGCGGGCAGGTAGACCATGGCATCGTCAGGAATGCTGCTCAGTAGTTGCTGCAAGGCCTTGGCGACGACGTCTAGCTGTTCGAACAAGCGGCCGTCCGCGATGCCGTTGGCCTCGCCGAGAAAGCGCACGTCTTCGGCGGGCACGCCCAACCGCTGCAGTACAGTCAGGGACTCACGGTTACGCCGGCTGGGCTCACTGCCCGCCGCGCCATCGGTGAAGTATGCGCAGATCGCAGTGCCATTGAGAGCGGCTCGTCGGATCTCGTCAAAGACACCGAACTCGTCGTCCTGATGCGCCAGCAGGAATAGCGACGTTGGCTGCGGCAGGTTCTTAGTAGGCATCGAAGTCGGCAAAGGTCAAGAACACCTGGCCGGGTTCGATCTTGGCGATGCGCCCGGAAAGCGAGCGATAGATCAGGTTGAGTGGCGACGGCCGAAGGCGTGTGGGGATGTTCACGTAACCGCGAAGGCCACCGACTCCGGTTGGTAGCAAGCCAAGGAACAAGCGAATGGGCGATAGCATGCGACCTGGTGTTGTGACCTTGTGCTGTTGGCTGATCTCGGTCCAGGCGGTGGTGCCTGTAACACCGCGGGAACGCAAGGTCATGCCGTTGCCTGTGCGGGTGGCAACGACAGCATTGGCGGGACTGCGGCAGCGCCAATGCAATGCTTCTTGTGACCAGATGCGGCGAAAGCGACTTCGTTCGTCGATAGCCGAAAAGTTAGCTCCAAGGCCGCCGATACCGACTTTGGCTAGCAGGGGCGCCACCAAATCGAACTCGAGTTTGCGCACGAATCCAGGGGTGCTGTTTGCGTTGGCAACCCCGTAAACCGCGTCGAAGCCCTCTGCTTTGCCGGCTGCATACGTCATGTTCGCCAGCTTGGTGAACATGCCCTTGCCCTGGTGGTTTGGGTGGGTCGCGGTGTTGAGTGACAGCAGGACGCGCACGACTCGGTCGCCGACCATCGCCGTTGCTGGCACACAGACGTAGTGGGCGGCCAATTCTTCTCCTTCCCAGGCGTCAAACCCGACGACCTTGCCGTCCGGGTTTTGTTGGTACAGCCAGGCAAGATACTTGCTGTCGTACTTGGCGGAGCCGGGGAAGCAGGTTTGCAGTAGTCGCTCGTATTGGAGCAAGGCTTCGGGAGTGTAAGCGGTGCGTCGGAAGTCCATCTGCGTGCCTAGTTGAATACCCAGTGCTTGCTTAGCAAGAAGCCGTTTACCGCGATCACTGGCAAGGATGCGATCTTGCCTGGTAGGGGGCTGGCCAGCAGTTCACACGACAGAGTGACGAACAGCAAGGTGATGCAGTAGTTGATTGCAACGACTGCCAAGTAGCGCCACAGGGTCTTTCGTGACAGCGTGGTGGCGAAGGTGACCCGAAGGTGTAGCGCGAAGTTGAGTAGCAGGCCGGCCCCGAAACCGATCGTCGTGGCGGCAACGATCTGCATGCCGGTTTGGCTCAGGAAGTGCAGTAGGCCAATGTCGACGAGGGCGCATGCGACGCCGACCGCGACGAAGGTCACGAACTGGCGACTCCTTAGGGCTCCGGCGATCGAGCTCATGGCTTGCGGGCTGAGACGATGCTGCGGTGGATTGCGCGTCGTGGGAGCGAGGCAATGTCATGCGCAAAGAACGCGAGCAGAAACTGCAGACCAACCATCGTAGTCATCGCGGCCAACACAACCGTGCCGGTAGGAGCCTCCGCATTGACGCGCCAGAAGTGGATCCAGTTCGCGACGCCGAAGATGCTGCCAAAGCCAAGTAGCGCCAAGCCGAACGGTAGTTCCAGCGATGCCAGTGATAGGTCGCGCAGGTAGTAGTTGTAGAAGATGCGCTTCATGAAGTTGCGCACGTGCTTGCGCAAGAACTCACCAATGATGCGGCTGACCTTCAGGTTGCTGACTTCCTCGCCGTAGTGCGCATCCATCGGGATGTCGACGACCGCGGCGCGCAGCGTGTTGAGGCGAAACAGTAGGTCTGTCTCGAAGAAGTATCTCTTGCTGACCTGCTCGAAGGGAATGTGACGGGCCACGTTGGCGTGGATCGCGGTGTAGCCGTTGGTCGGGTCGAACAGGTCCCAATAGCCCGACGACAGCTTGCACATGAATGACAAGACGGCGTTGCCAAACAGGCGCGTCTTCGGCATCTGCCTGATCTGCTCAAGGTCGTAGAAGCGGTTGCCCTTGGTGTAGTCCGCTTCGCCGGAGAGGATCGGGCCAACGAAGGATGCAGCAAGCTGCGGGTCCATCTGGCCATCGCCATCAATCTTGACAAGGATGTCATAGCCGGCCGCGATCGCTGCTTGATAGCCAGCCATCACCGCACCACCGACCCCTTGGTTCTTCGTCAAGAACACCACTTTGACGCGCGGGTCTTGGCACTCGCTCGCAACCATCTTGCCGGATTTCTGTGGGCATGCATCGTCGACGACGAAGACGCCGTGGATCTGCTCGGGCATCGCTGCGAGCACTGACAGGATCTGCTCCTTGACCTTGTAGCAAGGGACAATCGCTGCGACGCGAGCTGCTGCTTGGTTCTCCATGGCGCGTCGATCCTTAGTGTCGGAAGGAGATGCTGTCGAAGATGACAGGTGTCGCGCTGTGCCCGGTGGCACGGACCATCGCGAAGTGAGCCGCCGCCGGAGCGACGAAGATGACGCTGTGCAATTGAGGTTCCATCACGCATGGCACAACCTTGATCTCCGTTGCGAGTTGGCCGCTGTCTGCGTCGAGCCAGGTCAGTTGCAGCCTGGCACTGCCGGTGGCGTCAGCACTGGCACTGCGAACCTGCGCCGACAACTTGTAGATGCCGGCTGCCATGACGGGAACCTGTTGCAGCGAGTTCGCATTGACCGTCACCGTTACCCCGCCTCCTGGCTGGACCTGCGCGGCGCCGGTGAACTTCCAGCCTTCGCCGCTGACGCCTTCGCCGCTGACAAACGTCGGGTTCGACAGCAGTTCTGTTTGGTAGCGGTACGAAGCCGCTAGCGCGCGAATCGATAGATTCCCAATGCGCTGGACCTCCGTGGACGCTCCCCGGAGGAAGCTGCGAAGCTTGTCACTGCCCCAGTTGTCGCCGAGCACCAAGTGGCTTACCCCCAATTCTGCCAGGATTTGGCCCGCTTCATCGGTGCTTGTCGCAGCCCTGATTTGGGAGCTGAAGCTGTGATTGTACCAAGAGGCCATCAAGGCGTCGCTATGGAGACCGGCGGGGAGCGACGGTGACAGGAAGGCGACGGGGCGGTGCTCGATATTCAATGCGTTGAGCACGGTCATCACTGCCCGCATTGGTTGGATCTTGCGAATGTATTCTTCTCGATGTTGTTGGCTGAGCAGTGCCGGTAGATCGATGACAGTCGATTGACCAGTGCAAGAGAACCGGGCCAAGTTGAGGGCTATCGCAGCGAGGATCGCCGCGGCTAGCAGCGCCTGGGTTGTCTTGCCAGGCTTAATCATGCCTCCGACGCCTGCGCCGATGGCCGCGGCCATCATGGCGAAGCTAGGGAAGATGTATCGCAGGTAGGCCGTTTGGCGGAACGTGAGCCAAGCGATGACGACGCTGATCAGGATGATCAAGAGGGCGCGACGATGTCGTGAGAACACGCTCGCTACTGTCACTGGGATCACTAGCAGCAGCCATTGGAATCCGGCTGCTCCAGCTTGGGCTTCAAGGTAGCGCCATGACTCAAACGTCATGCGATACAGAACATCCCAGGTAGTGCCCTTCTCGAACCTGCTTGGCGAGAAGTTCTGCAATGGGTAGTCAGGTGACTCGAACAGGGCGTTGAAGAACGGGAAGACTGGGTTGCCGGTTATCAAGAACGCTCGCGCGTAGGGCACGCAGCCGATGGCCGTGAACGCGACCAGTCCCACCGCCATGGCGATCAGCAAGTCGCGTCGCATCCAGCTACGGAATCGGCAAAGCATGACCAGCGCCAATACCGGCAGAATGGTCATCGAGACCGCCTTGGCAGCAAGCGCTCCGCCTAGCAGTATGCCGGCGACCACGAGGTGTCGAGGTTCTCGGGTCTCGCCCGGTCCATGCACAGATGCGTGTCGGCGCGAACAGGCGTGGATCAGCGAGAGTGTGCCGCCGAGAATCAAGCACGACCAAATCGACTCGATCAGTAGCGTGCTGCTTTCCTTGAGAGTCAGCGGCGTGCTCAGATAGATGGCCACGGCTACGAATCCCCCGAGGCGATTGCTGCCGATCCACCTGGCCAAATCGAAGATCAGTCGGGCGAGAAGTAGTACGCAGCCGACGTTTAGCAGCCGCGCGGCTGCTTCGCCTGCCAGCATGTGCGCGGTGGTGTATAGCCAGTCACCGATCATCGGCATGACGCACCACACATAGCGACTGACGTCAAATTCCCAGACGTGTCGCCAGGAAATGCGAGCCGGCAAGAAGAGGTGTGTAGCCAGGGCGTCGTGTCCGATCTCTGGCATCAGCGCGACCAATACGTGCACGCTAGCAATCGCGACGATGGCGCCACCAAGGAGTCTCTGGAGGACCGGGTCGGTGTTGCGCGTGCGTGCCAAATGCCACGCTTGCTTGGCACTGGTCCGCGCAAATTGCCGACCGATGAGCAACGGGGCCCCGAGCATCGTCAAGTAGACAACTGGGTAGTTGATGGGCCATTGCACCAAGAGGCTGACGATGGTGCCGTAGATGGTCAAGCCAACCAGCAGGCACTCCATCTCCGTCGCGGTCGCAAAACGCGCTAGCAGCAAGCGTCCGACGGTTGTCGCAGACCATGCAATCAGGACTACAGCGAGCATGGCACCGAGGAAGTTGGTCGCGACGCCAATGATGACTGCCATCACCAAGCCGGTGGCCAGCGTGTTGAGGCGCCATCCAACCATCAGTAACGCCATCGGAACCAAGAGCCACCCAACCAATTTTAGGTGTGGCGAGGTCCCCAGGGCGCCAGAGTCTGCCGTGAGCCAACCGTAGGCAGTCAAGGCTCCGCCTAGCAAGAGGCTCAGCAAGATGCCGAGATCAGTCAGGCGCGAACGTGTCAGAGAAGGCAAAGAGCGCTCCGTGCTTGAAACAATCAGTGGAGGCCCTTCAGCGCTGTTTCCCGTGCACAGGCACTCGGGAAGGATGTGTTGATCGGCCGCGGTGGCTCTGGAAATGCAAACTCCCCTGCGGGCATAGGCTCAGCATGGTACCCATGCTCATGATGGCGAGCAACATTCGGTTGTCGCGTGACCGACGATCTGTATGACGTCGGGAGCGAGCGCGCGTCTGCGGACGCTGCCGCCGAGCTCTAAGCTCTGGCCTGTGTTGTCGCGTCGCGATGCCGAGATCGGCTGTTGGCCCTCGGCGATCCATCGCATCTTGCCGCCCCAACCAAAGCGTGCTGATCAGCGAGCTTTGACTGGAGCGCGGTGCCTAGCACCGCTGCGGCCTTCGGCTCAGGAGCCGAAGGTCGTGGTCAGGCCGTTGGTCAGGATGAACGGGCATGCCGGGTTGGCCGCGTCGAGCCACATGTACTGCCAGCCCAACTGCGAGCCGCAGAAGGCCGTGTTGTTCGGGATGTCGATCGTGAAGATCGCGCCACCGTCAACGTCCGTCGGTACCCCGAGTACGGCATCAAGAGTCAACAGCTCAAGGTTGAGCGTGCAGTTCGGGTTGATCGGAACCGGGAGCGTGAAGGGCGCCGGCAGTCCGCCAGCAAGGAATGCCACCGACGATGCTGGGCCGCCGCGCAGGCGCAGCGTCAGCGGTGCCGAGATCGCCGGCAGCGCGCTGCCGTTGAGGATCTCGCCGGCAGCTGCCGTTCCCTGTTGGATCGACGTGCCTGCCGTGCCGCAGCCGGTCGGCAGCGTGACGCGGAAGTTGTCGAGGAGGCCCCACTGCTCATCCGGCGCGGAGCCAAGCGAGCCGAAGGGATCTTCGTAGCCGATCATCGCGAAGCCGCTGACCGGGATGTTGGGGTCGTTGAAGAACTCGACGCCGTTGAAGAAGACGCTCGTGCCGGCGGCGTCGACATCGATGTCGACGCGTGCCCACCGGTTGGCTGCGTTACCATTCGTGCCGCCGAGCGAGTTGCTGTCGAACGCCTCATTGAAGGGCACGTTCTCACCAGGCTGCAGGTCGCCGAGGTCGGCCAGCTCAATGTCGCCAAGGTTGATGGCTGCGTCTTCGGTGCCGTAGTCGTTATCGCCGCACAGCCAGCCCCAGATGCCGTTCGTGCCGGTGCCACGATTGTTGCGTGCCTCGATTGGGCCAAGGCCGTCGACGCCGACACCCCAAAGGAACTGCTCGGTCGAACCGCTGGGCAGCGGCAGCGGAACGTTCATCCAAACGTCGAACGACAGGCGGTATCGGCCTGAGAACGCGATCGGCGTTGCGCCCGCTAGGATGTTGACACCAGCGCCGACGCTCGCCGTGAGGTTGCCCTGGATCAGCACGCCGCGCGTTGGCAGCGATCCCGCGATCGGACGAGGCGCTTCGGGCAGAGCGAAGCTCGCTGCCCCGATCGTCATGTTGGAGTAGTCGACGAAGGTGACGATGGTGTCGGGTTGCGACAGCAGCGTGACGTCGGCCAAAGCTTGGCTGTCAAAGGGCTCGGCGAACTGGGCGCGAAGCCCGGTCGCAGCGACCAGGCCTACGGAGAGGGTGAGAAGACGAGTTGCTGATGCGTTCATGGTGTAGTGGGGGGAGTACCAATCTCCCGGCCCGATATCGTAGGCGCGCGGTCACATGCGGCAAGGGGCTGGCGCCGATCGGTGCCGTTGGCGATGAATCTATCATGCTGTAATGTAAATGGTTGCGTTGCTCGGGCAGGGGGCGGCGATTCGATCCGATAGCCGGCAACCTCTCCTTGATACTCGACGTGTCTACGGTGCGGTCGAACTTGCTTCGGGTGCGAATTGCTCGCTTCGAGTTTGTCGATGACCAAGGCGTGCTGCTTGGCTGTGCTCGAGTGGGCAGACCTTTGGCCGGAATCGCGGTGGATGGCCAGTTTGTCCGCTGGTAGCAAGGCCTTGAGGCCAAGCGGCAGGGTGCGAGCACCGCAGTCAAACTTAAGATCGCAGGACTCCAGCCACTGGGTGCCAGTAGCGGGAACTAGTGCCGGGTCTCAGTGTCGAGAATAAGTGCCGGGTGGTCGCGGGCGGTCACGTGTGTGTCCGCCCGCTGCGCGCCGCCGCACCTGCGCCAGCCGAAGCTGCGCGGTCTCATCTAGGCGATCTCACCCCGGCGCTACAGCCCTTGGTCTAGCTTCCCGACTGCAGCGCTGCCAGCGTGCGCGCGGCGCGCTTGGCGACGCCGCCTTGTCCGGCTTTCTCGACCAGCTTCACGAGTGCCTTCCGCGCCTTGTCGGTCTTGCCCTTGCGCATGTTGTCGAGGATCTTCTCGAGCTTCTTGTCGAGCGCGAGTTCGATCTTGGCGTCATCGGTTGCGAAGCTTGCGGTCAGTTCGGTCACCTCGGCGAACCATACCTTGTTGCGGCCAACACCCTTCAGCAGCGCTTTAGCTGCGTCCTCCGACGCGAGCCAGTGACCGCTCTTCTGCAGGTTGCTGATCGACGCCTTGCGAATGGCATAGCGGTTGTCGACTTCCTTTTGCAGAGCGGCCTTCTCGTCACCGTCGTCCATCGCCGCAACGATCGTGGCCGCAGCAGCTAGGTTGTGCTTGGCGTAGATTGCCGCGCGAACCTTCCTGGCGTCACTGCTGTCGCCCCAGCCCTTCTTTAGGAGCTTGAGCTGTTCGTCGACAAGCTTCTCAATCACCTGCTTCGACGCGGCAGGATTGCCGGCCCAAAGTAGTTTGCCGTCGACGCCGATGACCGCAGCGTGCGGGATGCCGCGCGACTCGGGGATCGGGACGAAGATGCCGACACACGAGAAGCACTCGTTGTCGGGAAAGCGGTTCCACAAGAACTGTTCTAGTTGCTCTGGTTTCGAGCCTTGGCTCTCCACCAGGATCGAGACTAGACCCTTCTCGGCGAGTTCGTGGTTCTGACTGATGGCGCTCGGCACGGAGCTACCAAGGCAAGGGCCTCAACGTGTGCCCCAGCGGTCGATCACGATCGGTTGCCCAAAGAACTCGGACAGCTTTTGGCGGCCATCGCCATTGAGGAACTCGGGGAAGGTGACGTCCGGGACTGGCTCACCGACACTGGCGCGCTGTTGCGCAGCGAGTGGCAGGGCCGCCATGAGCGGAAGTAGTAGGTTATGGATGCGCATCGATTGTTCTCTTTGGGACGGCCATAGCATACGGCTTCCGATTGCTCCTAGTTGCACCCGCATGTCTCAGGTGAGCAACGACAACGGCAACGCAACACGGTCTGCTTGGCCGTTCATGGACCGTGCCTGGCGGTGCATGGCAGCCTCAAAACCATCGGCTACGGTTGGAGTTGCCGTTGGTGAGTAAGGCGCTCGCCTCGCGACCACCGTTCCGTTGGCAACTGCAAGCGAGGGCATTGCTAGAACCAACTTAGCAACGGTCCTACGAACTGTTGGGGTAGCTGTTCAGCGCCGCGTCGCCGAACTGTTGCTGCGATGCCAAGACATCAGGAGATCTACCGAACCCGCGTCCTACTGCACGATCGTTGCGAACGCCGGGGGGTGAGGGCGGCTGACAGGGCGGTGCGGGCAACGTAGAAGGAAGCGCCTACGGTCCCGTTCTCAGCGTGCTGCGCCCACGGGAGTCGCTCTGGCACGGTTGCGCACGTCGGTCGAACTGATGCCTTCGGTGTAGGGCACGTAGACCAGGCTGATGGCATGTTCGTCGAGCCATTCCTGGGTGAACATCATCTGGGCGTAGTAGTCACGCGAGGCCCAGTCGCTGCCAATCACAACAAAGTCTGGTGCGACCTTGGTCAAGACGACCTTGCTATCTTCGTTGCCCTCGTTCTCTACGACTTCGTCGACGTAGCGACACGCCTCGAGCAAGTCGCGTCGATTGCCGTAGTCGAGCATTGGCGGTCGTTGCTTGTAGCGCGAAATGAAGTCGTCACTGTTGAGTCCAACTACTACGGTGCCATCGGGGCCGGCGATCTTGCGGCACTGCTGCAGCAAGTTCAGGTGACCACGATGCAAGATGTCAAAGGTGCCGCCGGTGTACACACGCCAGCCAGGATGCTGTTTGTTGGTCATCGCAGAATCTCCAGAGGGCCGAGGTCGACCCGCTCAACGTTCACGTGCAGTTCGGCGAGGTTGTCGCCGAGTAAAAACTCAGGCACCCAGTGTCCAGGCAGTCGATCGAGGCGGGCAAAGCACGATGCATAGAGCGTCAGGCTGGTTGGCGTGCCTGCCGCCAGGAAGTCTAGGTGCGCGGGATTCTTCTGATCCCAGGTCAACGGTTCGACGGTGCCTTGGTCGAGTGCGAGCAAGACCTCGCGACCGTTCGGAATCGCGGTGTCGGGCCACGGCTTCTGCAAAATCACGTCGGTTCGCAGTGCCAATACGGCGTCGTATTCGCGGTGTGAGGCCAGCGCGACAGCCTGCTGCAAGCTGAACAGCATGCTCATTACGCGCGTCGGCGGAATGCTCTCTAGCGCGACGTTAAGGTGCGGGTGGTCGGTCGGCGCAAACGGTCGCTGTTCTTGATACGTGAACTCGCGCGGCTCATAGAGCGTGACCAGTTCCTCGACAGATAACTGCGGCGGCGCCTCCAGTGCGAAGCGACTGGCGCTGTTCAGCGCGCGGTCAGAATCCGATGGTTGCCACAGGTGAAAGAACACATCGGCGTTGGCCGGGAGTTTGTCACGGTTGGCTTCGAGTGCAGCCCGGCAATTGCGGGGCTGACCAAAGTAGGTGATGGCCCATTTCTTGTTCATGGCAGCCTTAGGACACCCGTGCTATCGACGGAATGCAGCATGGGCTTGAGGGCTGCTCCTGGTCACTGTCTACAAGCGGCGTGTGCAGTGCCTCGAATGATGCTGCAAGTTGCCGCAGCACCTACAGATGCTGCTCCTTGGCTGGCATGGAGGCTGCTGCAGGGCAATGATCCGCTTCAGCCTTGGCGCGCAATGGCCGATGACAACGCCTGTATATGGACAAGGCCCTCCGCACAGAAGCTGTCTCGGCCCCGCTCCCAGAGGAGCTGCGGCCCTACATCGTGCTCCATACGGCGCAGGCGGCGCTGCCGCCAGGCTCACGCTTTGGCGGCCACTGGGTGACCGCGTGGCGCAGCCGCTTGCCGTTCGTCCAGATCGATCGAGCCCGCAGCCATGAAGTTGGACGCTGCATGCCGTTTACCGGTGACGGAGATGTTGAGTCGATGCGCACGCTGTTGCGTGACGCGTCGTGCCTGATCGCCGCCGACGAGACCTGGCTTGAGGTCGCCGCGGAACTCGGCACGCCCACGATCTACTTGGCAGATGGGCATCCCGCGGCCACATCGCTACCGCCAGCGCTGAAGGCCTTTCAGCCGGGGGCGCTGCAGGTGTTGCGCTCGGATACCAACTTCCGCCGTGACCTACCGCTGCGCCTCATCAACGAAGCGCTCGAAACGTTCGTGCCGGGAGTCACCGGTGAAGACCGTAGCGAGAGTTCGTTGTGCCGCGGTCGGCTGCAGCAATACCTCGGCGGCCGCATTGCCGATCTCGGCCACGGCGGCCACAAAGTGCACCCCGAAGCGGTCGGCGTCGACTTCTTTAAGTTCGACGAATCCGATTGGATCGGCGACGTGCGCGACTTGTGGTTCCTTCAGGATCAGAGCTTTGACTCGGTCTACTCAAGCCACTGTCTTGAGGATCTTTGGCACCCGCACCAAGCACTGGCCGAATGGACCCGCATCTTGCGTCCCGGCGGCCATCTGAGCCTGTTCTTGCCGCTGCGCGACTTCTACCCCAACGTCGGCACGCCCGGCGCCAATCCGGGCCACAAGGACGACTACGTGCCCGAGGACGTCGAGCAGTTTTTGCACGACCTTGGCCATATGGAAGTCGTTCACAGCGAGCGCGTCGAGCGTGAGAATAGCTTCGAGGTCGTTGCCAAGAAGAAGGCCGGGCGGTCGTTCTTCTTCGCCCGCGGCTTGCGACCGAAGCCGGCCGTGAGTGTCTTGCTCGTGGCCGATCCGTCGCACGATCCCGGTCACGACGCGACGAAAATTTGCGCTAGCATCGCGGCTGCGCAGGCGGCACTCGCAAACTGCGAACATGAAGTGCTCGTGCTCGACCGGACCCGCAGCGACGGCGACATGCGCGCTTCGGTCCAGGATCTGGCAGCACACGATTCTCGGGTGCACGTAATTGAGGATCGGCGGCCGTTGCCGTACGGACAGCGCTGGGAACGACTGCGCCGCTCCGCCAGCGGTGACGCAATCCTGATCCT
>JBNMNW010000036.1:0-29197 GCA_051278165.1 Planctomycetota bacterium | reverse complement strand
GGCGTGAGCCCTGCTGCCCAGATCCCGGCGCCAAGACTCTGGCGCCCAGACTCTGGCCGACCAATCTCTAGGCGGCCCAGTAGAACCTAGACGTCACGCAGAACCTAGACGTCACGCAGAACCTAGGCATCACGCAGACCCTAGGCATCGCGCAGACCCTAGACGTCACGCAGAACCTAGACGTCACGCAGAACCTAGGCATCACGCAGAACCTAGGCATCACGCAGACCCTAGGCATCGCGCCAGCCCTAGGCGGCCCAGTAGACCCTAGACGTCGAGAAGGCCTTCGCGAATCGCGAGGCGAGCCAACTCAGCGGCGGAGTGGCAATCGAGCTTGCGCTGCAGGTTTTCTCGATGCTTCTTCACCGTGCCGAGCGACAGATCGAGCACCGTTGCCACTTCCTTGTTGGCCTTACCTAGCGCCAACAACTGGAACACTTCGCGCTCGCGCGGAGTCAGCACCGACAGAGCCGAAGCCTCATCGGCGCTAGCGACTTCGCCGCGCACCGCGCGCGCCATGAAGCCGTTAGACACCTTTGGCGACAAGTAGGAATCGCCGCGGACAATGGAGTCAATCGCGAGGTTCAGTTCGGACGGATCACTGTCCTTGGACAAGTAACCATCGGCACCAGCTTGCAGTGCCTGCTGCACGAACTTCATGCCTTCATGCTGCGAAGCCATCAACACTTGCGTACGCGGCGAAATGCGCTTGATCGGGGCAACGGCATCAAGGCCGGACATGCCGGCCATAGTGATATCCAAGATCGCCACATCAGGCTTCAACTCGCCAACGAGCTCAATGCCCTTGCGCGCATCACCGGCATCACCGATCACCTGAAAGCGCTCGACCGACTGCAACAACGACTTGAAGGCCGCGCGCACAATCGCCTGATCGTCGATCAGAACAATGGTTATTTGCTTTGTCTCTTCCATGCTTACTCCACTGGCGCACTGACAGATGTGACACTTTCCACAACTGCCTTCATCGGCAATCGAATCCTGAAACAGGCGCCACGTGCACGACTAACGAGCTCGATAGTCCCACCGTGTGCCTCAACAACCTTACGAGAGAACGCCAAGCCAATGCCGGTCCCTGTATCTTTAGAACTGCAGAAGGGCTTGAAGATTTCATCGCGCATCTGAACCGGCACTCCCGGCCCTGAATCCACAACATCAATGCACACGGAGCCTTCAATCGTGTGTGCGGTGACGCCAATGGTGCCGGTTCCGCCGCACGCTTCCGCGGCGTTCCTCATGAGGTTGGCGAACACCTCACCGACAACTTGCGGGTCGACCTCTAGGCGCAGCGCATCGCTAAACGAAATGTCGGTGTGCATGTTGGCGAACGAATCGAGAGTCCGACACTCTCGAACTGCGTCATCCAAAACTTCGCGTAACGACACGTCGCTAAGACGCGGGATGAGTGGCTTCGCGAACGACAACGTCTCGCCAAGCAAACGCTCGATGCGCCCCAGACTGGCAACGAACTCACCGATTAGGACGCTGTCTTCGACACCGAGCTTGTCCCCAACCGCACGCAAGGCGTGGCGCAAGCCATTGATCGGCGTCTTGATTTCGTGACTAAGGACAGACGCTGACTCACCGATTTCGGCGAGGTTCTTGAGCAACTGCATCTCGCGCTGGCGAGCTTGGTCACGTTCGCGAAGCAGCTTCACGTGGCGCAAGCCACGGTTGACGACTTCTAGCAGGCGATCCTTGGTGACCGGCTTCTGGATGTAATCGAAGGCTCCATTGCGCACCGCCTGTGAGGCAGTTTCCAAGTTGGGTTCGCCAGTGATCAAGATGACTGGCTCATGGCATCCGCGCACGCCCACAACTTCGCGCAGAACCCGCATGCCGTCGAACGATGGCATAACGATGTCGGTGACCAAAACTTCGAAGCGACCTGGCTGAAGATGTTCGTCAGCCTCAGCGAAGCTAGTCGCCTGGACGACCTCTATGCCTTGCCGCTCGAGGAAGCGCGCGAGTGTCGCCAGCAACCTCGCTTCATCATCAATCAGAACTACTTTGGCCATCGCACCGTGTGGATTTCATAATTACCTCTTCGGTGCTCGCAACGCCCTAAGACAAGATGCTAACCCGAGACGGGTCGATGGGCTTACATGGACCACGACCCTTCTACCGACTAGGCATAATACATGGTCTCGCCCCCTACGCCCACCACCGCTAGCGACCACCGTCCCATGATTGCGAACGTTTTGCTTGCCGTGGTGGCCGTCGCCGGCTTCTCATGCCCGCTGTGGCTTGACGGGCCGGCAATGCAGGCCAGCATCGCCGTAGCTGGCGTAGCGACCGGTGCAATATTGACCCTAGCCTGGTCCCGCTCGTGGAGCCAGCGAGTCATCCAAGAGTCTACATCCACTGCGTTACAGGACCGAAAGATTGCCGTTGCCATCGCGGACCGACATGTCGCTGCCTGGCGCGCGATCGTCGACCATGTAGTCGAAGGCATCGTGACCATTGATTCGAACGGCAGCATCGAGACGGTCAACGATGCCGCCGAGAGCCTGTTCGGATACGCACGGGAGGAATTAATTGGCAAGAACGTCAAGATCCTGATGCCTGAGCCGTTCCACAGCGAGCACGACGAGTATGTCGCGCGCTACCTTCGAACTGGCGAGCGTCGGATCATTGGCATTGGCCGAGAGGTCACAGGCCGTCGCAAAGACAAGTCGCAGTTCCCAATCGACCTATCCGTAGGCGAAGGCACCATTGATAGTCGTCGGTTCTTCACGGCCGTGATCCGAGATATTTCAAAGCGCAAGGAGCTGCAAAGTAAACTCGGCCAGACCGAACGCCTGGCGGCAGTTGGCGAGTTGGCAGCTGGCGTCGCCCACGAGATCAACAACCCGATCAATACGATGATCAACTGCGCGCAGTTGATCGAAGACGGCGACGAGCCCATCGCGAACGGCCGCATCATCATCGAAGAAGGCGGACGCATCGCGGACATCGTTCGAGCCCTACTGCAGTTCGCGCGCGACGACCGCGACCACGCGCAACCAACGTCACTTGCCGAAGTCGTCGAGCGCACGATGAGCTTGATCGGGGAGAGCTGGAAGCGTCACGGCATCACGCTGACGATTGATGTCGACGCCAACCTGCCAGCGGTATTTGCTCGCCCGCAGAAGGTGCAGCAGGTGCTGCTCAATCTGATGATCAACGCCAAGGATGCGCTCGTGCTGCACGACATCGAAAACCGGTATGTGTCGCTAGCGGCGCATCGCTCGCACAAGGCAAGTTCTCACAAAGCAGACTCTGGCGAAGAGTGCTCTGGCGAGGGAGTAGAGTTCACGGTGTCGGATAATGGTCCGGGTATCGCAGCCTCGGTTCGAGAACGCATCTTCGAGCCATTCATCACGACCAAGCGCGCCCGTGGCGGCACCGGACTCGGCCTTTCGATCTGCCGCAGCATCATCGAAGGCTACGGCGGGACGATTCGGGTGGATGCAGACGA
Organism: Planctomycetota bacterium; assembly: GCA_051278165.1. Taxonomy (GTDB): domain Bacteria; phylum Planctomycetota; class UBA1135; order UBA1135; family UBA2386. The sequence goes on along the minus strand of JBNMNW010000036.1, from coordinate 25,719 downwards.
CGGCGGCTCGGTGTTCACCATCTGGCTACCGATTGCGCCCACCGAACCTAATGATCCCACCGCCTCCAGTGACTCGGATTTCTAGCAGCACGGAACCGCCGCGGCGCTAGTGAGGAGCGTCAACTACCGCGATCGAGGTCCGAGGATTGGCGCCGTAGCAAGACGCTCAAGGTTGCCATCGGCGTCCTCGCAGATGACCCGCAATTCACTCCGCAACCCGGCCCGGAACTCATCCAGTGGCACGTAGACATGCACTGGAATGTGACGCTCATGGAGCGACTCGAGACTCAGTTCGCGCGTGCCAATCACGGTTAGCGCGAGGCCCGGCCCAACAGTCTCGACGGTAAACTTGCAGGTATCAGGCCGCTTATTGATCACATGGAGGTCGAATAGGTTGTGCACCCTCGTGTCCTCCAAGTTGTACGGACTACTTCCAGAACGTCGCAACGACGCTTCGAACGGGCGCTTCCTCGTCAATGCCACCGTGAACATCGCGAGGCCGACCAGCATTAGCACGACGTAGAGGAACACGCGACCGCGCACAAACTGTCGCTTGCCAGTTTCGAAGCCGCGCTGACTGTCGTAACGAACAAGGCCCTTGTCGCGGCCAAGCTTCACCATCACGTCATCACAGGCATCGATGCAGTTCGCGCAGCCAACGCACTCCAGCTGCGTGCCGTTGCGAATGTCAATTCCCGTCGGACACACGGCAACACAGCGGTAACAGTCGACACAGTCGCCAGCACCCTTCTCTTGGGCGGGCCCCTTCGGCTCGCCGCGCTGCTGGTCGTAGCCAACCAACACCGTGTCTTCATCGTAGAGCGCGGCCTGCAAGCGGCCGTAGGGACAGATAACGATGCAGACCTGCTCGCGGAACCATGTGAAGTTCACGAACATCAACAAGGTCGCGATCAATACAAACGTGAACGCGGTCGGATGCTTGCCCGGTGAACCGGTCACCGCCTCGACCAACACTTCTACCGGCATGAAGTAGCCGACGAAGGAGTGCGCGATCGCAGCAGAGATCACCAAGAAGACCACCATCTTCAAACCACGCCGCCAGAACTTCGCCTTGAGCGGCGCCTTATCTAGCTTGGCGCGCGACTGCGCACTGCCCTCGATCCAGCGCTCGATACGGCGAAACACACCCTCCAGAAACACTGTCTGAGGACACGCGTAGCCGCACCAAACCCGCCCATACAGCGCCGCAACCACGAATAGCGTGAAGCCAAGACCGGTCACGAAGAAGAACGAGAACCAAAAGTCCTGCGCGTTGAACGTGTTGCCGAACACGTAGAAGTGGCGCGCTTGAATGTCGATCAAGAACGCCGGGCGGCCACCGATCTTCACCCATGGCAACGCCATGTAGATGGTGATCAGCACCATCCACAACAGGTGCTTGCGGTTTTGGAACCGGCCCTTCACATCGGCGGGATGGATCACATTGCGTGATCCATCTTCGTTGATACTGAACAGGCTGTCGACATCAGGACGTCGAACGACCGGCCTGTTCTTTACAACGACCGGCTTCTGCACCTTGCGCGCGGCCACGGATTCCTTGTCACTCATGAGATTTCCAAATCTAGCCGCGCGGCACTCACTGCGTCTTCTTGGCGTAGGTTTCGGGATTCTTGCCACCAGCAACGTTGGTGTTCTTGATGGATAGAACGAACGCCGTCACCTTCTGCACGAACCCGAGACCTTCGGCCTCGTGCGCCAACATCCCGCCGTTGCTGCCGAGTTCCGCGTCAGGGCCTCGCCCCTTCAAGATCGTCGTATAGATGTCCATTGGCTCATTGCCGTAGATCCAGTAGCCATCCGTCAGGTTCGCCCCGGTTGCGGCGATGCCATCTAAGAGGCCAGCCCCGCCATCGACACGGTGGCACTGGGCACACTTCTGCGGTTGCTCGAACAGCTCCTTGCCTTGCGTAACGAAGACCGGGTTGGCTGCAAGTTCGAGCAACACCTCTGTCGTGATCGGGTTCTCCTTCAGACGAGCTTCCATTGCAGCAGCAGCGGCAGCTTGCTCATCCAGGTAGTCATCCATCGGTTGGTTGCCGGTGCCGAGCGTCTGGAAGTGAATCCAGTAGAACACCGAGAAGATGCATGCCAGATAGAAGGTCCACAGCCACCAATTCGGCAGGCGGTTGTCAAACTCCTGGATGCCATCAAACGTGTGGGGTCGAAGATCGGCAGTCATGATTACTTAACCTCCTCGACGACCGCACCGTCATCCAGCGGCAGCGACGCCATGCGCTTGTATTCGCCTTGGCGCGAGCGCTGACACACCCGCGCCAACACCGTCAGAAACATCGCGACGAACAACCACGTGGCGATCACGGGCAGGTCGAACAACGACACATACGACTCCAGTTCCTTCAGCATCACTTACCTCCTTGGATCTCAACGGGTTGGCGTTCGGCCGGCTCCAAGTTGCGACCGAGCCGCATCAAGTAGGCGATCAACGCAACGATCTCACTCTCGGGATCAGCACCCGTCTGGCCTTGCGCGGCCAAGTTGCCCACCGTGGCCGCGGCCTGCTTCGCGTAGGCCGCAGCGGCCCCTTGCAACTGTTCGTCGGTGTATGGCGTGCCAAGCTTCTTCAGCACGCTCATCTTGTCGGCGACCACCGCAATCTCGACCTTGTCGTCATAGAGCCACGGGTAGGCCGGCATGATCGAAAGCCCCTGGTCCGCTTCGTACTTCGCGCCATAGCGAGGATCCATCATGTGCAGCCAGTGCCAGGACTCGTTCCTCTTGGTACCGATGCGGGCCAAGTCAGGGCCAGTGCGCTTACTTCCCCACTGGAACGGGTGGTCCCACATCGACTCTTCGATTCGACTCGGCGCGCCATAGCGAAGCTGCTCGCTGCGGAACGGGCGAATCATCTGCGAGTGGCAGACATAGCAACCCTCGCGCACATAGACGTCACGACCAGCCAACTCGAGTGCCGTGTAAGGCTGCACGCTCATCTCACCGCTCGCCGCCAACGGCACCTGCTTGTCGGTGATCAGACCCGGCAACAGCTCGAACAAGCCGCCGATCAACACCGCGATCAACGTCAACGTCGAGAACGCCAATGGACGCGACTCGATCTTGTCGTGCCAGGTGTGCTTGCCTTTGCCCATCGACCCGAACAGCATGCCGCAGGCGAACGCGACGACCGCGAGCAACAGCACTAGCCCCAGCACCGCCAAACCAACGTTCGGCATGATGAACATCGTGGCTGCAAACAAGCCAAGGAAGCAGATGATCACTGGCTTGCTGAACACCAGGCTCGCCGTGCTCTCTTCGGACGCCAACGGCGTGGTGTCAATGACCGCCACTTCGACTTCCACGTTGGTCGCCTTACCCGACATCGCCGTTGCGATCAGGTTCCAGCCCATCAACAACCAGCCGACCAAGAACAGGCCGCCGCCGATGCTGCGAGCGACATACATCAACTGCTGGGTGTCGAGGATCTCGTTCCAGGCCGTGTATTGCAGGCCGCCGTCAGCAGTCTCGGCGCGCCACATCAAACCCTGCGAGATGCCACTCACCCACATCGAGCCGACGTAGAGCAGGATGCCCATCATGCCGAGCCAGAAGTGCCAGTCGGCCATCTTGGTGCTGTGCAGCTTGGTGCCGAACAGCCTCGGAACCATCCAATAGAACATCCCGGCGGCCATGAATCCGTTCCAGCCGAGTGCCCCAGCGTGCACGTGGCCGATGATCCAATCGGTGTAGTGACCGAGAGCTGACACGGACTTGATCGACAGCAGGGGACCTTCGAAGGTCGCCATGCCGTAGAACGTGACGCCCGCGACGAAGAACTTCAGCACGGGGTCGGTGCGCACCTTGTGCCAAGCACCGCGCAACGTCAGCAAGCCGTTGAGCATGCCGCCCCATGATGGCGCCCACAGCATCAAGCTAAACACCATGCCGAGCGACTGCGCCCAGTCAGGCAATGCCGTGTTGAGCAAGTGGTGCGGGCCGGCCCAGATGTAGATGAACACCAACGCCCAGAAGTGCACGATCGACAGGCGGTAACTGAATACCGGCCGATCAGCTGCCTTGGGCAGGAAGTAGTACATGATCCCGAGGATCGGCGTCGTCAGGAAGAACGCGACGGCATTGTGGCCATACCACCACTGCGTCAATGCATCCTGCGCGCCCGAAAACACGCCGTAGCTCTTCGTTCCCGTCACTGGCAGCGCCAGGTTGTTGACGATGTAGAGCACCGCGATCGCCAGGATCGTCGAGATATAGAACCAGATCGAAACGTAGAGGTTCTTCTCGTTGCGAATCTTCAACGTCCAGAAGTAGTTCCACGCGAAGGCAACCCAGACAACCACAACCGCGATGTCGAGGAACCACTCAAGCTCTGCGTATTCCTTCGACTGCGTGATGCCGAGCGGCAACGTGAGCACAGCGCCAAGAATGATCAGCTGCCAGCCCCACAAGTGCACCTTGCTGAGCAGGTCCGACGCCATGCGCACCTTCAGCAATCGTTGTGACGAGTAGTAGATGCCGGCAAACATCATGTTGCCGACCAACGCGAAGATCACGGCGTTGGTGTGCAGCGGGCGCAGCCGGCCAAAGGTCAGCCACGGCGTGTCAAAGTTGAGTTGCGGGAAGCTCAGCTGCAGGGCACAGATTAGCCCAACGAGCATGCCTACTGCGCCCCAGGCGACGCTTGCCCAAACGAACCCACGTACGACGCCATCGTCGTAGGTGATTCGCCGCATTTCCGTTGTGGTTGCTACTTCCATGGTTCAGTCGTTCTCATGAGAGGGAGAGGAGAGAGACGGGGCCTGTGGCTCGACGTGCGTAACTGCGTCGTCGTCGAGCGGCATCAGGCAAAGACGGTCGGACTCGTGGCAATCGCCTTGCTTCGCGCTGAACACGAACAGCACGATCGAGCCGATAACGAGCACGAGGCTGCAAAGCAGCAAAACAGGAACGACGCTCATGCGAGCCTCCTAGTCCGCTGCATGCGGAGACTTGTGTGAAGGACAAGTGCGACGGAACTGATTGGCATCAGTACGGCGCACAACAGGGGGGTCATCAAGCCGGCGAACGCCAGCGACAGCACGAGGACGTTGTAGATCAACGCCAGCGCAAGGTTGGTGCGCACCACGCGCGCATGGTCTTCGGCGACTTCACACAGCGATTGCACGGCACCGGCTTGAGCACCACGGAAGCAAAAGTCCGATCGCGCAGGCAGCACCGGCCGATCCATCGCGGGGGTGCCGGCGCAGAACGCTTGGTCGAAGGCCAGCGCGTCGTTGAGGCCATCGCCGACCATCATCGTGTCACGATCACCGAGGCCCGCGACGGCCTCAGCCTTGTCTGCCGGTGACATGCCGCCACGCGCACGTTCGGCAGGTAAGCCGAGGCGAGCGGCCGCAAGCGCCACGCGTTCTGGGCGGTCGCCCGACATCAAGTGCACCTGCAAGCCACGCGCCTGCAGTGCAGCGAGCTCTTCAGCGGCCCCGGCGCGGAAGTCTTCTTCGAGCTCGAACGTCACCACCAGTTGGCCACCGCGTGTCAACACGCACTCGCGGTTCTCAGTCTGCTGCTCTGCGAGGCCGCAGAACTTGCGCGACCCCAAACACCAATTAGAGCCGCCGTAGCTGGCAACCAAACCTTCGCCAACACGTTCTTCGATCCGCATCGTGACGATGACCGGCGCATGGTCTAGCGAAGCGAGGATGGCCTGGCTGACTGGGTGGTTACTCGAGGCAGCCATCGACGCCAAGACAGGCAGAGCCTCATCAGGGATGTCTGCCATCGCGCGGGCACGCAAGCCGCCAAACGTGACCGTGCCAGTCTTGTCGAAGACCACGTGACGCAAGACAAGAGTCTTGTCGAGCAAGCTCTTGGTGCGAACGAACACGCCGTTGCGCCGCAGACGAGCTAATGCCAGATGGAACGCAAGCGGCGTCGCGATTCCCATGGCGCATGGACACGTCACAACCAGCACCGCGACCGCGACCGAGATCGCACGCGACGGGTCGATAAACGACCAAGCAACGGCACCAGCACACGCCGCCGTGAGCACGCCGAGTGCGTAGTAGCGGTTGAGCCGCTCCCAGAAACGAACGCGGCCTGCAGTGTCTTCGCGGTCGATCGGCTCCTGGCTCAATAACTCGGCAAGACCAGACTCACGATACGTCGACGTCACCTGCAAGCGCGTGGCTGTTCGAGCGGCGTGGAATGCACCAGCCGGAACCTCAGCGCCCCCGGCAAACGAGCGCGCCTCGCTCTCGCCGTTGATCCAATCGAGCGAGAACATGCTCTCGCCCCCCATCAGAGTTCCACGCGCCGGCACCAAATCGCCCGGTGCGAGAATGATCTCGTCGCCAATTTCCAGTTGCTGGATCGGCACGATCTCGACTAGGCCGTGGCGCACGCGGCGCGCGCGCAGATGTTCCGCGCCGTCGTCAGCCAGGACCTGATCGCGATTCTTGGCAAGCGTGCGATGCTGCAGGTAGCGACCGCCGAGCATGAACGCGACGAAGATCGCGACCGTGTCGAAGTAGGTCGCCCCGTCGGTCAGTTGCCCGTAGACCGAACCGCCGTAGGCCAGCAACACGCCGATCGAAATCGGCAGATCCATGTGCACGACCCCGGCGCGCACCCCAGCGAGAGCGGCACGGAAGAATACAGGTCCGCCAACAACCACGCTGACGCTGCCGAGACCGAGCAGCACCCAACCGAACAGTTCGCGCAGCGTTGCATCACTGGCATCCGCGGTCGCAGTATCCAGGCCGAAGTAGAGGCTGATCGCGAGGATCATCGCGTTCATCGCAATGGCGACGCAGACACCAAGACGCACGAGCAAACCGGTATCGCGCGCGACGCGACGCGACGGCGGCGCCATCGGGTAGCCAAGTCTTGCGGCCATCTCAAGGAAGCGGCGGCCGACGTCGCTCTCGCTCGGATACTGCAGCGTCACCTGCCCCATCGAGGACGAAACATGTAACGGGTGACCCGGCGCAACTCGCTTCCAGATGGCTTGCAGCAGCCAAACGCATGCCGCGCATCGAATGCCTTGCACGTCGAGCGTCATGCGCACAACACCGGCAGACGTGTGCCGTTGTTGCCACTCGTGCAGCCAATCAAACGCAGGAACACGCGGGGCACTACCAACGGCACCAGTCGCGGCACCACCAAGTTCGTAGAAGCGCGTCAGCCCTTCATCGGACAACAATGCAAAGACTGATTCGCACCCCGAACAACAGAACGACGGATTACGACTTTCGCGAGGAACTGGTAGGTCACAGTGCTTACACGACGTTTGAGCTGTCTCTGCCCCCATCGCAACACTCGACGAAATGTGAGTGTGCGACGAGCGTTCTGCCGCAGAGTTCACCGAACGGTGGCCCATGAAACTGCAATGATACTCCTGCTCGATAGTTTCGTCTTCGGTGTCGTGAACTCAATTCACTGTGCGTGCATGTGCGGTCCTCTTGCGCTCGCATTTCAAAGTGGCACGAGAGGCGCCATCGCGTATCACGTCATGCGCGCCAGTTCCTACACAGTGATTGGCGCAGCACTCGGTGGACTCGGCACCGTGCTCGGCAGCCAACAACTTGCTTCGCCGACGGCCTACGTTGCGTTCGTGCTTGCGGCCGGACTGATCGCTCTCGTAACGATTGGAGAGCGCGGCGCAATCACGATCCCCGGACTCAGCAACGTGCTTAAGAAAGCGATGGCGAAGTCGCGCGGGTGGTCGCCGACCAGAAGGGCTGCGCTGATGGGACTATTCACTCCGCTGCTACCGTGCGGCTTATTGTGGGCAGCGCTGGCCGGGGCGACGGTCGCAGGATCCGGACTCGACGGCGGCACCGTCATGGCAGGATTTGCATTGGGTTCCTTGCCGCTGCTGTTTCTGGCACAGACGCAAGCCACTCGACTAGCAAGCCGCTTCGGCCCCAAAACAGTTCGTTGGGTACAGCGCACCGCAATGCTTACCGCCGCAGGTATGCTGATCTGGCGAGGCATCGTCAGCCTGCAAGGTGAAACCTGTTGCCACTGAACTTCCGAGTAGTCACATGGAACATCCACAAGTGCGTTGGCGGACTAGACCGCCGCTACGACGCGGCCCGCACTAGCGCCGTACTCTCGGCACTTGATGCCGACGTGGTCCTGCTACAAGAGGTCTCACAAGGCGGTCGCTGGTACAAGCATGAACGCCAGGTCGACGTTCTGGGTGACGCGCTCGGCATGAGCCATCGAAGCTACTTCGTCAACGTGAAGTTCGGCCCGAGGCGCGGCGAATACGGCAACGCAATCCTCAGCCGCTTCCCGATCACGAGCACCGACAACATCAACCTAACGGTTGCCGGCAAGAAGGCACGCAGCGCACTACATGCCGAATTGCGCGTGCCGCTGCCTGGTGGCGGCGCCCGCACACTGCACGCATTCAACCTGCACCTTGGACTCGGAGAGCGCGAACGCCGCGAGCAACTGCGCATGCTGCTGGTAAGCCCACGGCTAACGCACATCCACCGCAACACGCCCATCGTCGTCGCCGGGGATTTTAATGACGTGTTGGGCAGCCTTGGCAAACGCTTGCTTGTGCCCGCAGGCTTCCACGGTCCACGCCGCGCACCGCGCACCTTCCCCGCCTGGGCGCCGCTGCGCGCACTCGACTCTTTATTCGTGCGCGGCGAATGCGAACTGCAGTCGCTTACTTCGGCCCGCAGCAAGGGCTCCAGGACCGCGTCGGATCATGTGCCGCTAGTTGCAGAACTACAGACGCAAGCCCACGACGGATGACAGCACCGCGTGGTGCCCAGAACCTGAGTTGGCCTCGCTGTTTCAAAATCCCAAGCCAGGGCGTGTGGTATCCGTACGGAACGGTCTACCAGCCGCTCGAACGCGATCTGGGAATCGACATGTCACACCTGATCGAACGGAACACCGCGCTGCTGTCGATCAACAGGTCGGTGAGGGAGATCCACGACGACTTCATCATCAACGCGTTCTAGATCCACGCCGTTGTAGAGACGGTCGCTCAGGCTGAGTCACCGAGCAGCCAATGAGCACGTGCGATTGTCGCGGAAATCGCCATAACATGGGCTGGCGATTGTGCCGAAGAGGATTGCGACGATGTTGGCGGCACCAGACCGCTACGGCATCGCCGTAGTCACCACGTTCGTCTTCAGGATCGAACAGGCACGCGGTATGCCTGTCGTATTCGCTGTCCCTCGCTCCGCACATGACTCCGCCCTCTCCTCCCGCCGCCACTACCGCGCACAAGTTTGGCGGTAGCAGTCTCGCCGACGCAGCCCGCATCGCCGCCGTCGTCGACATCCTAGTCGCGCGCGACGAAGCACAGGTCGTCGTCGTATCCGCCATGCGCGGCGTCACCGACGCGTTGATCGCGCTAACACATTTGGCGGCAACGGCAGAGCAGGAGTCATGGCAACCGAAAGCCTGCGAACTGCAACAGGCTCATCTGACCGCCGCGGCAACGTTGCTCGGTACGGATGTCGGCCTGATCAGCGAACAACTGGCGCTCGGATTCGCCGAGCTACACGAACTACTGCACGCGCAATCGCTGATCGGGGCCGTCTCTCCCGACTTACTGCGACTCATATCTGGTCTCGGCGAGATCTGGTCGGCGCAACTCGTCGATGCCGCGTTGCGTGCCCGCGGCGCGGATAGCCAGTGGCTAGACGCCCGCAAGGTGCTCGTCGTCGAACACAACGACCTGGGCGCCATCGTGCAATGGCAAGAGAGCGAACGGCGCCTGCAAGAATACAAGCCAAAGACGACCCGCCACACGATCGTGTCCGGCTACGTCGCTCGCACGCCAGACGGGCGCGTCACCAACCTCGGCCGCAACGGCAGCGACTATTCGGGAGCCATCTTTGCGTCCTTGTTCCACGCGCAAGAGCTGCACGTCTGGAGCGATGTCGACGGCATCCTGTCGGCGGACCCTCGAGCCGTTCCCGAGGCGGTTGAGATCCCGCGGCTGTCGTATTCCGAAGCCTGCGAACTGGCATACTTCGGCGCCAAGGTGCTTCATCCGCAAACGATGGCACCGGCAATCGCACGAGGCATCGCGATCATCGCGCGCAATACGTTTCACCCGTCGCACCCTGGCACGCGCATCTCTGCCGACGTCGATCCATCACCGCCAGTCAAAGGTGTAAGCACGGTCAAGGGGCTGGCGATTCTCAACCTGGAAGGCGCTGGCATGATTGGTGTGCCTGGCACGGCACAACGCGCGTTCTCGGCACTAGAGCAAGCCAAGGTCTCCGTCGTGATGATCTCGCAAGGATCATCGGAACACTCCATCTGCTGCGTGATCAAGAAGGACGATGCCGACGGCGCCGAACGTGCCGTGCGCCACGCCTTCGCTCACGAATTGCATATCGGCCAGATGAGCGATGTCACCGTCGAACTCGGCATCGCCGCGCTGGCCGCCGTCGGAGACGGCATGGCGGGCGCACCGGGCATTGCCTCGCGGATGTTCTCCGCGCTAGCGCGCGCCAACGTCAACGTGCGGATGATCGCACAGGGTTCTTCGGAACGAAACATCTCGGTCGCCATCGACGAAGCGTCGGCGCAGCGGGCCTTGCGGGCCGTTCACGCCGGCTTCTACCTATCGGCGCAAACGCTTTCGATCGGCGTCATCGGCCCAGGCAACGTTGGCCGCACATTCCTTCGTCAACTCGAAGATGCGCGGCCACAGCTACTCGCACAGAACAACCTAGATCTCCGGGTTCGCGCCATCTCGAGCTCGCGTCGCATGGCGTTGTTCGACTCGGGCAACGTCACGGACCGCGAGCTTGACCTCGACTGCGACCTCGAGGCGTTCACCCGGCATGTGCACGCCGAGCACCTGCCGCACGCCGTCATTGTCGATTGCAGTGCCAGCGACAAGATTGCCGACCGCTACCACGACTGGTTGCGTCAGGGCATCCATGTCATCACACCGAACAAGCACGCTGGCTCGGGCAACCTGGAACGATACGAATCGCTGCAACAACAGCCTGCGCAGTTTTGCTACGAAGCGACCGTTGGCGCCGGTTTGCCCATCATCACGACGCTGCGCGACTTAATCGACACCGGCGATCACGTGCTCGCCATCGACGGCATCCTGTCGGGCACGCTAGCGTTCCTATTCCGTAGTTTCGATGGCTCACGACCGTTTTCCGAACTTGTCGTCGACGCCATGGAGCGCGGTTTCACCGAACCGGATCCGCGCGATGACTTGAGTGGTCTCGACGTCGCACGCAAGTTGGTCATCCTCGCACGCGAGAACGGCTGGCGCATTGGACTCGAAGACGTACAGCTTGAGTCGCTAGTACCAGAGCCCCTGACGAGCATCGACAAGCAGGAGTTCTTATCGCGACTCAGCGAACTCGACGACAATTTGGCGCAACGCCTCGCAACCGCGCAGAAGAACAACAGCGTGCTGCGTTACGTCGCGCACCTCGAAGCCGGCGGCAAGGCCGTCGTCGGGCTCACTGAGGTGCCGGCCGACGCCGCGTTGGCCAGCATCTTGCCGACGGACAACGTGGTGCAGTTCACGACGGAACGATACCGCGACAACCCGCTCGTCGTGCGTGGGCCCGGAGCTGGTCCCGAAGTCACCGCGATGGGCATCTTCGCCGACTTGCTGCGCGTCTCGAGCTCGTTCGGAGCCAAGCGATGAGTGCCGATAGCGTCACCGCCATCGCCCCGGCTTCGATTGGCAACTGTGCGGCCGGCTTTGACGTGCTCGGCCATTCGTTCGCAGGCCCCCACGATCGCGTCACGGTCACCAAGACCGACGAAGCAGGCGTTAGGATCACCGCGATCCACTGCACCGACGCCGAACTACCGCTCGAACCCGAGCGCAACACGGCCAGCCGCGCCTTGCTCGAGCTACAACGACTCGCGCACGCCACCGAGCTTGGCTTCGCCATCGAGATCCACAAGGGCATCCCGTTGGCTTCCGGCATGGGCGGTTCGGCAGCATCAGCGGTCGCTGCCGTGGTCGCAGCCAACGCGTTGCTGCCGACTCCACAGGACACTGGTGCGCTGTATGCCGCGGCCTGTGCCGGTGAAGCAGCCGCGAGCGGCGCGCCGCACGGAGACAACGTCGCCCCGAGCCTGCTCGGCGGCCTCGTCATCGCGCCGCGCGAAGGCACGCCGGTATGCGTTCCCGTGCCCGATTGGCTACACATCGGCCTGGTGCATCCGCACTACCAACTCGAAACACGCCAGTCACGCGAAGTCTTGCAGGCGCCGTTTCCACTCGCACAAATAACGGCGCAACTGGAAGGCCTCGCGATGGTTTTGGCTGGCTGCTACCAAAGCGATGCGAAGCTACTCAAGCGCGGCTTGTACGACGTGCTTGCCGAACCACGCCGCGCGCGCCTGATCCCCGGCTTCGATGCCGTGAAACAGGCAGCACTCGATTGCGATGCTCTCGGCGCCAGTATCGGCGGCGGTGGCCCAAGCGTATTCGGTTGGTTCACATCAAAGGCCGCAGCCGAGCGCGGCGCCGCCGCCATGCAAAGTGCGTTCGCCCAAGTATCCTTGCAGAGTGATGCATTCGTTGGACCCGTTGCGGGACCAAAGGCAGAGATCGTTTCATGAATGTCGTAAGCACGCGAGGCGCAGAACCCGTATCGCTATCCGCAGCCATTGCGAAGGGCCAGGCCCCCGATGGCGGGCTGTACATGCCACAAGAGATCACCAAGCAGGTGGGGCCTTGGGGAGATTCGCTGGCCGATCGGGCCACGAACGCAATGGCGCCGTTCTTTGCCGGCGATGCGCTTGCGCCGCACTTGCAAGACATCGTCAAGGACAGCCTGTCGTTTCAGGCGCCAACCAAATGGCTCGATGAACACACGGGATTGCTCGAATTGTTCTGGGGCCCGACCGCCGCCTTCAAGGACTTCGGCGCACGATTCTTGGCGAGCTGCCTGTCTCGATTGTTCGCACCCGAAGAACAACACACCGTGTTGGTCGCGACGTCGGGCGACACCGGCGCCGCAGTAGCGGCCGCATTCCACCGTCGACCGGGATTCCGTGTCGTGGTGCTGTATCCCGACAATCGCGTCTCAGCGCGACAGGCACACCAACTCGGCGCATTCGGGGACAACGTCACGACCTACCGCGTTGATGGCACCTTCGATGACTGCCAGCGGTTAGTGAAAGCAGCATTCGCCGATGCCGCATTGACCGAGGAGCACGGCTTAGTCTCCGCGAACAGCATCAGCCTGGGCCGGCTGCTGCCGCAGATGTCTTACTATGTGCACGCCTCTCTGACTGCGCGTGAGCAAGGTCGCCAAGCACCCAACTTCGTGATTCCGACCGGCAACCTCGGCAACGCATTCGCATGCTTGATGGCACGTGAGTCTGGTCTTCCGATCGGCAAAGTCGTGTTGGCAAGCAACGACAACCGCGTCATTCCCGACTACTTGCAGACGGGGCAATACGAGCCGCGCGACAGCGTCGCGACAGTGGCCAATGCGATGGATGTCGGAGCGCCAAGCAATCTCGAACGACTGCGCCATCTGTTTGCAAATCCAGCCGACGTCGTCCGCGCACAGTGGGTCGACGACGACACGATCCGCGCCTGCATCCGAACGACTTTCGAACGCACAGGCGAGATCATCTGCCCGCACACGGCCTGCGCCATGACCGTTCGAGAGCGCTTGCACAGTGGCAACGAACCCGGCGATCGTGAAGGCGATTGGATCGTCGCGGCGACCGCGCATCCGGCGAAGTTCTCCGATGTCGTCGAACCGTTGATTGGGCAGGAGATCGAAGTGCCGAGTTCGTTGCGCGAGTTGCTCGACCGCCCTGCGCATGCGAGTCCGTTGACGCCAACTCTGGCTGCGCTGGCTGACGCACTGCGCTAGCTGCCGCGAGATTCGCAGCAAGTAAACACGCAACGGGACCAGTTCGCGCCGCAACTGTGGCGCGCGGCGAACAGGAACCCGATCGCTCCCGTGACTCGGCCTCCTAGTGCAGCAGCCACTGCCAACCCCTCCTATGAGAGGTTGGGTTCAAGTTCTGTCGTCGTGATATCGAGTTTGCCGTCGACCAAGCCGACCGTGACGGTGCTGCCATCAACAATCTCTCCCGCAATCAACTTGCGGCCGATGCGCGTCTCTAGCTCTCGCTGCAAGAAGCGCTTCAACGGTCGCGCGCCATAGACCGGGTCGTAGCCTTGCTCGCCGAGATACGTCTTCGCGTCATCCGTGACGTCGATCGAAATGCGCCGATCAACGAGTCGTTCGCGCAGGCTAACCAACAACAGGTCGACAATGCGACGCAGCTCGGTGGACTGAAGCGGCTTGAACAGAACGGTATCGTCGATGCGGTTGAGCAATTCCGGACGGAAGTGCTGTCGCAATTCGGCCATGACCTGATCGCGCGCCGAGTCCATAATTTTGCCATCCTTGGTGATGCCATCGAGCAAGATCGGCGCGCCCACGTTGGACGTCATGATGATGACAGTGTTTTTGAAGTCGACGGTGCGCCCCTGACTGTCAGTCGCACGACCATCATCGAGAATCTGCAACAGCACGTGGAACACGTCTGGGTGAGCCTTCTCGATCTCATCGAACAACACGACGGAATACGGCTTCCGACGCACAGCCTCGGTCAGCTGCCCGCCTTCGTCGTAGCCGACGTAGCCCGGAGGCGCGCCCAGCAAGCGACTGACGGCGTGCTTCTCCATGTATTCAGACATGTCGATGCGCACGAGGTTGTCTTCGCTATCGAACAGCGATGCGGCCAGCGTCTTAGCCAACTCCGTCTTGCCGACACCGGTCGGGCCAAGGAATAGGAAGCTGCCAATTGGGCGCCGCGGATCCTTGATACCCGAACGCGCGCGAATGACGGCATCGGCAACGCACTGCACTGCTTCATCCTGGCCGACCACTCGCTCGTGCAGGATCTCGTCCAGCTTCAACAGCTTCTCACGCTCGCCCTCAACGAGTCGGGTCACCGGGATCCCGGTCCACATCGCCACGATTTGTGCGATCTCGTCGCTCGTGACCTGCTCGCGCAACAAACGATCGCCCTTCTGAGCCTCGCCTTCATGCCGCGTTTCCTCGGCTGCAAGTGCCTGCTCTGCGGCGGGAATCGAGCCATACTTCAGTTCGGCCGCCTTGTTCATGTCGTAGCTCTGCTCAGCACCTTCTTGCTCACGACGCAAAGTCTCGAGCTGTTTGCGCAGGCCACGCACCTTGGTGATCGACTGCTTCTCCGCGTCATACTTGGCACGCATCGCGTCGACCTTGCCACGCAGCTCTTGCAACTCCTTCTTGAGCTCCACGAGTCGTGACTTGCTGGCAGCGTCTTTCTCGGTCGAGAGCGCCACCTCCTCGATCTCCAACTGCATTTGACGACGGCTAACCGCATCTAGCTCGGCCGGCAGCGAATCAATCTCGGTGCGGATCATTGCGCAAGCTTCATCGACGAGGTCGATCGCCTTGTCGGGCAAGAATCGATCACTGATGTAGCGGTTGGACAAAACGGCCGCGTTGACCAAAGCCGCGTCCTGGATTTTGACGCCGTGATGCAGTTCAAACCGCTCGCGCAACCCGCGCAGGATCGAGATGGTGTCTTCGACGCTCGGCTGATCGACCAGAACGGTCTGGAAGCGACGCTCTAGGGCCGGGTCCTTCTCGATGTACTTGCGATACTCGTCCAGCGTCGTGGCGCCAATGCAGTGCAACTCACCGCGCGCCAACATCGGCTTCAACATGTTGCCGGCATCCATCGCGCCATCGGCCTTGCCGGCACCGACGATCGTGTGCAGCTCGTCGATGAACAACAGAATGCGGCCTTCACTGTTTTTGATCTCGCTGAGCACGGCCTTCAATCGCTCTTCAAACTCACCGCGATACTTGGCACCGGCGACGAGGCTGCCCATATCGAGCGCAAATACGGTCTTGTCCTTCAGACCTTCGGGCACGTCACCGCGCACGATGCGCTGCGCCAAGCCCTCGGCAATCGCCGTCTTGCCAACACCGGGCTCACCAATCAGCACCGGGTTGTTCTTGGTCTTGCGCGACAGGATGCGGATGACGCGACGAATCTCATCGTCGCGACCGATGACCGGATCGACCTTGCCCTGCCTGCACATTTGCACGAGGTCCTGGCCGTAGCGCTCGAGAGCCTCGTAGGTAGTTTCAGGGTTCGCGCTCTGCACGCGCTGATTGCCACGCACTTCCTTCAGTGCGTTGAGGAACGCCGACTCTTGGATCGCGAACGTTCGGAACAGGTCCGCCAGATCCCCCTTCGCAAGCTGCAGCATTGCCAAGAACAGATGCTCGACCGACACATACTCGTCCTTCATCTGCCCGGCCTTCTTCTCGGCAGCGGCCAGCATCTCGGCCAACTCTTGGGTCAGGAAGATCTTGTCAGCGGAGTAGCCCGGCCCCGACATCTTTGGGAGCTTGCGCAAGTCGGCTTGCACGGCGCCAACCACGGCATCGAGCGGCACGTTCATGCGCTGCAACAGGCTTCGCACCAGTCCGTCGGCTGGTTCCACCAACCCAAGCATCAGGTGACGCGGATCGACCTGTTGATGACCATGCTCGATGGCCTTCTGTTGCGCGGCTTGAACAGCCTCTTGGGACTTCTGGGTGAGCTTCTGCATATCCATGGCGATTCCTTTGGTTGGTTGACGCCAGACATAGAGCAGATGGTGTGCCAACACCTGGCTCGACACGTAATCAACTTACCTACAAGCAATTACGATCGAAGCATGAACAGTCTCAGCTGCCGAAAAACTGCCATATTGGCGTATTTCGGCGAGACTGTCAGGTTGTCACACGCGGACTTCGCCAGCCATCCCGCCGAGATCCACACCCTTGAGACGCGGCTCAATCTCGTTGCTCACGAACGAGTCCACTTGCTCAGCACTCCGTCCAATGAAGCGGCTCGGCTGCATCAGGTCCGGCAGCGTGTCCTTGATCGCGGCGAACGCCGGATCGGCGGCAATCAACGCCATCAACGGGTTCGGCTTGCCCTCAGCCTTGACCGCGTGCGCGGCGGCGCGACTGTGCACGCGCACTTGCTCGTGCAGGTCCTGTCGGTCGCCACCAGCAGCGACGCCGGCCATCAAGATCTCCTCAGTCGCCAAGAACGGCAACTGCTCGGACATCTTCTTCTCGATCACCTTCGGGTAGACGACTAGGCCCTTGGTCACGTTCTCGATCAGCATCAGGATGCCGTCGATCGCGAGGAACGATTCAGGAATCGCGATGCGCCGAATGGCTGAGTCATCCAGGGTGCGCTCAAGCCACTGCGAGGCAGCCGTGTGCGCGCTCGTGTTGCTCGCCTCGATGACGTAGCGAGCCAACGAGTTAATGCGCTCACAGCGCATCGGGTTCTTCTTGTAGGCCATCGCCGAGCTGCCAATCTGCTTCGACTCGCTTGGCTCTTCGATCTCGCCTTCGTGGGACAACAAGCGCATGTCGTTGGCGAATTTGCTCGCCGACTGCGCAATCGCCGAAAGCACTTGGTGGATGCTCCAATCGAGCTTCCGCGTATACGTCTGGCCGCTGACTGGAATGCTCTTCTTGAATCCCATGCCCTCGGTAACGAGGCGATCCAATTCCTCGACCTTCTTGTGGTCGCCTCCCGCCAACAGCAAGAACGTCGCCTGCGTGCCGGTCGTGCCCTTGACCCCGCGGAACGGCAGCCAATCGATCACGCGCAGGATCTCATCGAAGTCGAGCGCGAAGTCCTGTGCCCAAAGGCATGCTCGCTTACCAACGGTGACGGGCTGCGCCACTTGAAAGTGCGTGTAACCGAGGCACGGCTGCGAACGCCACTGCTTGGCAAACTCTGCGAGGTTGGCCATCACAGCGCCGAGGCGACGCGCGATCAAGCCCATCGCAGTGCGGTAGATGATTAGGTCCGCGTTGTCGGTGACAAAGCAGCTGGTCGCACCGAGGTGGATGATCGGCTTGGCCGTCTTGGCAAGTTCGCCGAAGTGGTGCACATGCGCCATCACATCGTGGCGCAGCTCCTTTTCGATTTCGGCAACGCGATCCCAATCGAACGTATCGCGATGCTCGCGCAGCTCAGCGACCTGCTCCTTGGTTACCGGAAAGCCGAGCTGTTGCTCCGCATCCGCCAGGCAGATCCACAAGTCGCGCCAAGCCGTGTGGCGGGCGCGCGGCGAGAACAAGCGAGCCATATCCTTGCTCGCATATCGTTCAATGAGTGGGTGATCGAACCGTTCGCCACGTTCCATGCAGCTATCTAACAGGACGGCGGCCCCAGCGCCACGATCCCAGCTTCAGGATCGCCACACTGAGGTCGCCGGTGAACGGATCAGACCGCCTCGATCAGTAGCGCACCCAGACTTGACGGCTCTGAGTCTCGTAGCGGGCCGAAACCCAAACGCGGTCGTGGTGAGCCGGCTCGATCACACCCCAGCTGCGGTGGCCGCACGAGTCGTAGACCCAACCGTGGTTCGCAGCGTGGTATTGCAGGTCAAAGTAACCGGGCACCAGAACCTGCTCGCAACGGGTCACATAGCGACCATGTCCGTGGCTGTAACCGCGGTGACCGCCACCGAGCCCGACGCGCACCGAAGTCGAGTTGAAGATCCGACCAACGTTCCGAGCCACGCGTCCCAAGCCATTGCGACTCACGTGGCCCACCTGTGCGCTTCGCGAAGCACGGGTCGAAGTCACTCGACGCTGGGAAGTGGGCGCCGCTTGGCTTCGCTGAACGCTACCCGCGCTCTGAGCCCTCTGCACGCTACGCGAGTTCGCAGTCCGCTGGACGCTGCGTGCGTTCTGAGTGCGCTGCCCGCTGCGAACGTTTTGGGAAGTGCGTGCCGAGCGAGTAGCAGGCCGAGTGGCCTGACCACGCTGAGACTGTTGCCGAGCGGAAGCCGATGCGCGGGTTTGACCCGAGCCGTTTCGAGCCTGCGCGGGTGCCGAGACAGCAAGCCCGAAGAGAGCTGCTACAACCAGTAAGGGGAATCGCTTCATAACGATCAACCAAGCGCAACCCGCGCGCCAGAGATGCCGATCCATTCCCTCTCTGGGCGCTCACCCCGGTAACAGCGCACAAAATAGAGCGAAGTTCTCGCAAGCAGGACAGTGCGTGTCCCGAGGCCGAATCACCAACTGGCGAACGTTGCGGCGGCGACACTGATCAAGCTCGCAGCGACCAAGATACAGGCGATGCGGCGCCAGCTTGGAGCAACACCCGAGATCCCACGTAACACGACGACCGCCAGCGCGGCGCCCGATGCATCGGAAACCAAGTCCGCGAATGAGCACACTCGCCCGGGCACATACGCCTGATGCAGTTCATCAACGACGCCATATAGCGACGCCACCAACCACGAACCGCACGATCGAAACGCCTGCACTGCGGCTACCGGCCGATGCGACCACGCCACCCACAAGGACGCGGCGATGCACGCATAGGCAACAACGTGCATCATGTTGTGGAGCAGTGATTGGGCCGTGCTGTGCGGTTCGTTACCCGGGACTTGCGAAGACGACCACCACAACACCAGCATGCCTGTAATGGGCACGAGCACGCGCAACCACTTGGGGATGCGCACGAGCCAATCAAGAACGGCCGTCAAACCACGCAGCGGGTCGGATGACTCAGCAAGCTTGGTCACTTACGTTTGATGTTTCCGACCAGTCGGAGGCCGCCTTGCGAGGCCACTTCGGCAAGCAAGTCTTCGAGATATACCGACAGCAAGAACAGGCCCCGGCCACGCTCACTGTCGAGAGACGGCATACCATTCGCGGTTTCGGCCAACGCAGCGGCCAGATCCTTGACCTGGTCGCTAGGCATCTCCGGGTCAAAGAACTCGATCACGAGATGCTCGCCATCCGACCCGATACGAACCCCGAGTTCCTGTCCGTCCTTGCGATAGCTCGCCCCGTGCTCAATGGCGTTATTGACCAACTCGTCAACAACTAGCGCCAGGCTGTCGCAGACATTCGGCTCGGCTCCATGGCGACCAGCCACGTCTCGGACTTTTGCGCGAATCTTGCGCAACACGGATCCGTCCGCCGGAAAGTTGAACAGGTCGTCGTGATTCATAGCACGCCCTCGACAACCATCGACAAGTCCACGGCGGGAGCTGAGTGCGTCAACGCTCCGACCGAGATCCGATCGACACCGCTTTCCGCGAACGCACGCACGGTGTGCAAGTTGATGCCGCCCGACGCTTCGGTCAAAACCACGCGGCCCGCAGCATGTGCAGCTTCATGAACGGCAGCAACGGCGGCCTGCAGTGGCGCACCGGGTTCGAAGTTATCCAACAACACCACTGCCGCACCGCCTTGCACAGCAGCAATCGCTTCTGCAACTGTGCGCGCCTCAGCAATCACGGCCAATTGCTTGGCATCACGTTGCTTGCCATCAATACGTTGCCCTTCACAGCAGCGGCGAACGACGTCTTCGTAGCTGAGCGGTTTGGCAAAGCCGAAGTGGTTCTCCTTCAACAGCACCTGGTCGAACAGGCCAATGCGATGGTTCACGCCGCCGCCAGCCAGCACCGCAGCCTTCTCCAAGTGGCGAAGACCAGGTGTCGTCTTGCGGGTATCGAGAATCTGCGCATCGGTGCCAGCGACTCGATCGACGAACTGCCGCGTCATCGTCGCAACGCCGGACAAGCGCTGCAGGAAGTTGAGGGCCGTTCGCTCAGCGGCGAGCAGCGGCGCCATCGCTCCCTCAATGATCATCACGTCATCACCGGGAGCAAAAGAATCGCCATCCTTCAGCAGCAACTCGATGCTGCACTTGGGGTCCAACAGCTCGAAACTGGCAACAGCACATTCGAGGCCAGCTAGGACGCCGACGGACTTGCCGTACAGACGGGCACGGCCACGTTGAGTGGCTGCCACCGACAAAGCCGAAGTAATGTCATCCGCCACCGCCAACTCTTCGGACCCAAGGTCCTCAGCGAGGGCGCGACGCACGCATTCTCGAGGGTCTGCACCGACGCTCGTCATTCCGGCGCAGCCTACCCGAAACCTACCGCTCACGCATTGTTGCGACCCCCTACTCGCAGCCTTCGAGCGATCGCGTGGCCCCAAAAAGCCACTGTCAGCGGAGGCTAGCAGCCCCCATCCCGGGGCTAGCGGGCAGATTCGGGCGCAAACTGGACGAACTCAGCCAAGCGGGCCAGCATCTCCGGGCCAAAGCCACGAACTCTCGAAAGATCAGCCAACCCATCAAATGGGCCGTGTCGAATGCGCTCAAGCACGAGCGCCTCCGCCCGGCTCGGACCGACCGAAGGCAGCGCCTGAAGCTCGGCTACGCCCGCACCGTTGACGTCAATCCGGCACGGGGTGATGACAACACTCGGTGGCGCCGGCAGTAAACCGCCCGCAAATGCACGCACGGCGAGCAGCTGGACCAAGAAGGCCCACGCCATCAGCAGCAACCACGACCTGGCTACCAGCGGCGGATCTGCGTCAGCATCCGGGCCTCGACCCCCCCGGTGTCCGGCTGGCTGCGCGTCTCTAGCACCTGCGCTTTTAACGTCGCGACCAACCCACTTATTGCTCTCGAGGTCTCGCATTCCGGGGTGTCGAGCAGCATCGGCGCCTGCCCAAGTCGACGGTGACTCACGGCCTGGTCCTCAGGAACTGCTCCGAGGTAGTGGATCGGGAGACTCGCAAACCGGCGAGAAACCTCATGAAGGCGCTCGAATGTCGCGCGGCCGAGCTGTGGATTGGTGACCCGATTGACGACCAGTTGGATGCTCGGCCGCTCGACTTGACGCCCGAGACACTTGATGACGGCATATGCGTCGGTCAACGCCGCGATCTCCGGATTCGTCACCATCACGACATGCTGCGCAGCCAACACTGTGATCATCGACTGCGGCGCAAGGCCGGCCGCGCAGTCGATCAGTAACACATCGAACCGATCGGCCAATTGGCTCAACGCACGCGCCAGCATTTGCATGTGCTTGGCGCCGAGATCGGCCAGACTTGAGATACCCGAACCGCCAGCAACCAACGACGGACCAAACGGCGTCGGGGCGAGCACTTCGTGCACCGTGCGCTGGCCATCGAGAAGATGCTGCATCGAGTAGCGAGGATTGATCCCAAACAGCAGGTGCGCGTTGGCCAAGCCAAAGTCGCAATCGACCACTGCGACGCGCAAACCACGCTGGTGCAGGCCAATGGCCAGATTCGTGGTCAAGAACGACTTGCCGGTTCCGCCCTTGCCGCTAGCGAAGGCAACGACAACGGCTTCCTTACGACTAGGCTGCGCTGGCGGCCCTCGTCGAAGCAATCGCCGTAAGAAGCCCCGTCCGGGGCGGTTGACGTCGAGTTCAGATTCCACTGACCCCCTGAATTGCTGCAAACCCGGGACGACAGCAAACCCAACCCTGGTAACCGACCTCCGCTGGCAAAGCCAAACGAACAGGAACGGCGGGCGTGTTTTTGCTTACGAGCGGTCTTTGGCCACAGAGCCATCGGTGATTGTACCAGCCACCGAGGCCGGCTCACCGAGGGCAGAATACTCTTCGGGAGACAACTTGGCCGCGGCCAAGCTAGATCGAAGACTCTCACCGTTCGATGAGCCCATTCGATCCCCCACTGCGTGGCGAGTCGCAGCAAAACGGCCATTCGAATCCGCGGGGGCAGTCGAACGGCTAGGAATATGATCACAGTTGGCTGACTGCTCCATGCGGGAGTCACTTCGGCCAAGGTCTAGGTCCAGCTCAGCGTGTCGGACATAGGCACGCAGCAGTTGATCCCCGAATCGGCGGACGTCGCGCGATTCTCGAAGATCGCGCACGACACCGGTCGCGGAGCTGGCGACCAGAGCACCACCAACGGTGCGCACATCGCCGAGCGGGTTGCCATTCCAACTGATGGTGCGCGAGAAGCGGTCACCGTGAATGACCACGGCGCTATCGATTCTCTCGCAGATGCTGACGACGGCTTCCCAGAGTTCGGTGCGCTGAGGCGGCACGACAAACTCAGGAAGCTGCAGGCTGCTGCCAACCACCATTGGCTCGGCCGGCAAGCCTCGATCAGTGGCCGGAATGACCCCTGCCTGATTTTGGGCAATTGCCTGCTTCTGGGCAATGCGACCAGCAGCCGCATCGGCAATCATTGGCAACGTCGCGAGCCAGCGAACGGCAAACCGCTCGCGCCCAGCAGCCCGGAATGGCTCCAGCGCGCAGGCATGCAATCCAACGATTGGCAGCGCGCAAACGTGCTTAATCGCCGCCGCAGCCGACTCGGTGCCGACCAACAGAACGCGGCCTGGGACACCGGGACAGAAGTTTGCTTCGGGAACGGCGCGCACCAACGCGTCACCCACTCGCTGCAGGAACTGACCGGCGGACAGCGCGCGCGCCGACAGCAGTGCGTCGCCTTCAACCGCGATCATGACGAGCACGGCTCCGCCCGCAGAATCGCGCGCAAGGCCTTCTATGGCTCCCAATTCGCCATCACTGCAGTCGAGCGATTCAAGAACGAGCGTCAGACCAGTCTCGATGCGCTCGAGCCTCGAAGAGACCAGCGACCAAAGGCTGTCGCGCAACTGTGGCAGAACAGGACCGCGGATCATGACTGGCCCCCAATGTCTCGCTGCCGGTCGCCCCATGGCCGGGACGCGTCATCCTGAACGGACGAGATAGGCGTCAACGGTACCGCGCGCGATGTTCGTTTGAGCTCGCGCTTATCTTGCTGCAGGCGATCGATGATCGCGTTTGCCAACCGTTGGGATGTATTCAAGGGCTATTGCCTCGATGACCGGTGGACCGGATTACACGTACGCGGGACCTAAAATGCAAACCCTAGTCGTTCGCCAAGCCTCGCGAGCGACGCGCGTTGGTGCGACTCTGCGTCGCAGCCAACGGGGAACGCAACTCCTCCAAACGGGTCCAGGCGACCGCTATAGCGTCGGTAGCGTCCTCTGTGAGATCTCCTGGGAAGGGCACGTCACCCGGCGGGAGCATCTGCCCCAACATCTTGGCGACTTGCTGCTTACGCGCGGCACCGTGGCCGGTAACGCAGCGCTTCACACGCGCCGGAGTGTATTGAAATACGTCGAGACCGTATCTCGCTGACTCGGCCAACAGCACGCCTCGCGCCTCGCCAATACGCAACGCAGACTGAACGCTTTTTCCGAAGAACGCTTCTTCGATTGCGAGGTCACGCGGCCCTAGTTCGGTGACGAGATCGGCGAACTGCTTCGAGAGCGACAGCAACCGCTGGGTCAAATCGACGGTGCGACCGCCCAGTTTGAACACTCCTGCGCGCACCAGACGCACGCCACCGGTGTTTGCGAAACCGGCACGAACGACGTTGCTACCGCGCATTGCGAGCGGAACTCGATTTACCGACGAAGCTCCACCAGAAGGTGAGGAAGTCGCCACTTCGAGGCAACCGAAACCCACCACCTGTGTCCCTGGGTCGATACCCAGAATCCGTACCACCGTCACGATGGCGAGTGTAAGGTCCGGCACTGTGAAGGTCGCTATCTTGTTGCTCGCGGCCGGACGTGGCACACGCCTCGGAGCGGAAGTTCCGAAGGCCTATCTACGCCTCGGGTCCGCGCCACTTCTTGTGCACAGCGCAGCCAGGCTGCTCGCTGCGGTGCCAGCCACGGATGCGTGCGAAGTGCTCGTGCTGGTGCAACCGGAAGATCGCGACACGCACCTTCCCGAGTGCCTCGAACCATTGCGCGCCCTGCTGCCGAGCGGCGCCGAACTCAAGATCGTGGATGGCGGCGCAACCCGACAAGAGTCGATGGAACGTGGCCTCGCGGCGACCGCTGCTGATTGCGACCTGGTGCTCGTGCACGACGCCGCGCGCGCCCTCGTCTCCATCGAATCCACCCGCGAATGCCTGATGACGGCGGCCACCGTCGGCGCGGCCCTGCTGGCTATCCCGGCCGCCGACACGCTCAAACGCGTGCACGAAGGGCGCGTCGTCGAAACCGTCGACCGCAGCCCCATTTGGTATGCGCAGACACCGCAGATCGCTCGACGAGATCTATTTTTGCAAGCCTGCGAACACGCTCGCAAGACCGGGTTTCAGGTCACGGATGACGCCTCCCTGCTAGAACATGCGGGCATCGAAGTCGCGGTCGTCTCCGGCACTGCCAGCAACCTGAAGATCACGCGCCCCGATGACCTACCACTAGCGGCAGCTTTGCTGCACCGCGACCCGACCCCATTCCCCGACTGATTCGTCTCGCGAAATCGCCCCTGCCAACTCATGACTGACCTTCCTCGCATTGGCCTCGGCATCGACATGCACCGCCTCCTCCCAGGCCGCCCATGCGTTCTCGGCGGCGTCAAGTTTGAGAGCGATGTCGGCCCACTGGCTCACAGCGACGGCGATGCCGTTCTACACGCCGCCTGCGATGCCGTGCTTGGCGCGGCCGGCTTGGATGACATCGGAACGTTGTTTGAAGACACCGACCCATCGCACGCAAACCGCGACTCAGCCGAGTTCTGCAAAGAGACCATGGCGCTCGTGCAACAACGCAACCTGCGCGTCTGGTCGATGGACATCGTGCTCGAAACCGAACTACCGAAGCTAAAGCCAATGCGCCAAGCAATGCGCAAGCGCATCGCCGAACTGTTCGCCGTCGACGTCGACCGAGTCAACGTCAAGGGCAAGACCGGCGAGCAGGTCGACGCGGTCGGCCGCGGCGAAGCCTGCCGCGCGACGGTCGTTGCGCTGCTAGGCCCTGCGTAAACCTGTGGTTTGTACCGGGTACAGTACGCAAGCCTTGCGT
>JBNMNW010000035.1:0-30145 GCA_051278165.1 Planctomycetota bacterium | reverse complement strand
ACGGCGAATGGGCGGCGGATCCACACGACGAAGACCTTCTTGATGAAGACCTTGGTGAGTTCGACGACGAAGACCTCGGTGATGAGGATCTAGACGACGAGGACCTAGACGACGGAGACCTAGACGACATAGACCTCGGCGGCGACGAACTCGACGAAGAGGCGGAGCCTGAGAACGAACTAGAGGCGCTGCTCGGCGAACTCGAGACTCACGAAGGGCAGCCGGCGAACCTCGACCGTTCCACCCTAGAGGCACAGGACTCCGGTGATGACGAACTCGACATCGAAGAAGAAGACGAGCAAGAAGAAGACGAGCTCGAGGCACTGCTCGGCGAACTCGATGCCAGCGAAGACGAACCGCCGATCATCGACAGCACGCCGGCAGACCAACTGGATGCGGACGACGAAGACAACGACGACATCGGCGCCCTACTCAGCGAACTAGATGTCAACACAGACGAGCTACCGGCGCTCGACAGCCCAATGGCAGTCGACGACGATCTTGAAGACATCGCCGAAGAAGAAGACGACGACGACGATGACGACGACATCGATGCACTTCTTGGCGAACTCGACGACGATGACAACCAGCTGGCAGCCATCGGACAAACCGAGGCAGACGTCGAGGACGATGCGGACATCGAATCGCTTCTAAGCCAACTCAACACTGCCGAAGACGATCTCGGCTCGCTATTCAGCGAAGGAAACAGTGACGAGTCCGAACTGGCCGACGCGGACGATGAGGACGAGGAACTCAATGAGCTGCTGGACGAACTCGGTGATGACGTTAGGGATGATGACGTTGGGGATGATGACGTTGCGGGCGATGACGACATCGACGCGCTACTCAGCGAACTCAACGAGGAAACCACCGAAGACGACACGGCGGTTGAAGAAGAAGAAGAAGAAGAAGAAGACGTCGAACTAGGCAACCTGCTGGCGGAACTCGAAGCGGTCAGTGAAGAAGTTGTGGCGCGCGAACAGGTGAGCGAAGAAGAGGTGACGGCAGCGCTAGATTACGAACCGGATTCGGAAACCGAACCTCTCGATGACGGCGTGCCGGAGACCGAGTAGATCCAGGCGCAGAAGCATCCCGAGCCCGCAGACACTTAGCCGGCAACGAGTGTCGCCAGACCCGCCGGAGCCGCGTTGGCTACGTTGCCATATTGCTGAAGGCGGCAATCAGGCGCCGTCACCGAGCAACACGCCCGCTTGCCACACAGCGGCCTCTCGCGCTTCCGCCAACGCCGTATAACGGTCTGCCATCGCCACCATCTCCGGGGTGGCGTGATCAGCCCTCTCTGACATGGGCTCGTAGGCAGTCAGCGCAGCAACCAGTTCGCGCAGAGCGTCCGAGTAGCTGGTCAACGCAACCTGCTCGTGGCTAGCGTCGCGCTCTGCGGCATCAAAGGCGGGCGCCAACTTAGCCACCTTCTTGAGCGCGCGAATCACATCACCGTGAGGCGACACCGAGACCTTCTGGTTATCCACCATCACCTGAACGGTCGTCAACCAGGTCTTGACGTTGAGTGCGGGCGCTGGCGGCTTGCCTGCTGGCCACTCGCCATCGTCGAACTCGCCGAGCACGGCCTGGTCGTCTTCGTACAGCGTGTCCAGATATCGCTTCACCTCAGCAACCTTCGAACTCTTCATCGCAAGCGTCTCGCGATCCAGCCCGATGCGATTCATCGCAGAGATAGCAATCGCATCCCGTTTGACGACCGCGCCATAAGCGATCGTGTATTTGGCAAGCGTCGGATTGAGTCCTCGCGCCAGCAAACCAAGACGTCGGTTGTTCGGGTTCTTCAGCGCCTGCTCGGTCATCTTCCAGGCCTTGCTGAGTTGGCTCTTGTTGTAGACCTTGTAGGCGAGTTCTTCGACCGTCTCGCCGAGAGTCACGACGGCCTCGACGGCCTTGGCGACGTGCGCGAGAACGACAGAGTTGCCAGCAATCTGCGCGCCAGCCTTCACGACCTTCAACACGGCCTTGATCGTGTAGTGCGCGAACTGCTCCTTCTGGTTCTTGATGAAGTTGCCCACCGTCGTCGCGTAGGGACTGACGGCGGTGATCGCCTCACCATGCGATTGACTCCAAACCCTCAACGCATTGGCACGCTCGACGGCAGCCTGCAAGTTGGTGACGAACCCGACCAGCGTGCCCGCCACAGCCATCGGGTTAAAGAACTCGGTCAGCACCGTCGCCGCAGTCGTCGACAAGCCGACTGCCATCTTCATGATCGCGCGATCCTTCTCGATCTTCGCAATCAGCGAACTGATCGACTTGAGCTGGTTGTCATCCGGGTCGGTCGAACCCAACCCCTCCAACGCAGACTTGTAGGAGTCGCGATCTGCCGCCAGTTGATCCTCGACAGCGGAATCTTCGGCCGCCTCGGCTTCCTTCGCCAACCGTTTCTTGCTGGCTTCAAGCTCTTCCTGCGCCATTGCGGACAGCTCAAAGCCTTCGCTCATACTGTCGGCCGCCTCCTTGAGCGCGTCCGCAGCCTCGGCCACTCGATCGCTGATTTCCCCCCGCTCTTCGTCGCTCTCCGCGTCTGCCGATTCGCCAGCGGCATGACCATTCAGGCCAAACGAGATCGCTTTGATCAACGCTCCGCTGGTCAATTTGCCAACGGCGTTCCAATTGCCGGCTCGGATCTCGTCGCGGATCTTGGCCTTCTTGGCCGCCAACGCTTTCTGCAGCGTCGCCGTGACCAGATCGCCAGCGAGTTTGATCTGACTCTTGCGATCCTTGTCGCCCTGACCGAGCACTGCGGCACCGAAGCCCTCGCCGACAGCCGACACACAGTCCGCCAAGAACGCATCGATGTCCGGACCATCCTCCTTGGTCAGGTGCACGACCATCGCGGCCGCATTCATCGCCGACTCGATACCTAGCTTGACGGCCTTGCCCATATCCCCACCGATCAAGGTGCCGGCAATGCCTGCGATCCCGCCGACGGTCTTTTGCAGCCCGGCAAAGCTCTGCGCGCGCGTCGCCGTATAGCCATCGATCGAGGTCGTCATCACGGCCGCAACCAGATCCGTCACGGCCTTGGCAGCCTTCGCCGCAGCATCGCTCAGCACGAGGTCTTCGATCGACTTGGCGAACTCCTTGGCCGCATCGACGGCCGTGCTGAGGCTCTCCGGCACAATCGATTCGGACTCAGAGTAGCTCTTCAGTTCCTCAAGGTAGTACTCGTTGCTCGCGTCGAGCATCTGCTGCACTTCACTGAACTGCTTCTCTACCATCTGCTCGGGAAGGATCTGCTCACGCACGAGCGGCGTGTAGATCTCATCGCGAATGTCTGCCTTGCTGAACAGTGGCTTGTCACGCGGTCCGGGCACGACCTCGCCTGCATCGATCACGTACTCGAGAGTTTTCTCATCCTCGAGCCCCTTGACGACACTCTTCAAGAACTCATGCGCCTCCCCCAGCGCCTTCTGCTGCGCCCCGGAGATGGACTTGTCCATTCGCTGACCAGCCTCATCGCTGTCGACGGTCGTGGTCTGATCGCCGCCCTTGCCTAGGGTCGAGATCACCTTGCCTTCGGCCTCAATCTCGAACACGAAGGCACTCTGGATGCGATCGCGTTGGCCCGCTACCGTCGCCCGCGCACGCTGGATCAGCATGTCCTTCTGCGCCTGATCGATCAGCTCTTGCTTACTGTTCTCAACCGCCAACTGGAACTTCAGACGCTCGTCGTCGCCCATGGCAGCCAGCGAGTCGCCACTGAGTGGCACCTTGCCGAGCGTGAACCGCGTCACCCACATTGCGTGCTTGGTCGTTTCGAATGGCATGTTGGTCTTCGCGGTGGCCTACTTGGCGCTGATGAGCAGGTTGCGCTCGAGGTGGAACAACGCCTGATTGATCTTGGCTATCGCACGGAACGGAGCCACGAATGGATTTCGCTGCAGCTCCAGCAGACGTCGGTCAGTCTGCACATAGGTGCGGTATTTACGAACCAAAGACAGCCCCTGTTCTCGAGCCCTCCGAATAGCCGCCGCATCACTAGCTGCGTCAGTCATCACGCGCACCGGCGGATCGAACGCACGCTCGAGAAACAGATCGCGCACCAGTCCAGTGGCCTTATCGGTCTCCGCTTTAGCGGTGGCTTCGGCTGACGCCACAGCGACACCCACTTGCTCAAGGGACCGGCGCAGTTCCACAACCGCGGCGTGCCACTTCGCGTTGACAGCAGGCAGCTGACCGCGCGCGTGCAGCATCATGCCACCTGGGTAGGCAAGGATGTCGTTGGCGCGATCGATCGCGACCTGCAACTGCATGCGAGCTAACTGCGCATCCTTGCTCTTGCTGAAGGTCTTGGCCGTGGACGCGCCGAGTTCGACCAATTCCTTATATTGCGTCGTATCGCCCGCCTCTTGCAACGCGGCCTTCACTTGCGGCAACAACTGCTGTTGGAAGTGGTCCCGATAAAGCGTCTCGAACTCACGCTTGTCACGCGCGACGCCCTCCTTGACTGAGCGCGCTAGATCACCGCCCTGCTGCATCGCGCCAGGATCTACGATAACTCGCCCAACTTCTGCTCGCACCTCGGCGAGTTCCGCCTGCGCCGTCGCCAACTGCCCCTCAACTTTACCGCTGGCCTGGCACTGGTCGAGCTGCTTCAGCAACTGCGCCTGGTAGTCGGCATGGTCGCGGAACTGCTTGACCTTGAGTTCCTTTTTCGCCGCGGTCACGTCAAGCGCGAATGCCTTGTAGGCGGCTTCCGCAGTCTGCGCAGCCGCGCTGCCAGCACGTGCCCGACGCGCCAAGCCCTGCAGATCCTTCATGCTGTCTTCGAACGCACGACCTGTCTTATTTGAATCGATTGCGTCAAGCTCCTTGGTCAGTTTGGCGCAGGTCTCTCCTTGATATGCCTTGAACGTCGAGCCGGTCAACACCTTGCGACACTGTGCAATCTGGCGAACCACGTTCTCGAGCACAGCAACCGTCTCGCTACCGTTCGCACCTCGCGACAAGCCGCCATACGCGGTCGCGATCTGAGCCTTGAGTTGGATCAGCGAATCGCGCCCTTGCTCAAGCAGTTCTAGGTCGTGCTGCCTCGCGAGCCCACGAGCCTCGGCGTAGCTCTTGGACAACGTTTCCGCGTATGCCTTGTATTCAGGATTATCCGTCAGGAAGCTCTGGCTGTAGCGCTCGATCAAGCCCTGAAATTCTCTCAGGGAAGCTGCGACAGCGTCGGACTGCGTTTCGCACTCCTGCAGCAACTCGATCTGGCGGTTCATCAACTGCCCTTTGACTACGATGATCTCACGGATGATGCCCTGGACGATGAGGATCAGCTTCTCAACTTCCTCGACGTGCTTTGCAGAACGGCACTGGCCGTCCGCTGCCTGGATTCGCTCGCGGAACGCATCGTGGTGGTCGGTTCCGTATGCCAGCAGCTGCTCAAGAATTACTAGCGTCTCATCCCTGCTGCCATGGAAGCTGACGCGCTTCTGCTCAATCGCATCCTGCCAAGCCAGCTTGATGTAGTCATCTCGCGTCACGGCTTTGACACGCGCGACCAGCACCTGCATGGCACTCACGATGCTGTCCCCATCGAGTTGCGCAGCCGTTTGCGCGCGCTTCTTCGCGTCTTCCCACCGCGATGTGAGGCTCTCCATCTCGCCATACAATACGGAGCGGCCATCACCAGAAATCATCTCAGCCGCGCCAGATGGAACGCGAATCGCGAGCATCGCCGTTCGGAACTCTTGCTGCAATGGCGGGAACCTGAGTTCCGTTGTGCGAATAGCCTCATTCAGTGCCGGTTGCGCCGCGACAACCGCGGCAATGCGGTCCATGGCCACCTCAATGGCCCGAAGCCGCTGGAACGCGACATCCAACGATTCGTCCCCGCCAGGACGCATGGCGCTGAGTGCATCAAGCCGCTTCTGCAAATCTGCAGGGCTTGGCAACTGCGCCCCGGCAAGTGGATCCCCCAGCCAACCGCGACAAACTGCTTGCCGTGCTTCGATGCGAGGCAACGCGTCATCGCGCCACTGAACGGCCTGCAATTCGGCGGCAGCAATCGACTGATCCCACTCCCGGATGAAGGCATCCGCCAAGCCCACGAGGTCACCAAACAACCCCTGTTCCAATAAGGACTGCATGCGATCGAACTGCCGCGAGAACGTCGCCCGCTCGGCGGTGCTCATCACGGCGGGGCCATCGAAGCGCGTCTGGCACTCAGTGATCAACTGACGCGCGTCTTCATCGCCCCCCGCAGCCATGGCGTTGGCTTGCGCAACCTGACCGCCGAGCGCCACCAGCCGCTGCTGCACGGCCTGCGCATCCGCCGGCGTGACTGATGCCGCGAGCAGTGGCGCCACCGCCAAGGTCAAGGCCGCGTCAATCTGGCCTCGAATCTCCGCCATAATGCGCGGATCCACAGCCTGCTTGATGCGGTCTCGCTCGACGAATATCGACTGCCAAGTTTTCTGCCCCTGCTGGGTGCGCGCCTGATGATTCTTGCGACCCTGCTTGAGCAGCCCGGACCACGATTTAACGCTCTTCAGCCCGTTCTTGAAGTCACTCGCCGCAAGCTTGTCTTCGCCAGTGCGAACCAAGGCACGCAACGCCGCTGCTTCCACATGGGCACCTGGCGAACGATTCAACTCCACCAGCGCATCGGTCGCGCGCCCAAGCTCGTAGACGAGCGCGGTGCTGTCCGCCGAGTCCAACATGCCTTCGAGCCGCGAGTCATTGCGTTCGACCAGGCGCTGCTCGTGATCAGCACGGGCAGCTTGCAACTCGTCGCTCAAACGCGACTGCAGCGCATCCATGCGGTCCGTCGCGGCAGGCAGATCCGCCGCTTGCAGCGCGGCGGCTGCTGCAAAGTCCCGACGGCCGTTGGTCACGACGGCATCGGTGCCTGCAAAGCTCCGGAGACGATCCAAGAAGTCTTCAGCGCGAGCCCGCATGACTTGGTAGTTCGCATCCTGCGCTTCCTCAGACGATGGCGGCCTCACCATGAGACGAGCGCAATAGGCTTCGATGCTGGTCATGGTGTTCCGCTCGTGAGGATCTTCTTGATCGCGGTTAGCCCGCGAACCATCGCGGCATGCACGCTGGTCTTGCCGGCGAATGAGTTGTCGAGTTCCTTCAGAAAGGTCTTACCGGCAAGTTCGCTCAAGTAGGCGTCCGCCGCCACCGCGGCGGTCTTGCGCGCTTGCTCCAACTCACCACCTTCACCTTTCGCGACGCGCTCGAGAGCTCGCTCCAGCGAACCATCGAAAGCCGGCAGCTCACTGTGCAGCTCGCGGGTCTTCTTGATCAACTCTTCGCTACTAGGGTGGTAGACCACCTCAGGATGGCTGACAGCGCATTCGATAAAACGATCTAGCTCGGTGCGTGACCGGGCCAGCGCGTCATCCCAATCGAGCTGCAGTGCGCGCAACTTGACGAAGTCTTTACCACGGGCGGCCTCGATCTCGCGGCTAGCTTCGTCCGCGCGGGACACAGCGGCGCCAGCATCAACTTGCTCTTGAACCCCAAGCCCCAAAAGGCTGCGGGCGTCACTACACCATTGTTGAGTTGCTTCAGGTGCCATGGGCTCCAACGGGACTGAACGTGGATGACGCAGACACCGTAGCCACTGGCAACTCGTTGACTAGCGGTAGCTGTCTTCTGGAAACGGCGTCGGTGCAGATTCCTCGAGCAAATCGTGTGATTGCTGCCGCGCCGATGCGTTAGCCGCGTTGCATAATCGCGACATCCATGCCACCACTGGCCAAGCTGAAACCGCTCGTGACTCAGGCCTCGAGCAGGGTTTCGGCTTTCCGGGCGACGCCGTATCGCTAGCATCCTGCGGAAGAGCGGCCAACCAATGGCCCCCAAACCGCGCGGTGCGCGGGACTGCACCAGCTCGCTCCCCCAACTGTAAACCGACGATATTGAACTAGCCGAATGATCAACGAACGCTGTAACGCCATCGTCAACGACGATCGGTTCATTCGAGGGATCATCTTTGCGATCCTGCTGAACTCTGTATTGATTGGCTGGGACTCTTACGAAGTCACGGCGACTTCCAAAACGCTGCAGTCGGTGCTGCTGATTGTGTTCACCGTCGAGCTCTGCATGCGATTCATGGGTCGCAAGAACACGACCAGCTACTTCAAGGATCCGTGGAACCTATTCGACATTTTGGTTGTCGGCTCAGCGTTCGTGCCGGCAGTGCCTAGCTACTTCACCGTGCTCCGGGTCCTGCGCGTGCTGCGCATCCTGAGACTCGTGCGCAGCATGCCGCAGTTGCGGATCATCGTCGAGGTGCTGCTGCGGTCGGCGCGGTCGATGCTCTACATCTTCTTGCTAATGCTGATCGCATTCTATGTATATGCACTAATTGGCGTCGAACTGTTTGGCGGGAGCCAACAAGCCGGGACCCTAACGGCGACCGGTGACCCGTGGGAGAATTACGAGACCCTGCACGAAGCCTTCTTCTCGCTGTTCCGCTCGATGACGTGTGAGGACTGGACCGACTTGCGCTACGAAGGCATCAATGCTGGCAACAACTACTGGGTCGTCACGATCTACCACGTCTCGTGGATCATTATCAGCACGTTCCTGATGATCAACCTCGTGGTCGGTGCCATCCTCTCCAACTACCAAGCCGTGATCGACGACGAAGCCAAGAGTGAGACGTCGACCAGCGATCTCGAACTGCTCAAGGTCATCGACACGCTGCAAAAGATGCTCTCGAAGCGCTCCGACGAGCTGGCGGCGGCCAAGGCTGGCGGCGACTCGAAAGAGCCAAACTAGACCTATCCAACCTAGACCCGAACAACCTAGACCCGAACAACGGGGTCGGGCAGTAAGGATCCATGTCCATCCGAACACTGCGAATCAGCCATACCGAAGAAGAAGCTCTACTCGGCGCAACCTTGAGGATGTTCCTGACCGGGGACGCGACAGGGCTTCAGATCCGGCTCACGGGCACGCCAACCAGTGGCCAAGACCGCGCAGCCGCGATCAACGATCAGCTGCACAGTGCCGATGTGATGCTCGTACTCTGCAGTGAACAATCCGTGCAGCAGCCGTGGCTCGCTTTCGAAGCTGGCAGCGGCTGGCGGCAGCCGGGTCTGGTCATGATTCCCATTTGCCATTCCGGAATGGAGCAGCCACCAGAACCGTTCGGCCTGTTCGCCTGCCTCGTAGCCGAGTCGCCGACCTTCGTCAAAGACCTCGCCAGCGCCATTTCGCGAGCCACCGGTAAGCCTGCCACATTGGATCAGCTGGGCATGCGGGAAGCACTCGACGCCGCTCTCGAACAACTAGCGGCCACAAGCGTTACCGCGCGAACGCAACAAGCTGGCGAGAAAGTGCCCGGCGAGCAACCCGATAGCGAGCCAGCCGACGATGGGGAACTCGACGAGCAGCACGTGGCACTTCTGAAACAGCTCGCGATCACTCCCGAGACCCTGATGCCACTCGCTTGGCTGTCCAACAGCACAGGACAGCGTCAAGCGGATGCCCTCATTCGAATGCGGCGCCTGTGCGATCGATCACTGGCAAGCGAACTCCGACGCCGCACAGCCGTGCCGAGGTTTCGGGTGACTGAGCAAGGACTGACGTTCTTGCGCGATGCAAAGTGAGCGCCCTAACGCGCGCGGTAAGCATCTCCACTACGCACCCTCACACACGAAACTGCTACAGGCTGCCAAGGCACGCAAGCACGGCATAAAGCCGAACGCACACGAGCCGGAACAAGCGACCCATGCTTGCTCCCCAAGACGCCTTGTCCCCTAAAACGCCTCCAAAATGCACTTTGGGCGACCTTTGGGCGAGCTGTGATGCGATCTGTGGGTGAGCTGTGATCTCGCCCCGCCGAAATCGTCGCCGCCACCGTGTCGAAGGCCGGAGACGAGGCTGTCGAAGCCATCCGCGAGAACATGGAGATCGAAGACCACCGCGTGCAGGCCCAGCAGCAAGCCGGCTAGTTTCCGAGCAGTGATCGAGGCCTCGGGCCAACAAGGTTGGGGCATCGCCCCACCTACCGATCACCAGTACCCGACTATGCGTCCGGGATGGTTGTGACCGTCTGGCCGGCGAAGTTGATCGAGATAACACCAGCCCACGCGCACATGCATTTGCTGCTGTTGTTCAGCGCTGGCTGATTCGCGATGAGCATTGTTGTCGCCCCGGGCATCCAGGGCGCGGGGATCACCGGAATACACGGCATAGGAGTCGGAACCCCCAATGCTGCAGCCGTCGCCGCGATGACCTGCGGGTTCGCCGGACTCGAACACATGCCGAACGGCATGATGTTCATCATGGGGATGTTATCCATGATGGTGGCCGCGGGCGGCCCCGTGCAGAGGGTCTTGTTCTTGGGTAAGACCACCAAAGAAGATGGTGCCACGCCAAAGGAACACTGCAGCATCGCGCCAGCGACGACTTGTAGGGCCATAATCGAATGCCTCGGACGAAGTCTAAGTCGGTTCGTGGCCCGGACGATCCAGAGCCAACGGCATCATCGTCGTCATGCGCGCTCGCGAGGTCAACCAGCAGACAGGTCAACTGGCAAACAGACCGAGTGCCTTGCTATGTAACTGGCCGCGCAGCTAACTGCGCATCGCGCCAGGCCCATACCCCGCTGCGCACTCTCACGAGGGCGCACCTAACTGCGCACTCTCACGAGGGCGCACCTAACGGAACGAGCCATCGTCATCACCCTTGGTCAACTCGTCAGCGGCCTCGCGGGCCAGCTTCTCGACGCGTTCGACGATCTCGTCCTTACTCAGCGTCTTCATGTGCTCGCAAACGCGCCGCCACAACTCGGCGTCGCTCTTGCCGGTCGCACGCTTGACCATCGAGATCGGATCGCTGGCAGTCAGGGCCTCGGCCGTCAGCTCATTCTTGATCTGAACCGCCAAGTCTTCGGCGGCCTTGCGGTAGGCACTCAACGCCACCACCAGCCAGCGACCGAGCCCCTGCAGGTAGTTGAGCAACTCAGCACGAACGTGCGGCTTGTCCGGATGCGCTGCGATCTCAGCCAGCAGTTGGCGCAGGTTGCCGCCGACACCCGGCACCATCGTTTGGTTCTGGTAGAGCTGGATCAGACCACCGGCCAAGCGCGTGATCACGCGCTCCATGCGCCGCAAGAAGCGAAAGCCCTCCACCAGCAAGAATGCATCGAGTGGATCTTCGGGCCGAACGGTCATCGCGTCGGCATCCTGCTGCAGCAACTCCAACAAGCGGCTCGTATTGAGGTCCGCACTGCCAGTAACGGCCGGATTCACGCCTGCTGGCTCGTCAGCCAATGGCTCGATCGGATCACCAAACGGCAACGCTGCCTTGCCGGGCTTAGCCGGTGGCGCCGCACCTAGCTTCGCCGTATTGAGCTTCGCCTGGACTGCAGCAGGAGCCAACGTATCCGGAGCGCGCGCCTTCGCCGCCGCCAAGTGGCTAGCGACGTCGCTCTGCGCCACCGACATCTTCGCTGCTTCCGCAGCCACCGCAGCCTTCTGCTCTGCCAACGCCCTCTTCAGCTTGGTGTTCTCTCGCTGCACGTTGAACAACAACAAACCCGCGGCCGAACCATCCGTCGGCGGCGTCGGCTCAGCAGCCTTAGCCTCCAGCTCGGCCATCTCCTGGTGCAACGCCGCCACCGCTAGATGCAGCGTCGCGATCTCCTTGGCGGCCTCGGCAACAGCCGATACGCTGCCTCTGAGTTCGGACTCGAGCGCCTTGCACGCGTCGGACTTTGCCTGCAAACGCTTCGCCGCGACCTCCAGCTGCTCCTGCAACACCGTGGCTTGCTTGGCGACCGCTGGATCCGTTCGCGGGGCAGCAGGAACCGGAACCGACGGCTTGGCAACGGCAACTTCGTCGAGCTCGATGCGCAGCGTGATGTCGCTGTCGGCAATCTGTAGTGGCCGGCCCGCCAGCACGACGCCGCCCTGGATGCGCTGCCCATTCAGGAACGTGCCGTTGCTCGACACATCGACGGCAACAAGGCCCGACAGGATCCGAAGATGCTGCTTGCTGACAAACTCTTCCTCGATGACGACGTCACAGCTGGGAGCACGACCAATGACCACCTCATCGCCCACCACTTGAATACGCTTCGATGGCTGGCCCGGTCGTTCGAGTAACACGTACACTGATGTCTCCGCTGTCTGTTGGCTGGCCGAACGTCACGACAACCGTGTGTCCGAGACCTGACCCGCGAGAGCTTAGTAGCTTGAAGGGTTTGTGTCCGGCCGCATATTTTGCAGGGACATCGATCCAATCAGAACGATGGATCCCTGGACGGAATTGCGCGAGAGTAACGCCCGTTCCAAACCCCAAAGGACCAACATGCGCCCGAGTTCCCTCAGCCTGATTTCGTCAACGGCCCTCTGCCTCGCCGTTTTCGCCGCGCCATCATCGCAGTTGCCTGCGCAGATTTCTGAACAAGCCAGCTCTGGGCCGGCCAGTTCTGGGCAGGCCAGCCAACCGCACGCCGACAGCAGCGAGCACGGGCATTCCCACAGCGTCAACAACGCCGACCGTCCTGGGCTATTGACGATCGAACATGTGCTCGCGATGCAGCAGAACCGAAACGTCACCGCGGCAACGAACACAGCCGCCATCAAGGCTAGCAGCGGTGATGGCAACCTGACCTTCGACGTGCTGGCGACTGCCAAGGACCTCCCGAAGATGGTCTTTGAAGAGAACCCCTTCGCCAAGAAGCGCCGGATCCTGGACTGCGCGCACGGCGGCTTTGCCTTCGATCACCGCCAGGGTAAGGGCGAGGTTTACTGGTTCTTGCAGGGCGCGGGCGCGATGCGAATCCACTCGGACCGGTCGAAGATTGAACTGCTCGCCACCGACCCGAAGATGGTGAAGTTCAACATGCACAACGCGACGTTCTTCGAGCACAAGGGCAAGGGCCGCATCGCATGGCCGGCCAACGGCGGCGCCTGCGTGTTCATC
This sequence comes from Planctomycetota bacterium, assembly GCA_051278165.1. Taxonomy (GTDB): domain Bacteria; phylum Planctomycetota; class UBA1135; order UBA1135; family UBA2386. The sequence continues at coordinate 17,224 of JBNMNW010000035.1, read as the reverse complement.
ACCGATGTCGATGGCAATTTGCTGCACACCATCGGCCGCCCCACCATGAAGCCGTATTCAGAGGGTGCCGGATATGCCCCGACCGACACGGCCTACTTGGATGGCAAGCTGTGGGTCACCGACGGCTACGCGTCGAAGTTTGTGATGTCGTATGACCTCGACGAAGAGAAGTGGACCGGCACGATCTTCGGCGGCGGCACCAACAAGATCGAGCCGGGCAAGTTCGGCACCAACCACGGCATCACGGTCTATAAGGGCCTGATCTACATCGCCGGACGCGCCTTCGCGCGCATCCACAGCTACAAGCCGAACACCGAGTTCGTCAGCATGTTCCCGCTACCTGAAGGATCGAAGCCCTGTGACTTCGAGTTCTTCAAGCAAGATGGCAAGCTCTACGGCGTCGCCGCCTCCCTCAACAAAGCGAACGGCAGCAAGGACACGGGGGCCGCGATCTACATCGTCGACATGGAGACATTGAAGATCGTCTCAACGATCAAGCCAAAGGACGAACTCGGGCTCAGCCGATTCGACCACCTGCACAACGTGTTCCCGTGTGTTGACGATGGCGTCGTGACGCTGTTTTGCCAGGCTTGGAACCAAGGCGACTTCGCCGTGCTGCGTCAGGTCGTCAAGAAGCAGGGCAAGTAGCCAGCTGCGCCGCGCCCGGCTCAAGGCCGACGCGAGCCAACGTCTCCAGCGCGCCGGCGCCCTTGACCTGACAGTCGCGCAAGGCCAGCGTGCGATGACTGCCAAGCTCCGTCGCACGCTCCTCGCCGGTCATGCCAGCGTTGCAGGGCAGCGCGTTCAAAAGCACCGGGCGGCGCAGCCGCCGCCACAGTGATCAGTTCAACTCGATCGTGATCGGGTTCGAGAACGTGAACCCAATCGCCAGGTTGGCCGGGTTGGTGGTCAGGCCTTGCAGCGTGATCTGCAAGCCAGGCGGCAGGAACGCCGGCACCAGCACGTTCACGGTTGCCTCACCATTCGCATCAAGAGTGAAGAGTGGATTGCTAAGGCCGTCGGCAAGCAACAGCAGGTTGGGTGCCAGCCCCAAGGTTCCTGCCGGTCCGGGAAGGCCAGGGTTGATGCCAAAGCCAAACGGCAATAGGTAGGCCTCGCCGGGGTGACCCTTCACCTCGATCCCCATCGTCGAACCGAGCGACACCGACAACGGCAGCGCACCGTTGAAGCCTGGCGAACCACCCACGGCGTTGATCTGCATCGCCGCACCGAGCGACTCCTGCTGCACCGGCAGCGGCGGGCTATCGAAGATGTAGAGCAGGTCCGCGAGCTCATCAATGCCGACGACTTCCATGTCTTCGTCGCCGTTGATGTCAGCAAAGATGGCGCACGAACCGGCACCCGTTGCCGGCAGCACCTGCGGCGTGCCATAGGTGCCGTCGCCTTGGTTGCGAAAGACGTAGAAGTTGCGGCCGGAGTAGCTCGACGAAAGGATGTCGAGGTCGCCGTCACCGTCCAAGTCGCCGAGGTCGATCGCCAACGAGAACAGGCCGCATGGATACGTCACTGCCGGCAGAAAGCCACCAGCACCGTTGTTCCTCATCACCGAGATACTGCTAGCGTTCGACAGGCACGCAACCACGTCGACATGGCCATCGAGGTCGACATCGCCCGAAGCCATCATCCACGGTCGCCCACCGGCGCTAACCGTCGCGGACACCGCGAAGTTGCCTGCGCCATCGCCAAGCATCAACGCAACGTTCTGGCTGCCGTAACCACCAACGAACAGGTCCATGATGCCATCGCCGTTCGCATCCGCAGCAACGATCGAGGTCTCGTTAGACACGCCACCTTGGAAGCTCACGGATGGCTGGAACGTGCCGTTGCCGTTGTTGAGGATCAGTGACAGCGTGCCGCTAACACGATTGGCCGTCATGATGTCGGTGTCGCCATCACTATCGACGTCGAGCACCGTCAGGCCGCGTGGGCCATTGCCAACGGGAATCACAATCGCCGGCAGAAGATCACCGGTGCCATCGTTGAGGAACACGCCGACCGAGTTGCCCGAGATGTTGGCGACCGCGAAATCGGTGTAGCCATCATCGTTGAAGTCGGCACCTTCATTGGAGCTGGGCTTCGATCCGAACGGCAGCGAGTGCACCGTGAACGCGGAGAAGCCACCCGCCCCATCGTTCATGAAGCGCCGCACATCGCTGACGTCTTCGTTAGGGATCAGTAGGTCGCAGAAGCCATCGTTATCCAAGTCACCGGCGTAGGCGCCGTAGGACCGAATCAGCCCTTCACTCGGGAAGCGAATCGAGATTACGGACTGTTGCACGAGCGTCTGCACGGCCGGCGGCGAAGCGATCCAGTAGGCATTGTTGTGTGACTCGGCCAGCGCGACGCCGCCCGAACTCATCAACGCAGGTGTCAGCGTCGCAGTGATTTGCTCGCCGGCGGAGAACGGCTCCAACGGCACGAACCGAATCACGGTGTTGCCATTCTCAAGCGAACGCGTGCCACTCATGACACCGCTCCAACGTCCCCACACCATGACCGAGCTCGAAGTTACCGTCGCCGGGTTGATCGGCGCACTGAGAGTCCAAGTGATATCACCAACCGCGGAGGCGGCGGTGGTTTCGGAAGTCGGGCTTACTTGTGTGACGTTGAATTGCGCGGAGAGTGAGGCGCACGTGACGGCGCCAAACACAAACAACGCGCGTGACAGCTTAGTTCGCATGACGAGACCATACCCGACCTGCAAACGCATGCAGTCCGCGCCACTTTCGGTGCCGCGGAGGTCGGAGGACGGACCCGGCAACTGCGGATCGCCGATGCGAGAATGGGACCACTATCGGAAGGGTCGATGCAACGGCGGACCCGCGTGCCGCCGGCGGGTGCGCCGATCGCGCCGTTAGCAACGCATGGCGTCACTGCCGGCTGGAGATGGCGTCATCGCCAGCGGGCATCGGCTGCGCGGCTACAGCACTGCGGGCGAGGCACTGCGGGCGAGGCTTGCTGCGGGTAAGCACTCCCGCAAGCAAGCACTGCCTAGCTAGCGAACGGGTTGTACTTACCCGGCACCGGCACAGGGTATTTACCGTCTTCACCAGGAGCGGTCGGTGGCACCGAGTCCATCGTGTAGGTGTCGATACCCGGCGCCATGTCGCGACCCTTTGCGAGCAGGTCGTCCCACTTCAACTCCTTACCGGAATAGCACGCTTCGCGGCCGAGGATGGCAGTGAACGTGGAGTGCGCGCCGTATTCGCCTTCGTTGTAGATCTCGCCGCGCATCAGCGCCTCGATCAAGTCGTGCTGCTCTTGCTGGTGACCACCGGGGCTGTGGCCCTCGAACTCCCACGCGTTCGGGCCTTCGATGCGGCCGCCAGGCACCGCCGTTCCCTTCGTCCCGTGCAGCGCTTCACTGACGTTGGTCCAGCCACCAGAAAGGTGACGGCCTTGGCTATACATCTTGGTGCCGTCAGCGAACGTGTATTCGCAGAACGTGTGATCGTTGATCTGCGACTTGGTGGCGTCGCCACCCATGCGCATGCCGCGACCACCCATGCCGTTGCACTTGACCGGGTAGGCGTTCTTCGCCCAGCAGCCGACGTCAAGGTTATGGATGTGCTGCTCGACGATCTGGTCGCCGCAGATCCAGTTGAAGTGGTACCAGTTGTTGCACTGGAAGGCCATTTCCGACTGATTCGGGCGACGCTTGCGATACCAGATGCCACCGCCGTTCCAGTAGACGCGCGACAGGATGACGTCGCCGATCGCGCCATCATGCACGCGCTTCATCGTCTCCATGTACTTCGGCTCGTGACGACGCTGCAGGCCGACACCGACCATCAAGTTTTTCTTCTTGGACTCGAGCACGGCGGCCAGCACGCGACGAATACCGGGTGCATCGGTCGCGACCGGCTTCTCCATGAAGATGTGCTTACCCTTGCTGACCGCGTATTCGAATTGCTGCGGCTTGAAGCCGGGCGGCGTCGCGATGACGACCAAGTCGCAATCGCTGTCGATCGCACGCTTGTAGGCATCGAGGCCGGTGAAGATCCGCTCGGCGGTCACATCGACTTTGTCTGCGGCGTGCTCGCGCAAGCTCGCGACGGAGTTCTCGGCCTTCTCACGGAACGCATCCGCAACGGCGACCAAGCGCACATTGCCCTTGGTGTTGAAGATCTGTCCGACGGCGCCGGTACCGCGGCCGCCACAACCGACCAACGCGACCTTGATCTCGTCGCAACCGCGAACGTGAACGTTAGGCATCATCGAGGCTGAAACACCGCTACCAACAAGGGCAGCAGAAGACGTTGCAAGGAAGTTCCGACGGGTGGTCTTGGGCATGAAGTTCGTCTCGACAGAGCTGATTTGAAGACGCAACGGTAGTGCAATGAGCGCGTGCAATGCCAGCCCCCGTAACCGTTGGCATGCGCCAAAGATGTAGGCGCTCAGCGGGAACGGCCGGAACGGGTCGCAAGCCACGCGGACAACAAGACGATTACCGTGCCGACAATCGCGAGCACCGTCACCGATTCACCTCGCACCGCAATGCCGAGCAGCGTCGCAACCACCGGGATCACGTAGGTCGTCATCGATGCGCGAACGGAGCCAACGCGGCCCGTCAGCTTCGTGGCGAGCACGAGCGCCAGGCCACTGCCGCCAGCGCCAAGGGCGATGCAAGCAAACATCGGCCCCCACGCAAAGGTTGAGACCGGCAGGCCGACTGCGGCGTATGGCGCGACCAACACCGTTGCAATGACCAACGCCCGCGACAGCACCGGCATCGAGCCATATTTGCGCTGCAGCGGCCCCGCGATGTTGATGGCGAACCCATACGAGAAGATCGCCGCCAAGACGAGCGCAACCCCAATCGCGTGGGTGCTGGACGTAGTCGCGCCAGGAATACCAATCAGCAAAACGCCGACGACACCGACAGCCACGCCAACCATGCGCCGAATACTGGTCGGCGTCGCGAAGAACAGCCATGAAATCGCCACGGTGCCGAGCGGCATCGCCGCGTTCAGCATTCCCGCGAGTGATGAATCAAGCCACTGCTGCGCGATCGGAAACATCGTCAGCGGGAACGCGATCCAGGTGACCGCGAGCCACGCAATCTTCGCCAGATCTTCTCGCGCGACCGGCCGCCAGGCACCAGGCAGCAGACCGATAAAGACAGCGCCCGTCGCGACCCGCAAGAACGTCACCACACCAGGCGCGAACGCCTCAAGCCCAATCGCAATGAACAGAAACGACGCGCCCCAAATCACAGCCGAGCCAAGCAACAGGCCCCAGTCTAGGGGGCGAAACGGCGCATCAGTCTCAGGCTTACTCATACAGTTAAGGCGTCACTGTACGGTGCAAGGCACCGTATCTACCGCTTCTTTAAGAGGGTGTAGTAGACCTTGTCTCCGAGTAGCGGCTTGGTGGTGCGCGAGGTTAGGCCGGCCAGGGTGAACGTGTAGACGTCGCCTTCGCGCAATTCAGGCAACTGCACGTGTAGCGTTGTGCCCGCGTCGTCAAGTTTGCTCGATGTGACTGGGACGTCGCGATCGTCGACCTTGGGGGAGCCGTAGGCCTTGAAGTATTTGTAGCCATGTGCGCGTACCTTCAAGCCTTTGAGAGTTGCCGCATCGACAGGCTGTGTGAATCGCAAGGCAAAGCCGCTCGACTTCACCCGGACTTGGTCGACAGCAAATAGAGGCGCCTTGTCACGCAAGCGCACCCGCAGCAAGCCGCTGGCTCCCGCCCACGACAAGTGCGTCTTACCGATCCACAGCGAACCATCGCCAGTGAACGCCATGCGATGGTTGCCGGCACCAAGCGCTGGGGTCCGCAAGAACGGAATCGCCGCACCCTGCGACACGTCGCCGACTGGATCGGGCAGGAAGCGAACCAGTGACTTATTATTCATCTCACCAATCAGGGTCTGACCGGCAAACGCGCCAAAGACACCGTTAGGCACGGCAATCGGCTGCGTCGGCGAACTCGCAAGCTCACCCTGCGGCAACAACGCGGCGGCCGGCGTGCGCAGGGCATTCAGTTCGGCGGCTGGCACCTGCAGCGGATTGCGCTGCCAATCCGGGCGCCAGATCAACGACGCGACGTGGCCATAGAAGCCACCTTCGCGCACGTGATGCACCTTGCTCGTGCCAAGCCAATCGCCCTGATTGTCGGTAACGAGCAACCGGCCATCGGCATCAAAGCCAATGCCATCCGGCGAACGAAATCCACATGCGAACGGCGTGACCGTCTCCCCGTCAGGCGACAGTTTAATGACCCAACCGCGCCACTTGGCCCGCGCATACATGCGCCCGGCCGCGCCGCGCACTTTGCCCCACTCCTTCTGAATATCCATCTGGTCGCGGGGCACGCCGATGTCGCTCCACTCACCACGAATCTCCTTGCGGATGCCGGCACCATTCGACGCCGTGTTGAGTGAAACGTAGAGATTGCCGTCGCGATCTCGAGCCGGACCAAACGCGAACTCGTGGTAGTTGCCGGTCATGCCGAAGCCGTCATAGACGGTGTCGTATTCGTCGGCTCGGCCGTCGCCGTCGGTATCGCGCAAACGCGTCAACTCGCTCCGCTGCATCACCAACAGGCTCGAATCACTTTCCGCCAGCAAGCCAAGCGGCTCGTGCAGGCCTTCGGCAAACTGCGTCCACTTGCCAGTCGCCGGGTCGTAGAGCATCACCTCGCCACGATGGAAGCACACGGCGAGCTTGCCACTAGGCGTCGCATCGATGCCGCCGATTTGCGGATCGATGCCGGCAGGAATCTCAATCGTCTCGATCGAGAATGCATCGGTCCAGACGTCGCCACGGATGGCGCCCAACATGACAAATAGTACTGCGAAGATATGCATCAGTTCTTCTCCTCCATGATGATGGTGAACGTTTGCACCTTGCCTTCGGCCTTGTTCGGCGTGAACACGAGCCCTTCGAACGTGCCGTCGTCGCTGAAGTAGTCCAGTTTGTCCGAGGCCGTGAACGTCATCCGCCAATCCGCCGGGGCGCCGTGCAACACAAACCGTCGCGCCAGCGCGAAGCCGTCGCCACTCATCGAGATGCGCTCTTCAATCTTGACCTTGCCGATGCGATAGCGAAACGTCGGCAAGCCATCCTTCATGCGGTAGCCGAGGAACTTGCGCTTCGCCTGCTTTGCGATCGGCAGCGGGCTCTTGGCTTCTCGCATCAACACGTCGCCAACAATCTTCGCGAGCCCATTGCCATTGGCCCGCCAAACCGGCCAACCGTCGACGAAGTCACCCTTCCACACGTATCGGAGGCGACACGCACCGGCATCGAAGCAGTAATGATAGTCGTCGTTGACGGCCACGGCGATCGCCGCTGGACCAGCCTCCGGCATGAACAACCGCAATACCAAAGGCCGTCGTCGCATCGATGGCGCGGCGCGGAATTGGTCGGCATTCTTGACGACGACTTCCTTCATGCCCTTCGTGCTGGCGACGATATAGCCGTGAATCAAATTCAGATGATCATCGGTCAGTGACGCCATCGACGGCATCTGGATGACACCCTTGCGCTTCGGCTGGGGGTCCTTGCACCAAGCCCGGAAGTCTTTGCGTTTATCACCGTAGAGGCCGGCGATCTCAACCAGCGACGGCCCCACGTGCATGCGGTCGGGCACGTGACACGCCGCGCACATCGCGCCATACAGCAGCTTGCCCTGTTCGAGCGGGCCATCCTGCTGCTTGCCATCCTGGGCAAGCGCAGCACTGCAGCTAAAGAGGGCGAGAACCAGCGCCAAGCGCTGCAGGTTTGTGGGCATCATCTGTTGGTTCGTGGATCAGAGCGAACGGATGCGTAGGTTTCGCAATTGCAGCGGCAGCGAGTGATCTTGAAAGCCAATCGAGCCGGTGCGCGGGCGATCCGCGATGCGCTTGTTGTCGAGCGCCATCGTATGAACAAGGCGGCCGTTCAGCGTGACTAAGATCGTGCCCTTCTCGCAGAGAACGTGCATGTGGTTCCACTCGCCTGCCGGCTTCGATGCATTCGAACTCGGGGGCCCACCGGGGATGATGCCGCCGGCATCGTGATCAGTCAGACGCAACTTGTCGGTGGCCGTCGCGTAGAGCTGCACCTCGACGCCGGTCGCCACGGGCTTCGCCTCGTCGCCGACGTGGAAGTAAAAGCCGCTGTTGCCATTCTTCTCGAGCCGATACTCAAACTCCGCTTCAAAGTCGGCGTAATCGCCTTCAACCCAGAGATAGTGGCCGTAACGCTGCCAGCCCTTCTGGCCGTCGCTCGGCGTCAACTTGGCAACACCATCAGTAAGCGTCCAGTTGCCCTTGGTAGTGCAGTGCTCCGAAAGCTCCTTCGCAAGGAACGGCTTGGCCCATGTCCCAGGCTCCTTGAGCTCCATGATCTCGACCGAGCGGAACTGGATCGAATGGCTCTCCGACTGCAGCGAGATCGTGCCGCGCTTCAGCATCTTGTCGCGACCATCGGCGAGCAACTTTTTCGCATCGCCGTCGCGCGGATCCAACTGCGGCTGCTCATACGCAAGCACCGTATGGCCGTCGGCAAGATGGCGAATCGTATCGCCGCGCACCTCAACCTCGGCCGTAACCCAAACGTCGCCGCGATAGGTTTTCGACTCCGAGTCCAAGCAGTGCCGGGTCCACAGCGAGTCGTCGCGGACCACGTTCGTGCCGGGCGTGCAAAGGTTCAAGGTCGGGCGATTGCCTTCCTCGCGGCCACCCAACAGCTGCACTTCGATTGACGCCGGGAAGTTCTGCTGCTTGTCCATCGACGCAGCCGGCTGACCATGAATCATCAAGCCGCTGTTCCGGAACGCCCAGCCGGCACCGCCTTTCACCTGCGGACCGACGAAGCGGTATTCGACGCGCAGCCGATAGCTTGCAAACTCTTCGTCATAGAACAGATGGCCGAAGCGGCCGTCGAACGCATCGTAGTTCTCATACGAAACCGTCAGCAAGCCATCGACGACGCGGAAGGTATCGCCGAAGTTCTCGCCAACGTCGTAGCCAACGATCTTCGGCGTCCAACCCGTCAGGTCCTTACCGTTGAACAGTTGCCGCCACGTCGGTTGCTGGGGAACCACAGCATCTTGCGCGGCAACCAAACCAACAAAGCCAAGAGTCGCCGCCAACACGGTGGGGAGAAGCGGAGCACGAAGACGAGATAGCGGGCCGTTCATGCCGACACCCTAACGCGATAGGGGCCGTTGAGAAATCACGCACGCAAAGATGGTGCAAGCGATACCTGCTCACCGTACTCGACTGGAACTCTCGACTAGAACTTGCCACCATTCTCGCGGCTCGCTATGCGAGTCATTCGACATCGCCAGGACCTTCGCGTGCCGCTCGCGGCCAGCATCGACCAACAAGGTAGATGACGCACAAAGCGGCATGGCGCCGATGGACCTCAAGTTCTGCGTCAAGCCCCGTAGCCTTGGGCAGAGCGACTGCGGTATCGTGCGTGCAATGATCCGCTGCCTACCGATGATTTTGGCGCTCGCGACATCGCCCATGTTGTTCGCGCAAGCTGACGCACCGATGCCGACTGCTAGTAAGCCGGTGGCTGCGGCGCTGCAGGCGAAGGCCGGCGTCGTCTACAAGACGGTCGGTGACGTCGAGCTGCGCCTCTACCTATTCTTCCCCAAGGACCACGTCGCGACCGACACCCGCCCAGCGGCTGTGTTCTACTTCGGCGGCGGCTGGAACGGCGGCACCATCGAGCAGTTCAAGCCCCAGGCGCACTACCTTGCCAGCCGCGGCATGGTCACCGCCGTCTGCGACTACCGCGTCAAGCAGCGGCATGGCACCGACCCGTTCGCGTGTGTCGCCGACGGCAAGAGCGCCGTTCGCTGGTTGCGCAGCAACGCCCAACGATTAGGCATCGATCCGAAGCGAATCGCGGCCGGCGGAGGCTCCGCCGGTGGCCACGTTGCCGCCACCACCGGCGTCGTCCCGGGACTCGAAGAGCAGGGCGAAGACACGACAGTCAGCTCGAAAGCGAATGCGCTGCTGCTGTTCAACCCTGTCTTCGACAATGGTCCCGGCGGTTATGGACACGCGCGCGTCAAGAAGCGCTACCGCGAGATCTCGCCGCTGCACAACATCTCAAAGGGCGCCCCGCCGACGATCGTGTTCCTTGGCACCAAGGACAAGCATATCCCAGTGGCAACCGCCGAGAGCTACGCCGACAAGATGAAGGCCGCCGGCAGTCGCTGCGATCTACATCTCTACAAGGGCCTGCCGCACGGCTTTTTCAACCAGCGCAACAAGAAGCACTACTACCTGACCGTATTGGCGATGGACCAGTTTCTGATCTCGCTTGGTTGGCTGCAAGGCGAGCCGACGATCAAGAAGCCGGCAACTGGCAAGTAGACTAGACGCTCGCCGAACAACCTGCCCGCGAACGTGCTCATCGCCCGCGTGCGGAAGTCGCGGCAGACGTTCATTGGCAAACGTCTTGGGGCGCACGGCTCAAGTCGTGAGCGAATGGACCTGGCGGGGCAGCCCGCGCCCTTGCCGTGAGCAAGCTCAGCCCTGCCCCGACATCCCGGCGCGATGCCGCAACGTCGAGGGCGCGACACCATGCTCGGCCGATGCCGGCAAACCGCGCACGCGGCAACTGTTCGCAACCATCGCGGCGTGATGCACGGTGTGGCTGACGACGAACTGCAACTCGCGACCGAGCGTTGACCGCATCCACGCAACTTCGCCGGTGCATGACGAGGCCGAGCGCGCGTGCACCGTGACGCCCAGGTCCGCCTGCAACAACACCGAACGCAGCTCTTCTAGCAACACCCGCAGCTTGCCGAGCGCGCGGTCGCGATCGCATTCGATATCGGTGGAGCGCGCGCGATCGTCGTAATCGAATCGCTTCGTCGCGATGCCGCTGAGCAGCGTCACGTAGTGATCCATGCAGTGGCGAACGTGCTGACCAATCGTGGCACCAGCAAGCTCCGGGACCGCCGCGCAGTAGTCCTCAGCCGCCAGAAGACTGACGTGATCGGCGAGGGTCGCAAAGGATGCGCAGACTGCGCCAACTAGATCTTCGGATGCCGTCATTAACTGCACCTAAGCGTAGGCGGCGAGAACGACTCGAACCAGTGGGCTCAATGCCGAGACATGACCGAATGGCTCCAGCGAGGCAACACCAGCCGTTGCCGACGCGGTCACAGCGCACCCGCCAAAGCATCGGCGCGTCACGAATCCATGGTTGGCGAACCGAACTTCGGCCGTCGCCAAGCCGTGCTCACCACGCCCCACAACTGCCCAAAGGTCGCCGGTGCGTGCCCTTCGCGTCGATTGTGCGCGCCGATGCGACTTGCGCGGCGCAGGTGAGCGATCATGTCGAGCACGCCGCGAGACCATGGGTAGCCCGGTTGATAAACGTGCGTAGCCTCACCGGTGACACCATTAAACTCGAGCACGGCGATCCCGTTGCCGGCGCGCAACGCATCCTTAGTGAGAGCGCGAACATCAAATCGGCCGAAGTCGACACCGGGGACTTCGCTCATGAATGCCTCGAACGCCCTGTGCAGCTCAGGGGACGTCAGATCGCGAGCATCAAAGAACGTCGCGCCACAGGAATGGGTGCCGAGGTCTCCGAGCGATACGTGTTCTTCAGCGTCTGGAATCCAGCCAAGCCGCGTCCCGTGCGCCTGCAAGTGCAGGCGCGACATCGCTACGGTGCGATCGTCAGCGAGGATCAGGTCTTCAAGACAACGTTTGCCATCGCCGGTGACGGCGGGCAGCACTTTGTGGGCGATCGAATGGATCTCACCGAGACCAGTTTCTGGATTGCGGCACCAAGCGACGCCAAACTCAGAGCCCTCAATAAACTCTTGTACGATCGCGTCATACGGACACGCGTGCAGCCAAGCACGCGCCGACTCTTCATCCTTGACCACTACGACGCCCGTGCCGCGCTCGCCCTGGTCGGGCTTGAGCACACAACGGCCGGCCTTAAGGAACGTGCGGACGGCCGCCATGCGTTCTTCGACCGGGGCACTGCGCCGTAGCCGCCGATAGGTAGCCACGAACACGCCAGCGCGCGACGATGTGGCAAACAAGTCGAGGATGTCGCCCTTCGATTCGCCAAAAAGTCCACCGAACGGGATGTCGCGGTTGCAGGCGCTAAACACGAGCGGTGTGCGGTGCACAATTGCCGTGCACAGTTGATGCAGCACAACTGGCGGAAAGACAAACAGCGGCGGCCAATACTCCCAGCGGGTCAAACGGCGAAAGCTGCCAACCAGCAGCCGGCGACCACGCCAGGAAACCATGCGCGTCATGACCCGCAACACACACCAAGCAACTAACAGCGCGCACGGCACAGCAACCCACGCATAGGCGCCCCACGCGGCCAACCACTCGAGCACAACCTTGCCCGAAATCATCGCGGCGCCAACCAACAACGGCGTCCAGATGACGACGGCCAACCCCATGACGGCCGCAAATCGCCACAACGACCAGCCAATCGCACCAGCAGCGAGGTAGCTCGGCACGCGCGTTCCCGGCAGGAAGCGCGAAGTGAACAAGATCTTCGCGCCGTGCTCATCGAATGCGCGACGCCACGAACTCTTGCTCATGCGCTCCATCTTGCGCTTGGCCCAACCCCATCGCAGCAAGCCGCGCGCCATCAGCCAACCAATCAGGTAGAGGCCAATATCGCCGAGCCAGATGCCGAGCGTGCACGCGACGGTCGCCGTAACGTAGTCGATGTGACCGTCCGCAACGAAGATGCCCGCCGCAACGCAAGACAGATCTTCGGTGATGAACGTGCCAAAAAACAGCGAGCCCGGTAGCCAGACGCCAGCGACGCCAACCCCGAACAGGGCGGCCAGCCAACCATCGGGCTGCTGGGCGGATTGTGCGACGAACGCTTTTAGCAAGGCGAGGGCAGTCTACGGCGGAACGCCCGGGGGCACAGAACACGTTGGCGGCGTTGTTACGAAATGCGCGGACTCGCGTACCCCCGAATCCCTATCGTCGACAAGCCCGAGTCCCCCACCGCCATTGCTCATGATCGCGAAGCACCTGCCTGCCGTCCTTCTCTCTCTGCTACTGGTCGAGTCTTCGGCTGCACAAGAGCTGCCGAAGCTCGATGCGTTGACCTACCGCAACATCGGCCCGTCGCGCGGTGGACGCGCCACGGCGGTCTGCGGTGACGTCCAGAACGTCGGCACGTTCTATATGGGCGCGACCGGCGGCGGCGTATGGAAGACCGACAACTTTGGAACCACGTGGCGAAACGTTTCGGACGGGTTCTTTGCGAGTCCATCGATCGGTGCAATCCGCGTCGCGACGACGGACTCAGATCTCATTTGGGTTGGCACCGGTTCCGATGGCATTCGCAGCAATGTGATTCCTGGCCGCGGTATCTACAAGTCAACCGACGCGGGCAAGAAGTGGCAGTTCATGGGCCTGGACAACGCCGGGCAAATCGGCGCAGTCGAGATCCACCCCACCGACCACAACATCGTGTTCGTCGCCGCGATCGGCAACGCGTTCGCGCCGAGCGAGGACCGCGGTGTCTTCCGCACCAAAGACGGCGGCGAGACCTGGCAGCGTGTATTCCACGTATCGCCAACCTGCGGCGCGGTTGACCTTGAGATCCACCCCGCCAACCCCGACATGATCTACGTATCGATGTGGGAAGGCGAACGTAAGCCGTGGACGGTCAAGAGCGGTGGCAAGCAAGGCGGCGTCTGGCGCACCTCGGACGGCGGCGACAACTGGCAGCAACTTGGCGGCGGCTTGCCGACCGGCATCGTTGGCAAGAGCGACCTCGCGGTTTCGTTCTCGTCGCCGGACGTGCTGTGGGTGCTGATGGAAGCCAAGGAGAAGCCTGGTCTATATCGCTCCGACGACCACGGCGAGACCTTCCGCTTCGTCAGCAACCAGCGCGGCCTGCTCGACCGGCCGTTTTACTACTGCAACATCGATTGTGATCCGAGCAACGTCGAACGCATCATCGTCAACGCAACCGGCTGCCAGGAGTCGACAGACGGAGGCAAGAAGTGGCGGCGCCGCTTCACGCCGCACGGTGACAACCACGAAACCTGGATCCATCCGGAGGACCCCAAGCTGATGGTGCAGTGCAACGACGGTGGCGCCAACGTCTCCACCGACGGCGGCAATACCTGGTCGAAGCAAGACAACCAACCAACTGCCGAGCTCTACCAAGTCGCGGTCGATGATCGCTTCCCCTACTGGGTCTACGCCGGCCAGCAAGACAACTCGACGATTCGCATCCCGAGTCGCGCGCCGTATTCGTCATTGGCCGGAACCAAGGGATTGTGGCAAGCCGTCGGCGGCTGTGAAACCGGTCCTGCGGTGCCGAAGCCGGGCGATCACGACATCGTCTACGCAAACTGCAAGGGGCGCTTTGGTGTCTACAACCACCGCACCGGACAAGAGCAGCACTACTACGTCGGTGCCGAAAGTCTCTATGGCCACAACCCGCGCGACCTGCAGTATCGCTTCCAGCGCGTCGCACCCATTTCGCTATCGCCGCACGACCCCGACGCCGTCTACCACGGCTCCCAATTCCTGCATCGTTCGCGCGACGGCGGCAAAACTTGGCAGACGATCTCGCCGGACCTGACCGCGTTTGAAGCGGACAAGCAAGTCGACTCGGGTTACCCAATCACCCGCGACATCACTGGCGAAGAGTACTACTCGACGCTCTATGAAATCGCCGAGTCCCCCATTCAGAAGGGCCTGATCTGGACCGGCGCCAACGATGGTCCGATCTTCGTGACGCGTGACGATGGTAACAACTGGCTCAACGTCACGCCCGACATGCCGAAGGGCGGACGAGTGCAGACCATTGAGCCATCGCGGTTCGACGCTGGCACCGCTTACGCGTGCGTGCTGCTGTATCAACTCGGCGACCAGAGGCCGTATCTCTACAAGACGGACGACTACGGCGGCAGTTGGCAGCGCATCATCAACGGCTTGCCCGAGAACTGCCCGGTTCGCGTGCTGCGTGAAGACCCGGCCGACAAAAACGTGCTGTTCCTCGGCACCGAATGGGGCATGTATCTGTCGCTCGATGCCGGCAAGTCATGGCGCAGCTTCCAACAGAACCTACCGGTAACCCCGATCACCGACATGGTCATCCACAACGACGACCTGGTCATGTCGACGATGGGTCGCTCGTTCTGGATCCTCGACGATATCTCTGCGGTTCGCGGCCTCAAGGGCCATGACCTAAGCGACGTCGCGCTGCTTGCGCCGCGTCCCGCCGTTCGCACGCGCCTTAGTGGCATGGGCGCGAACGTGCACTACGTGCTGCCGGCAAAGGCCAGCAGTTTGCAGCTCGAGATTCGGGACCTATCAAAGGCCGAGCCCGAACTGATTCGCACCATCAAGCTCAGCAAACGCAAGACCGGTGCTCGCCAAGGGCAACGAGACCAAGGCATGCGCGCACCATTCCGACGTGGCGGCGGTGGCGAACGCGCACTCAGCGCCGATCAGGGACTGCACCGCTACACGTGGGATATGCGCCGCGAAGGTAACAGCGGTGCCGGGCCATTGGTTGCAGCGGGCACCTACGAAATCCGCCTGGTCCATGCCGACGGCGTCAGCACCCAGCGACTGACACTGACAATGGATCCGCGTCTGGCTGCAGAAGGCATCACCGCCGAAGACCTGCAAGCGCAGAGTGATCTCATCCTCGAAGTGCAGACATTGACGGCACGCACGAGCAAACTCGTCACCGACATTCGCGACTTGTCGAGCGCCCAGACGTCAGCAGAACGCGGTGCCAAGCTCGACGCACTGCGCGCCCGCTTGGTCAACGCAAAGGGCGCCTACCCGCGTCAAATGCTGCAGTCGCAGGTTCGCTACCTTAGCGGCATGATCAACCGCGCCGACCAACGGCCAGGCCGCGATGCCTACGTTCGCTTGCAGCAACTGCAGCTGGCAATCGCTGCATGCGAAACGGACCTGTTGGCACTGAACTAGCGGCCAGGGCTCATCGAGCTACTGGCCGACGGTCGCCAGCGAGTCACACGGCGGCTCCGCAAGATGCCTCGCGATCCGGGGCGTGCCGGCCACCGTGAACGAACCCGATAAAGGCGAGCAGCGTTAGACCGAAGACTGCGAGCCCCAATGGGCCGGCCTCGAAACATACGAGCCGATCGGGCCGCCGTCAGTCTGCATCGTGTAGTTAGGCTGCCTAGCAGGCGCGTCCCGGAACCACGAGTCCCGCCCTAGAAGCGTGCGTACACGAAGAGCTCAATGGTCAGCACTACGGCTGCGACACTGAACAACCAGGCTGCGACCAGCTTCACCCCCCACTCTCCGCGGTAGCTCGCAATCGCCGAGTAGCCGACGCCAGCAAGTGCGACAAACGTGCCGAGTAGATTGAGTGCTTGCAGCAAGCGAACCGCTGTGTCCAGATCGAAAGTGTCGCCCGGCGCGAAGAGATGCCTGAGTCCGATTGTGAGACCACGAACACCAAGCGCACACAGTCCAAACGTCAAGGCACGTCGAACCGGTCGGTAGCTCTTGCTCTTGGGTGTTTCGCTCGTGGTCACGTCAGGTCAACGTCTGTGGTCTCTGAGCTGCGGCGCGAAGCGCCTCCTGCTCCTGAGACTAGTTAGCCATCGTCTCCACAGTCGATGAAGTAAAAGTCGCAGTCGATCGCCAACCCAAGCTGCGCAGCCTGACGAACAACCTCGCGATCGAAGTGCGCACCGGGTCCTTGGCTAGTCGGGTAGTAACCAACGCACTGCAACGTGATGTCGTAGTCCAGCCACAGCTCTCGCAACTAACGCGATCTCTGACCGAATGTCAGGAGCAGGCTCGAGATGTGCTCAGACATGGCGTGGGTGTCGTCGAGACCGCTCAGCATCCGCCACGTCAGGTGGCGGTAGGGTCGCCCCGTCTTCGGATTTGGGTCGCCGACATTACCGGCTTCGGACGGCTCGAATCCTAGACACCCCGTGATTGCTTGATGCAAGCCGGGCCCCGTGATTGAGACGTAGGCATACTCCCGTGGTGTTTGAGGGGGTTCTGACATCGCATGTCCAACGTCTGTCACGCTCAGCTGCGACGCGAAGCGTCGTCTGCTGCATTGTGTAGTTGGGTTGCCATCATACCCGACGCGCGATTCGGCCGGCAACGCCACTCTCGACGATGGAGCAAGTCCTGACGCCTACTCATCACTGTGCGACTGACGGCGGAGGAGATCTCGAAGAGCACTTGCTATCTCCTCGTGCGCATTAACAGCGCGCGAAGTCAACG